>NZ_JBDJMU010000012.1:0-126680 GCF_039674105.1 Luteimonas sp. TWI596
CACTGGCTGCACACCTACAACTGGCATCGACCCCATGCCAGCCTCGGCTACAACCCGCCTATCTCCAGAATTCCGATAACTGTGAACAACGTGCTGGCTTTACACAGCTAGCGACGCGACGCACAAGCAGGCCTCGCCCCCTGCCATCGGTCACCCCTGCGCTTTAACGCGAAGCCAACATCTCGCGCTCGCCGCCCCGCTAGCGTCATGCGCGACACATCCGTCACCTGGGGATCTCTGATGCGCCACCTGTTGCTCGCGACCGCGGTCGCGATGGGTCTTGCCGCCTGCGGCGACCGTCCGCCCACCGATACCGTCGCCGGGACGCCGGCCGCACCCACCGCCAAGCCGGTATCGCTGGACGATGTGGCGCTGATTCCGCGCGCTGCGCTGTTCGGCAATCCCGAACGCGCCGGTGTGCAGCTCAGCCCCGACGGCCGCTACCTGAGTTGGCTGGCGCCGGTGGACGGCACGATGAACGTCTGGGTGGCGCCAGCCGATGACCCGGGCGCGGCGAAGGCGGTCACCCAGGATGCGGCGCGCGGCATCCGCGACTATTTCTGGTCCTACCAGCCCGGCACGCTGCTGTACCTGCGCGACACCGGCGGCGACGAGGACTTCCATCTGTTCGCCGTCGACATCGACAGCGGACGCAGCCGCGACCTGACGCCGTTTCCCAAGACCACCGCACAGGTGGTGGGCATCAGCCATCGGCATCCCGATGCACTGCTGGTGGGCATGAACGATCGCGATCCGCAGTGGCACGACTTGTACCGCGTCGACCTGGGCACCGGCGCGCGCACGCTGGTGGCGCGTAACGACGAGCGCATCGGCGGCTACCTGGCCGACGCCGACTATGCGCTGCGTTATGCCTCGCGCTCGCGTCCGGACGGCGGGCTGGACCTGCTGCGCCGCGATGGCGACGGCTGGGCGACGATCGAGGACGTGCCCTTCGAGGATGTGCTCAGCACCGGGCCCGCCGGGCTGACCGACGACGGCGCGACCTTGTACATGCGCGATTCGCGCGCGCGCGACACCGCCGCGCTGTTTGCGATCGACACCGCCAGCGGCGAGAAGCGGCTGGTGCACGAGGATGCGCGCGCGGATGTCGGCGGCGCCTTGTCCGAACCGCGTACCGGCGTCGTGCAGGCGGTCTCGGCGAACTACCTGCGCGAGGCCTGGACGGCAGTCGACGACCGTATCCGCGCCGATCTCGAGACGCTCGAGGCGATCGGTCCGGGCGAGGTCTCGATCAACAGCCGCACGCTCGACGATCGCCACTGGCTGGTTGCCTATTCGGCGGCCGAGTCGCCGGTCGTCTACTACCGTTACGACCGTCCGGCCGAAGGCGGCGCAGGCACGCTGACCCAGCTGTTCTCGGGACGTCCGGCGCTCGAGGGCAAGCCGCTGGTGCCGATGTGGCCGCTGGAACTCAAGTCGCGTGACGGACTGACGCTGGTCAGTTACCTCACACTGCCCAAGCACGCCGACGCCAACAACGACGGCAAGGCCGACGCGCCGGTGCCGTTGGTGCTGCGCGTGCACGGCGGGCCCTGGTCGCGCGATGGCTACGGCTTCAAGCCGACGGACCAGTGGCTGGCCAATCGCGGCTACGCGGTGTTGAGCGTCAACTTCCGCGGTTCGACCGGCTTCGGCAAACAGTTCACCAATGCCGGCAACGGCGAGTGGGCGGCCAAGATGCACGACGACCTGATCGATGCCGTGCAGTGGGCGGTCGACAGCGGCGTGACCACCGCCGACAAAGTCGCGATCATGGGCGGCAGCTATGGCGGCTACGCGACGCTGGTGGGGCTGACGTTCACGCCCGACACCTTCGCCTGCGGCGTCGACATCGTCGGCCCGTCCAACCTCAATACCTTGCTGTCGACGGTGCCGCCGTACTGGGCGAGCTTCTTCGAACAGCTCACCCGGCGCATGGGCGACCCGCGCACCGAAGCGGGCAAGGCCTGGCTGACCGAGCGCTCGCCGCTGAGCCGCGCCGATGCGATCACCAAGCCGCTGCTGATCGGTCAGGGTGCCAACGATCCGCGGGTCAAGCAGGCCGAGAGCGACCAGATCGTCGAGGCGATGACCGCCAAGTCGATCCCGGTCACCTATGTGCTGTTCCCCGACGAAGGCCACGGCTTCGCGCGG
Organism: Luteimonas sp. TWI596; assembly: GCF_039674105.1. Classification (NCBI taxonomy): domain Bacteria; kingdom Pseudomonadati; phylum Pseudomonadota; class Gammaproteobacteria; order Lysobacterales; family Lysobacteraceae; genus Luteimonas; species Luteimonas sp. TWI596. Next base: position 2,155 of record NZ_JBDJMU010000012.1, read on the forward strand.
CCGGAGAACAGCACCGCGTTCAACGCGGTCACCGAGGGCTTCCTGCAGACGTGTCTGGGGGGCCGGGCGCAGCCAATCGGCGACGACTTCGCAGGCTCGAGCATCACCGTGCCCAACGGCGCCGACCGCGTGCCGGGGCTGGCCGAGGCGCTGAAGACGCATACCCAGGACGTGCGCAAGTAACGCCGGTTTGACGGCCCGTCGCCGCGCGCGGCGGCGGGCCGGATTGCCGAACGCGCGCCAGAGCATCGCGATCCGATGCGCCGCGCAAACGCCGGCAACGTGCCGACCGCCTGCCCGATCAGCGTCGCTTGCCGCGGGCCGCGCCCGGCAAGGTCTGGCGCAAGGTGTCGAATCCCGCCCACGGATGCGTGCCGAGCCGCTTGAGGCGGGCCGGTGTATTGCGCAGCGTCCACTGGTTGCCGGCCTTGACCCGGCCCAGTTCCTCCCAGCGCAGCGGCATCGCCACCGGGGCGCCGGCCCGCGTGCGCAACGAGAACGAGGCCACCGCGGTCGCGCCGCGGCCGTTGCGCAGGTAGTCGACGAAGATTCGTTCCTTGCGGAACTTCTTGGTCGCCGTGGCGACGTAGGTCAAGGGCTCGAGCTGCGCCAGGCTCTGCGCGAAGGCCTGCGCGAATGGCTTGACGACCGACCAGGCGCAGCCTGGATCGAGCGGCACCACCACGTGCAGGCCCTTGCCGCCGGAGGTGCGCACGAACGATTCGAGGCCCACCTGCTGCAGCAAACCGCGAATCTGGCGCGCGGCGGCCACGATATCGCGCCAGGCGATGCCCTCGCCGGGGTCGAGGTCGAAAACGATCCGGTCGGCGATGTCGGGCGTCTTGGCCTGCGCGCCCCAGGGATGGAACTCGAGCGCGTTGAACTGCACCAGCTCCAGTGCGGCCGCCGCGTCGTTGACGACGAGGTAGTCGCCGGTGCCCGATTCCTCCTTCAGCCGCACCGTCTCCACCAGTTGCATGCCCGCGGTGTGGTGCTTCTGGAAGAAGCAGGCACTGTCGATCCCGCCCGGGCAGCGGATCACCGACAGCGGCCGGCCGGCGATCTCGGGCAGCAACCAGTCCATGACGTTTTCGTAGTAGGCGGCGACATCGCCCTTGGTCAGGGTGTCGCCCGGAAACAGCACCTTGTCCGGGCTCGACAGCGTCGGCGGCGTGCGCGCGCCAGCGGGTGCCTTGCGGGTCGTCGTCTGCTTCGCGGGTGCGGCCGCACGCTTGCGGACGGGCGTCTTGCTGCGGGTCTGCGTCGCCATCTCGTCGTCTCCTTCGGGGGCGCCGCGGTCGCTGTCGTACAGGTCCTCGATCGACTTGTCGGGCCGCACGGCCTTGAGCGAGGGCTGGCGCAGCAGGCCATGACCGCCGGTGCCGCGCGAGAACACCTCGACCACGAAGCGCGGCGCGAACCAGCGCGCGGCGCGCAGGTCGGTGTCGTTGGGCGGCACGTGGACCGTGGGGGCATCACGACCGGCCTTGCCGATGCGTTGGGCGATCTGTTCGAGCAGCGCGTCGCTGAAGCCCGAGCCCACGCGCCCGGCGTAGCGCCAGCCATGCTCGGGATCGGGCCGGGCGAGCAACAGCGCACCGAAGCCGCTGCGGCTGCCCTTGGGCGGGGTGTAGCCGACCACCGCGTACTCGTCGCTGGCCAATTCCTTGGTCTTGCGCCAGTCGTCGCCGCGCCCGGGGCGATAGCCGCGGTCGCCACGCTTGGAAATGATCCCCTCGAAACCGGCCTGCGAGGCCAGCTCGATCGCAGTCGCCGCCTCGCCCTCGATGTGCGAGCTCCAGGCCAGGTGCGCAGGCGGCGGATCGCCGAGGATGCGCTGCAGCAGCGCCTTGCGTGCGAACAACGGCGCCTCGCTGATGTCGATCCCATCGACATGCAACAGGTCGAACAGCACCAGCGCCAGCGCGCCCTGGCGCGTCCCCGACAAGGTCTGCTGCAGCAGATTGAAATCCGCGCGCGCGCCGCGCCCGGCGATCAGCTCACCGTCGAACGCGGCCGAACGCAGCCCCAGGCGGGTCAGCGCCTCGGTGATCTCGGGCACCTTGGCAGTCCATTCGAGCGCGTTGCGCGACCACAGCCGCACCTTGCCGCGCGCGATCGTCACCAGCAGCCGGTAGCCATCCCACTTGAGCTCGTGCAGCCAGGCCTCGCCGGTCGGCGCGCTTTCGCCGAGCTTCGCCAGCTGCGGCGCGAACGGGCCGTCGGGCGCGGCGGCGCGGCGGGCGCCGTCGAGCTTGCGTGCGGCTGCGGCCCAGTCGTGTTTGCGGCGCGTGGCGACGGCGACCTCGCGCTCGCCGCGCTTGCGCGCCTTGCCGGTGCCGGCACGCTTGGCGTCTTCTGGCGGTGGCGGCGCGACGTCGCCGAGCAGGTCGTCGGCGTCCAGCTTGCCGGCGTACGCGTCGCGGTCCTTGAACAGCAGCCACTGGGGTTGCCGGCCCGGCCGGGCCGTGCGCACCAGGTGCCAGCGGCCCTTGAGCTTGCGGCCGAAGAGTTCGAAGCGCAGATGGCCTTTGGCCAGCGCCTGCTCCGGGTCGCCGTCCGCGACCCAGGCGCCGGTATCGAACCTGGCCACGTGGCCGCCGCCGTACTGACCCTTGGGGATGTCGCCTTCGAAGCCGGCGTAATCCAGCGGATGGTCTTCGACCTGCACCGCCATGCGCTTGACGTCGGGGTCATAGCTCGGCCCCTTGGGCACCGCCCAACTGCGCAGCGCATCGCCCACCTGCAGGCGGAAGTCGTAGTGGCGGCGGCTGGCATGGTGCAGCTGCACGACGAAGATCGCCCGCTTGCCACGCGGCGCGGCCTTGCCTGATTCCGGCTCGCGGGTCGTGTCGAACCTGCGCTTGCGGCGGTACTCGGCGAGGGTCATGGCGTCACGACGCCTTGCGCACGGCCTTCTTCGCGGTCTTCTTGCTGGCCTTCTTGGCCGCGGCCGTCTTCTTCACGGGAACCTTCTTGGCCACGGCCTTGGCCGGCGTGCGCTTGTTGCTCTTGAGGCTCTGCTCGAGCAGCGAGACGAAGTCGACCACGTTGGTCGCCGCGTCCTCGCGCGGCGCGGGCTCCTCGGTCACGCGCGTGGTCGCGCCCTTGGCCTTGATGCGCTTTTGGATGATCGCCGCCAACCGCTCGCGGAACTCGTCGTGGTAGCCCTCGGGGTCCCAGTCGGCCGACATCGACTCGATCAGTTGCGTGGCCATCTGCACCTCCTTGTCGGCGATGCGGTACTTGGACGCATCGCCGGTGGGCAGCTTGTAGTCGTTGGGATCGACCAGCTCCTGCGGATAGCGCAGCAGCATCAGCACCAGCGCATCGTCTTCGGGCAGCACCGCGCACAGATACTCGCGCGTGCGGATCACGACCCGCGCGATGCCGATCTTGCCGGTCTTCTTCAGCGTCTCGCGCAGCAGCACGTAGCCCTTTTCGGCCTTCTTGCCGGGCACCAGTACGTAGGGCTTTTCGAAGAAGCGCGTGCCAATGCTGCCGGCATCGACGAAGGCCTCGACATCCACCGACTCGTGCGATTCGGGCGCGGCCGAGGCGATGTCCTCCTTCTCGATGACGACATAGCTGCCCTTGTCGTACTCGAAGGCCTTGACGATCTCCTTCCACGGCACCTCTTCGCCGGTGTCGGCGTTGACCCGCTCGAAGCGGATCGGCTTCTTGTCGCGCGAGTCGAGCATGCGGAAGCTCAGGTCGGTACGGCGCTCGCCCGACATCAGCGACACCGGGATGTTGAGCAGGCCGAACGACAGCGAGCCGGACCAGATGGGACGTGCCATGGGATCTCCGATGCGCAACGCGGCGCGAATGTGCCCGGCCTGCACAGCATGGCGGGACGCGGTTCTCGCAGGCTGGCAAAGCACTCGTGGACCCCGCGTCAACCTCGCTGCCCGCGATCGCATGCGCCCGGCAACGCGAGGGCGCCCGGCCTGGCGCCGCACTGCGACCCCAGGCGCGGTCAGTGGCCGGATCGGGCATCCTGTGCGCCTTTCCGCCGGAGACTGCCATGCACCTGATGATCGTCGGCGCCAGCCGTGGGTTGGGCCGGGCCTTCGTCCTGGGGCTCGGCAGTCCGGGCGATACCGTGGTGGGGGTCTCACGCCAGCGCCCCGCGCTGAACGCACGTGTCGACGGCCCTGAGCTGACCTGGATCGAGGCCGACCTGGCCGACCCGCGCGCGGCGGCACGGGCGATCGCCGCAGCCTGCCCGCCGGTGCTCGACGTGCTGATCTACAACGTCGGCATCTGGGAGGCGCAGGCCTTCACGGCCGACTACGATTTCGAGCACCAGGACGACGACGCCACGCTCGATCTGGTGAACATCAACGTCGCAGCCCCGCTGTTGCTGCTGCGCCGGCTCATGCCGCAACTGGCCGCCAGCGCGCGACCCCGGGTCATCCTCACCGGCTCGACCTCGGGCCTGGCCCGCAGCGGCCGGCCGGAAGTGGCCTTCGGCGCCAGCAAAGCCGCCCTCAACGGCATCGCCGATGCGTTGCGCGAGGGCTTTCGCGACCGCCGACTCGGCGTCACCTGCCTGCAGTTGGGCGATCTCAACACCGACGACGGGCTGGACGCACCGCGTGACAGCGCGGCCGCTCGCGACGACGGACGCACGGTTCCGGTCCACGATGTGGTGCACGTCGTGCGGACACTGCTCGAGCTGTCGGACGCCAGTTTCGTCCGAGAGCTGGTGATGCCCGCGATCGCCGATCCCCGCTTCTGACACGCCCAGCCTGGATGCACGGTTCGGCGCGGCGGCGATCGCGCCACGCTGGCGGCACAGTGGCAGACCAGCATGCGAGGGCTGCAGGCACGGCCGCGCCAGGCCGGGACGCTTTCACGCACGGTTGCGCGCGCCGGCGCACAGTGATGCGCATGCACCCAGACCACGACATCGACAAGACGCCCGACGAGCGCGACCGTGCGCCGGCCCCGGCCTCGCCGCAGGAAGCGCGCGAGCATCGTGGGCAACGTGAACGGCACGAAGAGAACACCCACGACGAGGCGCTGGAGGAGACGTTCCCGGCCAGCGATCCTGTCTCGCCGTTCGTGCCGGCGCGCGATCCCGAGTGAGGGCGCACCGCCGCCCGGGGACCGCCGCGCGCCCGCCCGGCGGCCAACACGTCGTTTGCGTGCCGGCCATTGGGGCCGACCCTAGCCGCACGACACGGCCGGCCCCCTATAATCGCCGGTTGTAATCGTTTACACAGGATCGACGATGCGTCTTGACGACCGGCTGGAAGCGCTGCTCGCCCGTATGACCGTGGAGGAAAAGGTGGGCCAGCTCGGCATCTTCGCCGACATGCTGCGTCCGTTCGCCGCCGACGTGAATCCGGAGATGAACGAGCTCAACGCCGGCGAGTTGCGCGAGCGTATCCGGGCCGGGCATGTCGGCGCGGTCTTCAATGGCGTGGGCGCCGCCCAGGGGCGCGAGGCGCAGCGCATCGCGGTCGAGGAAAGCCGGCTCGGCATTCCGCTGCTGATGGGCGCGGACGTGATCCACGGTATGCGCACGGTGTTCCCGATTCCGTTGGGCGAAGCGGCGAGCTTCGAGCCTGAACTGGCCCGGCGCACCGCACGCGCGGCCGCGATCGAAGCCACCGCCTGCGGCCTGCACTGGACCTTCGCGCCCACGCTCGATATCGCCCGCGACCAGCGCTGGGGCCGCGTGGCCGAGGCGGCGGGCGAAGACGTGGTGCTGGCCAACGCCTTCGCGGCCGCGCGCGTGCGCGGCTTCCAGGGCGACGATCTGACCGCCGACGACGCGCTGCTGGCCAGCCCCAAGCACTTCGTCGGCTACGGCGCGGTGATGGGCGGGCTGGACTACAACAGCGTCGAGATCTCCGAGGGCACGCTGCGCGACGTCCATCTGCCGCCGTTCAAGGCCGCGATCGATGCCGGCGCGCTGACGGTCATGAGTGCCTTCAACGACATCAACGGCGTGCCGGCCTCGGCCCACGACGGCCTGCTGACCGACCTGCTGCGCGGCGAGTGGACGTTCGGCGGCTTCGTGGTCTCCGACTACACCGCCGATTTCGAGCTGGTCGCGCACGGCTTCGCCGCCGACGACCGCGAGGCGACGAAGCTGGCGTTCACCGCCGGGGTCGACATGAGCATGCAGAGCGGGCTCTACGCCGCGCACCTGCCGGACCTGGTCGCCAGCGGCGAGGTGTCGATGGAGACACTCGACGAGGGCGTGCGCCGGGTGTTCGCGGTCAAGCAGGCGATCGGTCTGTTCGACAACCCCTATCGCTCGCTCGACCCCGAGACCGAGGCCGCGCTCGATCCGCAGGCACTGCACGGCGCGCTGGCGCGTGAAGCTGCACAGCGTTCGATCGTGCTGCTCAAGAACGAGGGCGATCTGCTGCCGCTGAAGAAGGCGGGGCACAAGATCGCACTGATCGGGCCCTACGCGCGCGACCGCGACAACATCGAGGGCTGCTGGACCCTGTTCGGCGACAAGCGCCTGCACGTGAACCTCGAGGACGGCCTGCGCGCCGCGCTCGACGACGGCGACGCGTTGACGGTGGTTGACGGCAGCGGCATGGAAGACGCGCTCGACGGCGGCCTCGACGCTGCGGTGGCCGCCGCACGCGACGCCGATGTCGTGCTGCTGGCGATCGGCGAGCCGCAGAACTACAGCGGCGAGGCACAGTCGCGCACGCAGATCGTGATCCCGCCCGCGCAGCAGGCGCTGGCCGAGGCCGTCGCTGCAACCGGCACGCCGGTCGTGGTGCTGTTGCGCCACGGTCGCGCGCTCGCATTGCACGGTGCGGTCCGCGATGCGCAGGCGATCCTGGCGACGTGGTTCCTCGGCACCGCGACGGGACCGGCGATCGCCGACGTGTTGTTCGGCGACTACAACCCGTCCGCGCGTCTGCCGGTCAGCTTCCCGCGCGACTCGGGCCAGCAGCCGCTGTACTACAACCGCCAGCGCACCGGCCGCCCCGAGCTGCCGGAGATGAGCGAGTTCAAGAGCCGCTGGCGCGAGATGCCGCACAGTCCGCTGTACCCGTTCGGCCACGGGCTGTCGTACACCCGCTTCGAGTACGGCCCGGTGCAGCTGTCGGCCGACACGCTCGATTGGGACGGCACGCTGACCGTCTCGGCGACGCTACGCAACACCGGCGACCGCGCCGGCGAAGAAGTCGTGCAGCTGTACATCCACGATCGCGTCGCCAGCCGCGTACGTCCGATCCGCGAGCTCAAGGCCTTCCGCAAGGTCGCACTCGCCCCGGGCGAGGAGACCACGGTCGCGTTCGAACTGCAGCGCGACCAGCTCGCCTTCACCACCCGCAGCGGCGTCTTCGCCGCCGAGCCGGGGCTGTTCGACGTGTGGATCGCTCCGAATTGCGAGGCGGGAGAGGCGGTGCAGTTCTCGCTGCGCGGGGCGTAACGCGCGCAGCGGGCGCCCGCGCCCGGAGCATGACCATCCGTCGCCGCGTAAGGCGACTGCGGTCTACTCTCAGTCCGCGTCGGCCGCGTACTGCTTCTCTTCGATGAAGCCGGCGCCGGCCAGGCGGTTGATTGCGTTCTTGAGCTCGACGCGGGCGTGGTTGGTCGTGGCGACCGCGCGCGCGAGGCGGATGAATTCGTCGTCGAAGGTCTGGCTGCGCTCGCGGTCGCGCAGGCCGTCCTGGATGTCCCACATCGTCGCGTTGACCGCCTTGAGCTCGGCCTTCAGTGGCGCGAAACCGGGATCGCCCGCTTCGACGCCGCGCCAGGGCGTCAGCAGCGCGTCGAGTTCGGTGCGCACGTGCGCGAGCTTGTCGGCATCGTCGAGCCGCTCGGCCTTGATTTCGAGGATGGTGATCTTGTCGGCGAGTTCGCCGACCGATACCGGGGTCATCACTGCGCCCATGTCTGTCTCCTCGTCGCTGGCAAGCCGCTCATTCTAGTCGCGTGCCGCCGCCGCGGGCTGGTGGATCGCCGGGATCGTCCAGCCCTGGACCAGCGCGTACAGGATGCGGCGGTCTTCCTCGTCGAGCCCGCCGCTCGCCTGGGCGCGATAGCGCAGTCGAAACGCGCGCGCAGTCGCGTCCGGATCGTCGATCGAGTAGCCCAGCGTGCGCAGCGCCTGCAACGCATCGAAGCCTGCCGGCGCTGGCGGCGTGCCGTCCTGCGGCCAAAGGCCGTAGCCGTGCTCGGCGAGGCGGCGCCAGGGGAAATGCACGCCCGGGTCGATCTTGCGCGTGGGCGCGAGGTCGGAATGGCCGATGACGTTCTCCGGCGCGATCCGCCAGCGCGTGCGCAGGTCCTCGAGCAACACCAGCAGGCTCTCGATCAAGGGCTCGGCGAACGGCTCGCGGCCGTTGTTGTCGAGTTCGATGCCGATCGAGGCCGAATTGACGTCGGTGATCGCGCCCCAGCGGCCGGCGCCGGCGTGCCAGGCGCGGTCGAGGTCGGACACCAACTGGTAGCGCTCGCCGTGTTTGCCGATCAGATAGTGCGCACTGACCCGGCCGCCGCTGTTGGCGGTGCGCAGCGTGTCGAGACTGCGCGCGACCGAGTCCTGCTCGGTGTAGTGCAGCACCACCAGCACCGGCCGGCGCGCATCGGCGTTGGCCGACGGCACCCAGGTGGCGAGCGGATTGCGCGGGGCTTGGTGTGCGCAGGCCGCCAGCAGCAGCGTGGCGACGAGGAGAGAAAGGAGGCGCATCGCCGCATTGCACCCGTTCGCCGCCGCGGACGCAACCCACGCCCGATCGTGCGACCGGCGCGCCGCCTGCTCAGCGATCCAGGAGCACGCGCACCCGGGTGCCTTGGGGCAGACGCTCGACGCGCAACTCGTACCAGCATCGGTCGCGGGCGAGTCGTTCGCACTTCCACGACAGGAAGTCGAGCGACCAGGTCAGCGGCGCCGCGCCGCTGCGCTGCAGAAACTCATCGAGCGGGAACGCCGCCTCCAGGCGCCGATCCTCGCGCAGTGACCACGCTGTCCAGTGCAGCAGCCAGTCGTAGTCGGCCTGGGGAACATCGGGTTGCATCGGGGGCCTATCGAAGTCGATCGGGTGTCACCTGCACGGCTGCGCCATCAGGCATGGGGCGGGCGTTCGCGGACGATGCGCACCTGTTGGAGGCCGTCTGGCGACGTGCACGTTTGGATCTCGTACCACTCGCCGGTACGGATCAGCCGGTCGCTGGCCCAGGACACGAACGCGAACGCCCAGTCCTGGCCCGCCACATGGCTCCGATGCACGAACGCCTCGAGCGGCAGGTCCAGCTGCTCGCCTTGCGGGCAGGCCTGCCAATCGGACAGTGCGGCAATCCAGTCGAACGCGGTGCGGGCCAGCATGACAAGACGCGGGGCGCCCGCCCGCATCGCCTTCGCGATGCGGGCAAGCGCCTCCGGACCTACTGGCGCGCCACGAGGGTCAGACCGGCGTACGTGCCGGTGAGGCGGATGTAGTACTTGCCCGCCTGCGGGGCGGTGAAGCGCACGGTCTCGGTGTTGCTCTTGGCACGAGCGGAGAATGCATCCCGATCGGTCGCAGTCGGCACGCGCCCCCTGGCGACATACATCGACACGTCGCCAGTGCCGCCGAAGGTCATGAAGGTCAGGACCGCGCCGGCCTTCGCCTCGAACGTGTACAGGCCATCCTCGACGCCGTTGCTGAGGCCGCGCAGTTCGACCTTGTTGGTCAGCGGCACTTCCAGCGGCGCGCAGTCGCTGGTGCACGGCGGTTGCGTCGCGCGATGCAGCAGCTGGGCCGCATCCAGGATGCCCGCGCCCATCGGCGTGTTGGTGGGAATGGCCACCGGGAACGGCCGCGCGGTGCGGCGCAACAGGTCGCGCATCTCGCTCCAGGTCAGCGGCGTGTCGACGACGCTTTGCACCATCGCCGCGGCCGCGGCCACGTGCGGCGAGGCCATCGAGGTGCCGGTGTAGCCGCCCAGGATCCAGTCGGTGGTCGGCCGCGTGGTGCCGGCGTTGAGGACCTGGAAGATGTAGCCGTTCGGATCGCCATCGACGTCGCCGCCACCGCCCGGCGCCGACAGGTCGACTCGGGTGCCCCAGCTGGAATAGCTGGCCTTGCCGCCGGTCACGCGGGTCGCGCCCACCGAGATGACGCCCGTGCACGAGCTCATGGTGTAGCTGCCGGCATTGGCGTTGGAATTGCCGGCGGCCACGACGATGATCGACCCCTGCGCGTTGATCTTGTCGATCGCGTCCTGGTACAACGCCGGGCAGGCCTGCGGGCCGGTGCTGCCCAGGCTCATGTTGATGATCTCGGCGGGATTGGGATTGGCGGGCACGCCCTCGACCGGCAGGCCGGCGGCCCACATCATGCCGTCGGCGATGTCGCTGCCGTAGCCGCCGCACGAACCGAGCACGCGCACCGGCACGACCTTGGCGTTGTGGGCGAGACCGGCCAAGCCGGCGCCATTGTTGGTCTGCTGGGCGATCGTGCCGGCGACATGGCTGCCGTGCCAGGAGCTGGCGCGCGGCGCATTGCCCTGTGCGCCCAGCGCCGTGCAGTAGTTGGCCTCGACCCAGTCGCCCACGTCCCAGCCGCCGGCCACGCGCGCATCGGTGTCGCGGCGGGAGATGCGCCGGTCGCTGATCATGTCGTAGCCGGGCAGGACGTTGGCCGCGAGATCGGGATGGTTCTCGACGATCCCGGTGTCGACCACCGCGACCACGACGCCTTCGCCGGTGGAGATGTCCCAGGCCTGTTCGGCGCGCACGCCGCCGGTCGGATCCTTGAAGTTCCATTGGAAGCGCGCGTACTCCGGATCGTTGGGCACGGCGGCCGGCATCGCTGTCGGCGACCGCGCCACGTCGGCGCGCTGATAGAGCCGGTCGACCTCGACCCGGAGCACGCCGGGCTCGGCCGACAGCTCGCGGATGAAACTCGCGCGCTCGGACTCGGTCATCGGGCGCGAGGCCTGCACCACGTGCCAGCCTGGCGCGGCCATGCTGCGCAGTACGCGTGCGGTGGCGGCCGGGCGGGCGGCCGCGGTCGCCGTCGCGGCGACCGCGCTCGACAAGCCGGCGCGACGCACGCTGCTCGTCAGTGCGCTGCTCAGGGCTGCGCGACCCTGCGCCGCCGGCTGCCCGGTCTTGACGACGAACCGCTGGCCCGCGATCGCAGCGGCTTGCGTCTCACCGGCGAGGTCACGGGTCACGCTGCGGTCGAGGCGAGGGCCTGCGGCCTGCGCGCCGCCGGTCAGCAGGATGGCGGCGATCGCCGCGCCGAGGGTGGTCTGGATACGCATGGAACGTGTCTCCGTCGAAGAAGGGGATACCGCGAAAGCGGCGCCGTCGCATGACGGCGCCGGGGTGTCACAGGTCGATGCCGAAACCGAAGCCGGCCGACTTCTCGTCGCCGCTGAACGCGCCGCCGAGACTGAAGGACGCGCGCTCGCCGACCCGCTTGGCATAGCCGATCGACAACGCCTGCTCGCCGCTCTGGAAACCGGCGCCCACCGCCACGCGCCCGCGCGGGCTCTGCGTGCCGGCGGCATTGGTGGCCATGTTGAGCATCGCCGCGCTCATCGCGCCCTGGCGGTCCATGCGCCGGTCGACATCGCTGAAACGACGCTCGACATCGCCGCGATAGGCTTCGAACTGGTCGCCCCACGCGGCCAGGCGCTGGTCGGTGTAGGCCTTGGACGAAGCCACCGCCTGGGTCGCGGTGGTGTCGGCATAGGCCTTGGCCTCGGTGACGCCGGCGCGGACCTGGGCGACGTTGGCCGCATCGGTCGCCTGGGTGCCGGCGGCAACGTTGGCGATCTGCCGCTCGGCACCCGCGCTGCCGACCGAGACGGTCTGGGCACGGTCGGCCACCGAGCCCTGGCCGAGGGCGACCGCGCCCTGCGCGGTGACGCTGGCCCCCTGGCCGAGCGCGGTGCCGGAAGCCGCGGTGACCGAAGCGCTTTCGCCCACCGCCACGGCATTGGTCGCCTCGGCGGAGATGCGGCTGTTGGCGCCGATCGCAGTGCTGCCATCGGCATGGACCTGCGCGTTGCCGCCGACGGCCGTGTCGTTGGGCCCGTGCGCATAGGCATCACCGCCAAGCGCGACCCCGTTGGCGCCATTGGCCGCGGCGCCTGCGCCGACTGCCACCGCATTGGTGTCCGCGCCCACCGTGGCCGGGGCGCCGCCCCCGACCGCGACCCGGTCGTTGGTGCCTTGGTTGCTGTCGATCACGGTCTCGACCGACCCGATGCGGGTCTTGAGCTGGCTGATCTGCACGTCGAGCGCGGCGAACGTCGCACCGATCGAGGCGTACTGCGTGCCCTGCACGGCATAGCTCGGGGCGGCCAGGGTGCCAAACGCAGTGACCGCGGCGCCGCCGCCCAGGACGTCGGCCATGCTCTGCAGACCGCTGTGCAGCTGGGCGCCGTTGATGGCCTGGGTGCTGTCGGCCGACACCGCGCCCGCAGCCAGGTTCGACAGCACCGTGCCCTCGGCGCCGGCCAACGAGATGCGCGTCTTGTCGGCGTCGTCGTAAGCCACCGCGTTCTGCGCGACGCCGGCCACATCGCCGATGCGCGTGTCCAGGTCGTCCACGCGGCCCTCCACCTGGGTCACGCGCGTGTTGGTCTCGAACAGCTGACCGCCATTCACCGCATCGGTGCTGTCTTCGGTGAGGTCGCCCGCGGCGACATTGGTGATCGCCGTGCCCTCGGCACCGGCCAACGAGATGCGCGCCTTGTCGGTGGCGTCGTAGGCCACGGCATTGGCCGACAGCTCGCCCAGGCCATCGGCGACGGCATCGAGCTGCGCCAGGTTCACCGCATCGGTTGCTTCGGTGCCGGCGGCGACGTTGGCGATCTGACGTTCGGCGCCCGCACGGCCGACCGAGATCGTGTTCTCTCGGTTCGCCCACGAGTTCGCGCCCAGGGCGACGCTGTTGTCGACGCCCGTCCACAGGCCATTGGCCTGCTGGCGACCGACGATCGCCGAAGTGCCCAGCGCGATCGAGTCCGTGCCGTAGGTGTTGGTGCCGACGCCGATGGCGATGCTGTTGAGATAGAGGATCGGCGACGGCGAGAAGAAGTCGCCGTTCCAGACCATCGATCGGTTGCCGATCGCGATCGAGTTCTGCCCGGCCGCGGCCGACGCCGCGCCGAGCGCGACGGCGTTGACGTTGCGGGCAGATGCCGCATTACCCAGTGCCGTGCCACCTTCATAGAGGGCGTTTGCGCTCGACCCGATCACCGTGGTGCCCTTGGCGTTGGCGCGCGCGCCCGAGCCGATCGCCGTGGTGAAGTCGAACGTGGCCTGTGCGCGATCGCCGATCGCGATCGCATCGTAAGCGGTGGCCCGTGTCCGATAGCCGATCGCGATCGAGCGGATGGCGGTGGCTTCAGCCAATGCACCGATCGCCGTCGCCGCGTACTCGGTGGCCTGCGCGCCGCCGCCGAGCGCCGTCGACAGGCGGCCCTGCGCCTTGGTGTTGCGCAGGACTTGGCCCGCGAAGTTCGAGCCGATCTCGTCCTCGCGCACGTCGACGATGCCGCCGACCGCGACGGCCGACTTGCCGCTGGTCTCCGATTGCGCACCGATCGCGGTATTGAAGTCGCCGTTGGCCTGGGCGCCGGCGCCCGCAGCCGTTGCGCCCAGCCCCGAGGCGGCGGTCTGGCTGTGGATCACCACGCCGCGCGGCAGGGCGCTGTAGTCGATGTCGAGGATGCCGCCGAGCGCGGTCGACGAGTCGCCGACCGCCAGGCTGTCGCGGCCAAGCGCAGTGGCGTTGTTCGCATACGACACCGCGCCGGCCCCGAGCGCGACCGTACCGGCGCCGACTGCAGAGGCCGCCTCGCCGGCCGCCAGCGCATTCTCGCCCTCGGCGTAGGCGCCCGCATCGCTGTCAGCGCTGCCCGTCGCCTGAAGGTAGCGCGAGGCCTCGGCGGCCACCGCGTCGAGTTGCGCCAGATTCACCGCGTCGGTCGCCTCGGTGCCAGCCGCAACATGGGTGATCTGGCGCTCGGCGCCCGTATGTCCCACAGAGACCGAGCGGTCGCGATCGGCCACCGCACCGGCGCCCAGTGCAACGGCGTCTTCGACATTGCGCGGCAGGCCATTGTCGTCGGGCATGCTCCACCCGCCAACGATGGCACCGGCGCCGATCGCGATCGAGCGGCCACCGTGCACCTCAGCATCGGTGCCGATCGCGATGCCATCGGTGAACAGCACGGTTTCCTCGCCCCATGGGTTGCTGTTCCACACAAACGCTTTGCCGATCGCGATGCTGTTGGCGCCTGCCGCCCAGGAGCCGCTGCCCACGGCGGTGCTGTTGACATTGTTGGCCATCGCGGCCTGACCGACCGCCGTGGCGTTCTCGGCCATCGCGCTGGCGAAGCTGCCCAGGGCGCTGGACCGCAGGTGCGTGGCGCGGGCGCCGCCGCCGACCGCGGTCGCCCACTCGTCCCCGGCGACAGCGCGGTCGCCGAGCGCGGTGGCGTCATAGGCCAGGGCCTGGCTGCCGTAGCCGATCGCAACCGCGCGGATGCCGCTGGCCCGCGACAGCGCGCCGATCGCGGTCGCGGCGTAGTCAGTCGCCTGGGCGCCGCCGCCAATGGCGGTCGACAAGCGGCCGACCGCCTGGGTGTTCTGCAGTTCGCGGCCGGCGAAATCACTGCCGAGCTGCTCCTCGAGCACGTCGACGATGCCGCCGATCGCGACCGCCGACTTGCCGCTGGTCTCGGTCTGTGTGCCGATCGCGGTGTTGAAGTCGTCGTCGGCGCGTGCGCCTGCGCCCAGCGCCGTGGCGGCCAGCCCGTTGGCAGCCGTCTGCTGGTCGAGGACCACGCCGAACTCGCCGACTGCGCTGTAGTCCAGTTGCAACACGCCGCCCAGGGCGGTCGCGGACGTGCCCGTGGCCAGGCTGTCGTGCCCGAGCGCGGTTGCGTTGTCGGCGTAGGCGACCGCCCCCGCGCCCAGCGCCGCCGCGCCATTGCCGATCGCGGAGGCCGCCTCGCCTGCCGCAAGGGCGTTGTCGCCCTCGACGTAAGCGCCAGCGTCGCTCTCGGCGCTACCGCTGGCCTGGAAGTACCGGCCCTGCGTGGTGTCGTCGACGGCCCCGGGCATTTCGTACGCCTGCACACCGATGGCGGTGGCCTGCGCCATCGCCGTCAACGGCAAGGCCAGCGCGATGCCGGCGACGAGCGCGGCGGCGCGACGCCCACCATGGCTGCGCGCAAGCTCCGAAGCCACGACCATGCGACCGAGCTCGGCGTTCCAGAGGGTGCGGTAGATGCGATTCATTTCGGAGGTCTCCAGCAGGCGTTTCGTGAAGGCGAGCGAAGCCGTGCGGCGGGCCTGCGCCCGCCATCACTGGCTTCCGTGTCTTGGCCCTGTCATCCCGATCGGGTAGGGCGTCCCCGTCTGCGACCGTACGAGCGGCCGGCGCCTCTTGTCACCCGCAACATCTCGCCGGAAGATCACGCGATTCTCACGGCCTGCCGGACTCGCCATGTACCGCCCGTTCCTGCACTGGCTCGATCGCGCACCGGTCCAAGACCCGGTCGATCAACGCAATGCGCGCGTGATCCAGGGGCTGTTGCTGTTTCTCGGCGTCACCGTGCCTGCGACAGTGGCGTTCGCCCTGGTGGCGAGTTGGCCGATGCTGCGTGCCGAAGGGCTGCCGTGGCAGATCGCCGTCTCGTTGTCGATGAGCCTGGCGATCGGCCTGATCGCACTGGGTGGCTTGGCGCTGATCCGCTATGGCCGCTTCCGCCTGGCGGTCAAGCTGCTGATCGGCGTGCTGCTGGCGGTGTTCGCGGTGAACATGGCGCTCAACGGCCTGCAACAGCAGATTCCCGACCAGCTCGCGCAACTGCTGGTGATGCTGCTCAGCGGCCTGGTGCTGGGGCGGCGCGCGCTGTGGACGAGCTTTGCGCTGCTCGCATCGAGCGTGGTGCTGGGCGCGGTGCACGACGCATACGTGCTGTTCGCACAGACGCCGGCCCGTGCGTTCTACAACCTGCCGTCGGTGCTGTTCACCTATCTGCTCGTCGCCATCCTCATCGACCGCACGACCGAGGCGCTGCGCGAGAGCCTGCGCGAATCCAATGCGCGCGGCGCCGCGCTCGAGCAGGAGATCCGTGAACGCGAGCGCACGCACGCCCAGCTCATCCATGCGCAGAAGAAAGAGATCACCGAGCGCATGGCCAGTGGAATGGCGCACGATTTCAACAACATCTTCTCGGTCATCGCGGGGTTTTCGGCCGAGCGCCACGAGGACGACGGCGGCAGCGATGCGCAGCGCGCCGCACAACTCGAAAACAGCCTGGCGTCGGTCGAAGCGTCGGCGCGCCGCGGCATGGCGATCAGCCGCCGACTGCTGCGCTTCAATCGCCGCGACAACACCCAGGCCGAGGTGTTCGACGCCGGCGAGGCGATCGACGCGCTGCAGCCGATGCTCCGGCAACTGCTCGATGCGCGCATCGTGCTGCGTTTCGATCGCGACACCGCGCCGCTGCCGATCCTGTTCGACCGCAGCCAGTTCGAACTGATGCTGCTCAACCTGGCCTCCAATGCGCGCGATGCGATCGGTGGCACGGGCGCATTCGACATCCAGGCACGACGCGCACCCGACCATGTCGCGATCGCCCTGCACGACGACGGTGCGGGCATGCCGCCCGAGGTGGCCGCACGCGTGTTCGAGCCCTTTTTCAGCACCAAGCCCGCCGACAGCGGCACCGGCCTGGGTCTGGCGGTGGTGCACGAGTTGGTGACCACCGCCGGCGGCACGATCGCCGTGACCAGCGCGCCGGGCGTCGGCACCACGTTCCGGATCGCGTTGCCGCTCAGCCCTGTGGCGTGAGCATGTAGCCGCGGCCGTGCACGGCCGTCAGCGGCAACATCTCGCCGCAGCGGGTGCGGGCCTTGCTGCGCAGACGATGGATCATCGAGTCGATGCGGTGCGCATCGAAGTCGTGGATCTGGTCGGTCAAGGCCTCGATCAGCGCTTCGCGCGCCACCAGCTCGCCGGGGGTGTCGAACAGCCGCCGGCACAGCCGCCGTTCGCTCTGGGTCAGTGCCGCAGAGCCGCCCGATGGCGACAGCAAGCACCAACCGTCGGCACTCAGACGCCACCCATGCGGCGTGGCGGGCATACCAGCGGGCGCGATGGTCTCCAGGCGCCGCGCGAGGCTGTGCAGCGTGGCGGCGAGCAGATCGATCTCGATCGGCTTGGTGAGATACGCGTCCGCGCCCTCGGTCAAGCCGCGAACGCGGTCGCCGGTCTCGGCGCGGCTGGTCAGCATCACCACGCCCAACTGCGGGCGCGTCTCACGCAGCGCGCGCGCAAGACTGAAGCCGTCGCCATCGGGCAGGCCGACGTCGAGGACGACCAGGTCGACCGGGTGCGCATCGAGATGCGCGCGCAAGGCCGCGATGGTCTCGAACCCGACCGCGGCGAAGCCGAAACGCTGCAGACCGGGCAGCAGGATCCGCTCGCGGAGCATGGCCTCGTCCTCGAGCACGGCGACGTGCAGCGCGGCGGTCATCGACAAGGGCGGGGGCCGATCATGTGGACGGCATCCTAGCCCCGCCGCCGCGCCGCGGACAAATCGCGCCTGCTTGCCTGCAGGCGCGGGCGGCAGTCCCCACTGCCGCCCGCGCGGCCCCTTCCCCGATCAGCTCTCGTAGGCCGATTCACCGTGCGAGACGATGTCCAGGCCTTGGCGCTCGTCCTCCTCGCTCACGCGCAGCCCGACGACCGCGCGCGTGACCAGGATCGCGAGCGTGGTGACGACGGCGCACCAGAGAATCGTGAACAGCACGCTGAAGGTCTGCGCCCAGACCTGGGCGCCGATCGAGCCCTCGATCCCAGTGCCGCCGAGCGAGGCATCGCTGAAGACGCCGGTCAGGATCGCGCCGACGATGCCGCCCACCGCGTGCACGCCGAACACGTCGGCGGTGTCGTCGGCGCGCAGCAGGCGCTTGAGGCCGTTGACGCCCCACACGCAGACCGCGCCAGCGGCCACGCCGATCACCAGTGCGCCGATCGGCCCGACGCTGCCGGCAGCCGGCGTCACACCGACCAGGCCGGCCACTGCGCCCGAGGCTGCGCCCAGTGCCGACGGTCGCCCCTTGCTGATCGCTTCGACCAGGCTCCAGGCGACCACGCCGGCAGCCGTGGCCACCATCGTGTTGATCATCGCCAACGCCGCACTGGCGTCGGCGGCCAACGCCGAACCGGCATTGAAGCCGAACCAGCCGACCCACAGCAGCGAGGCGCCGATGAAGGTGAACGGCACGCTGTGCGGCTTGAGCGCCTCGCGGCCGTAGCCCAGTCGGCGGCCGACGAAGTACGCGCCGATCAGTCCCGCGATGCCGGCATTGATGTGCACCACGGTACCGCCGGCGAAGTCGATCACGCCCTTGTGGGCGAGGAACCCGTCCTCGCCGCTCCACACCATGTGGACCATCGGCAGGTAGGCGAACGTGACCCACAGCACCGAGAACAGCAGCACCGCGCAGAACTTGATGCGCTCGGCGAAAGCGCCGATCACCAGTGCGGCGGTGATCCCGGCGAAGGTCGACTGGAACACCACGAACAGGAACTCCGGCAAGCCGCCGGCATCGCTCTGCGGGGTGATCCCGCGCAGGAAGGCCTTGTCGGTGAACGAGCCGAAGAATGCGTTGCCGGGGGTGAACGCGGCGCTGTAGCCGTAGGCGATCCACAGCAGGATCACCACCGAAAACACCACCAGCACTTGCACCAGCACCGACAACACGTTCTTGGCGCGGACCATGCCGCCGTAGAACAGCGCCAGTCCCGGCACCACCATCATCAACACCAGCAGCGTGGAGGTCAGCATCCAGGCGACGTTGCCGCTGTCGAACATCGGGGGCGTCGCCTCGGGAGCCTGTGCCATCGCGCCGGTCGAGACGCCGAGCAGTGCGAGCGCGCACAGCAGCGACAGGCCCGCCGCCTGCATCCGGGTGGTCCACCCGCGGGTTTGGATCGAGTTCATGGCATGTCTCCGGATGGGGTTAGAGCGCATCGGCGCCGATCTCGCCGGTACGGATACGCAGGACCTGTTCGAGCGCGACGACGAAGACCTTGCCGTCGCCGACCTTGCCGGTCGCCGCGGCCGCGGTAATCGCCTCGAGCGCGGCCTCGTAGGCTTCGTCGGTGACCGCGCATTCGATCTTGAGCTTGGGCAGGAAGTCGACGACGTACTCCGCGCCGCGGTAGAGCTCGGTGTGGCCCTTCTGACGTCCGAACCCCTTGACCTCGGTGACCGTCAGGCCGGTCACGCCGGCCTCGCCGAGCGCCTCGCGGACCTCGTCGAGCTTGAAGGGGCGGATGATCGCGGTGATCAGTTTCATGGATGTCTCCGGTTGCACGATCGCCGTGTCAGAACGACTGGGTGATCGCGAAAGTGAGGGTGTCGTCGGGACCGACGAGGTCGTTGTCGTGCCACGTCAGGGCGAGGTCGAAGCCGTTGTCGAAGGTCTTGCCCACGCCCGCCGACCAGAACGCGTAGGTCGCCGTGCCCGCGCTGCCGGCGACCCACTGCTTGCCGGCGGCGCCGTTGAGCGACCAGCCCGGGGCGAACTCCCAGCCCAGGCCGACGTCAAGGTTGCTGCTGCCGTCCGAGTCGGGAATGCCGAACAGGTCGGTCACGGCGTAGGCGTACTTCGCACTGAGGATTCCCCAGCTCAGCCCGGCATAGAGCTCGGTGGTGTCGGCCTTGTCGAAGCCGGCCGGATAGCGGCCCGGATACCAGTAATGCACGGCACCGACATCCCAGCCGACGCCCGAGTCACCGAAGTCGCCGCGGATACCGAGGTAGCCGTCGAGTTCGAGTTGGCTCGACACCTCTGGATCGCTGTCGGCGAGCCAACTGATGCTGCTGCCCCAGGTGCCGGCATAGACGCCGCTCTCGTGCGCCCACTCCACGCCCCCCTGCAGGGCAGGTTTCTCGTCGGTCTGGGTGATGCCGCGAAACAGATAATCGCTGGTCAACGTGATCGTGCCGGACACCTCCGCGTGCGCGGCGCCCCCCGACAGCAATCCTGCGCACAGCAAGGCCTTGCGTACGTGCTTGCATGACGACATGACAGGCTCCTCATCTGAAAGGAAAGCCCTCCCCGGTCATTGCTGCTTGCATCGGCGATGCCGAGCAGATGGTGCTTCGGCGTGGCGACCTGCCCCCTGGCTGTCGTCCGCCGCGACCGGCGCTCTATGGCGTCTGTTGGCCGCTTTCGATCCCTCGTCGACTGCGTACGGCGCCGCTTGCGCGGTGAAACGAAGAAGGGCCTGCCGTGCGGCAGGCCCTTGGGGTGCATCAGATCGCGTAGTACAACTGGTACTCCAGCGGATGGGTCGCGCTGCGGAACGCGGTGACTTCCTTCATCTTCAACGCGATGTAGGCATCGATGAAGTCGTCGGTGAACACGCCACCGGCCTTGAGGAACTCGCGGTCGGCGTCGAGCGCTTCGAGCGCCTGGTCGAGCGAATGGCACACGGTCGGGAAGTTCTTCTCTTCCTCCGGCGGCAGATCGTAGAGGTCCTTGTCGCTGGGGCCGCCCGGGTCGATCTGGTTCTTGATGCCATCCAGGCCCGCCATCATCAGCGCGGCAAACGTCAGGTAGCCCGACTGCATCGGATCGGGGAAACGCATCTCGATGCGGCGCGCCTTCGGGTTGGCGACATACGGGATGCGGCACGAGGCCGAGCGGTTGGAGGCCGAGTAGGCCAGCATCACCGGCGCCTCGAAGCCCGGCACCAGGCGCTTGTAGGAGTTGGTCGAGGCATTGGCGAACGCGTTGATCGCACGCGCGTGCTTGAACACGCCGCCGATGTACCACAACGCGGTCTGGCTCAGGCCGCCATAGCCGTCGCCGGTGAACAGATTGGTGCCGCCCTTGGCCAGCGACTGGTGCACGTGCATGCCGCTGCCGTTGTCGCCGACGATCGGCTTGGGCATGAAGGTCGCGGTCTTGCCATTGCGGAAGGCGACGTTCTTGACGATGTACTTGAGCGTCTGCAGTTCGTCGGACTTGGCGACCAGCGAATTGAAGCGGGTGCCGATCTCGCACTGGCCGGCATTGGCGACCTCGTGGTGATGGACTTCGACCTCGATGCCGACCTGGGCCAGCGTCTTGCACATCTCGGCACGGATGTCGTGCAGCGAGTCGAGCGGCGCAACCGGGAAGTAGCCGCCCTTGATGCCGGGCCGGTAGCCGCTGTTGCCGCCCTCGTATTCCTTGGCCGAGTTCCAATGCGCCTCTTCCGAATCGATGTGGAAGAAGGTGTGGCCCATTTCGTTGCCGTAGCGCACCGAATCGAAGATGAAGAACTCCGGCTCGGGGCCGAAGAAGGCCTGGTCGGCGATGCCGCTGGACTTGAGGAAGGCCTCGGCCTTCTTGGCGATGCCGCGCGGGTCGCGCTCGTAGGACTGCATCGTCGTCGGGTCGAGGATGTCGCAGGTGATCACCAGCGTCGGGTCGGCGGTGAACGGGTCGACGAACGCGGTCGAGGCGTCGGGCATCAGCACCATGTCCGAGTTCTGGATGCCGCGCCAGCCGCTGATCGACGAGCCGTCGAACATCTTGCCGTCCTCGAACAGGCCGGGCTCGACGATCGACTGCGGGAACGTAACGTGGTGCTGCACGCCGCGCATGTCGGTGAAGCGCAGATCGATGAACTCGATCTTGTGGTCCTTGATCAGCTTTTCGACGTTGTCGATGGACATCGGGAACGACCGCCTTGATGTTGGGTGTGCCCCTGATCAAGCAACCTGCGTGCCAACTGCAGGCCGTCCTTCAGATCAATGACTTGCGTCGATTCTGTGCGGTACGAGACGGAAGACAATGCACCATCTTGGTGCTATTGACCGCAGTCTGCACAACACCGGTGCGGCGCTCAGACCGGCAGCGGCAGCCCGCGCCAGGCCTTGACGGTGCGCAGTACGAAGCTGGAATTGACGTCGTCGACCGCCGGCTGGTTGAGCAGTCGATCGAGCAGGAAGCGCGAAAAATGCTCGAGGTCGCGCACCGCGACCTGCAGTAGATAGTCCATGTCGCCGGTCAGCGCATGGCAGGCCACGACCTCGTCCCAGTCGTCGACCAGCTGCGCGAATCCGGCGACCGCAGCGCTGTCGTGGTGCTTGAGCTGCACGCGAACGAACGCCTGCAGCCCAAGCCCCAGGCGCTCGGCATTGACCTCGGCGCGGTAGCCGGCGATGACCCCGTCGCGTTCGAGCCGCTGGACCCGGCGCAGGCACGCCGAGGCCGACAGGTGCACGCGCTCGGCGAGGTCGGCATTGCTCTGTCGGCCGTTGCGCTGCAGCTCGGCGAGCAGCAGCAGATCGGTGCGGTCCAGCGTCGCGGCAGCCATGAATTGCTCCATTTCGTATTCAGACGCACGGATCTTGCGCGCGAACCAGCCTTGCGCGCAACGAACGCAACCCCGTTGCGGGCCTGGGGCGTTATCGTCGAAAGCCTCGTGTTCTTCCTAGGAGCGTGCGATGTCCGCCCAGCCTTCGAGCGCCCCGCGCCGGGTCGAGAACCTGCAGACCGACAAGGGCAAGGTCCCGGTCTACGCCACCGGCATCGTCGAACAGCCGTGGGACGACTACAGCGCCGACGACCACGCCACCTGGGCCGCACTCTATGCGCGCCAGCGCGCGCTGCTGGTCGGGCGCGCCTGCGACGAGTTTCTGGAGGCGCAGGACGCAATGGGCATGACACCCGACGCGATTCCGAAATTCTCCGAGCTCAACGCCGTGCTCGAGGCCGCAACCGGCTGGACGCTGATGGGCGTCGAGGGCCTGCTGCCGGAGCTCGATTTCTTCGACCACCTCGCCAATCGCCGCTTCCCGGTGACGTGGTGGATCCGCCGTCCGGACCAGATCGACTACATCGAGGAACCGGACCTGTTCCACGATCTGTTCGGCCATGTGCCGCTGCTGATGAATCCGGTGTTCGCCGATTACATGCAGGCCTACGGCCGCGGCGGGGTCAAGGCGCACGGGATCGGCCCCGACGCGCTGCAGCACCTCACACGGCTGTACTGGTACACGGTGGAGTTCGGGCTGATCCGGCAGGCCCAGGGCCTGCGCATCTTCGGCGCCGGCATCGTGTCGTCGAAGGGCGAATCGATCCATTCGCTCGAGTCCGACGCGCCCAACCGCATCGGTTTCGATCTCGAGCGGATCATGCGCACGCGCTACCGCATCGACACCTTCCAGAAGACCTACTTCGTCATCGACAGCTTCGAGCAGTTGATGGAGGCCACGCGCCCGGACTTCGCGCCGATCTATGCGCGGCTGGCGTCGCTGGACGCGATCGATGCCGGCACGGTGCAGGACAGCGACCGGGTGTTCCATCGCGGCACCGGCGAAGGCTGGGCCAGCGGCGGCGACGTGTGAGGCGTCGGCTGCGCACGATGCGCTGATGTTTCGTTCAGCGGTGCCAGGTCCACTGCGCGCCGAGCAGCACGCCGCGGCCGGGGCCGGGTTCGTAGAACCGGCCGTTGCCTTCGTTGACGATCACCGAGCCGATGTAGGCCTGATCGAGCAGGTTGTCCACGCGCAGGAACGTGCGCAGCTCGCCGGCCTCGAAACGCCAGCGGCGCGCGCCTTCCAGATGCAGCAGCGCGTAGCCCGCGGCGCGCCCGGTGGCCAGATCGTCGACCACGACATCGCCCACGCCGACGCCTTCGATCGCCGCGCTCCAGGGGCCACCGGTCCAATCCAGCCGCGCGAACAGCTGGCGCGCCGGCACGCCGGGGATGCGCGCGCCGGCCGCGACCGGCGTCGTCGGCACGGTGCAGCCCGCGCCGGTGCAGACGCGGTAGGCGTCGCGGAAGGTCGCATCGAGCCAGGTCGCCGCGACACGGAGTTCGAAGGCCGCGCCCAGCGGCTGGCGCAGCGACAGTTCGGCGCCCTGGCGACGCGCGCGTCCCACGTTCTGGAAACTGCTGCGGCCGCCCACATTGCGCGCGACCGCGAGCTCGTCATCGGTGTCGGCGCGGAACAGCGCGGCGTTCCACGTGGCGCCGGGGGGCGCGCGCCACTTGGCACCGAGCTCGAGGTTGTCGCTGATCGCCGGCGCAAGGTCGAAGGCCAGCCCGGCGCCGCCATCGCTGCGATAGCCCAGCTCGTTGAAGGTCGGCGTCTCGAAGCCACGGCCGGCCGACAGGTAGGCGCGCAGGTCGTCGCGCGGTGCGAACATCAGCCCGGCGACCGGCGACGTCTGGCGGTAGGCGATGCGACCGCTGTCGTCGGGATTGGTCGCGGTGACGTAGGCATCGCGCGAGACGAATTCGACCTCGCTGTGGCGCACGCCGGCCAGCAGCGACCAGCGCGGTGCGAACGCCCAGTACGCCTGTGCGAACTGGTCGCGGTTCTCGACCGTGTTGCGCTCGTCGCGGCGCCGGGCGCCGCGCACGCCGAGCGCGTCGCCGGCGAAGTTCTCGAAGCCCTGGCGATGCTGGCGCTGGCGGTCGGCGTTCGCGCCGACGGTCAGTTCCAGCGGCCGGCCGGCGAGTGCGCCTTCCCAGCTCCAGCGCAGGTCGAGCCCACCGTAGGCGTTGTCCAGATCGATCACGCCCCCTGAGTTCAGCGGGTTGGCCTGTGCCGCCGCGGGGATCGGCAGCACCTGCACCACCGCGCGCTCACCGCCATAGGCCATCGCGCGCAGGGTATGCGCCTCGCCCACACCGTGTTCGTAGACGACGCCGGCCTGCTGCTGGCGCACCGTCTTGCGGGTATCGAACTGCCGCGCCACCGGCGCGACCTGGCGCGGGTTCGCGCGGACCTGGTCGGCGCTCAGGCCCAGCGGGTCCTGGGCGTCGATATCGACCCAGTTGGCGACCAGATCCAGGCGCCGCCGATCGCCCAGATCGAAGCGCAGCTTCGCGTTCGCCGAATCGCGGCGCGCGGCGCTGTGGTCGCGCCAGCCGTCGGTGTCGAAGCGCGACAGCGCCAGGTTGTAGCCGACCGCCTCGCTGCCGCCGCGCAGCTGCGCGGCCAGGCTCGTGGTGGCATCGCGTCCGTGGCTGGCCTTGAACCGCCAGTCGTCGCCCGGCGCGCCGTCGGCGCTCCAGATCTGCACCACACCACCCGAGGAATTGCCGTACAGCGACGAGAACGGCCCGCGCATGATCTCGATCCGATCACCGCCGACCAGGCTGAAATGCGAGAGCTGGCCCTGCCCGTCGGGCATCGAGGCCGGAATGCCGTCGGCATAGAGCCGCACGCCGCGCACGCCGAAGGTCGAACGCGCGCCGAAGCCGCGGATCGACAGCTGGGTGTCCTGCGCGTGGTTCTGGCGGTCGCGCGCGAGCAGCCCCGGCACGCCGGCCAGCGGCTCGGAGGCAACGGTGCCGCCGCGGTTGCTGTCGGCATCGTCGAGCCGCAACGCATCGACCGACGCCGGGGTGTCGAAGTCCGACACTCCACGCAGCCGGGTGGCGTCGACCCGCACCCGTTCGAGGGTGCGCGGCGCATCGAACGCGCCGGCCGGGACGGCGGCGCAGCAGGCGGCGATCGCCAGCGACAGGGACGCGAGAAACGGGGCGGAGCGGAACGCGACGAACGGCAGAGGCATCGGCAGGCGGGCGCAACGAGGGCCGTGCACCGTAGCAGACGCCCTGCGACGCGCCTGTGCCGCCGGCCTCATTCGGGCCGGCGGCACGCTGCAGATCAGGCCGCGAAATCGAGCACCACGCGCCCTTCGATCTTGCCCGCGTGCATGCGCGAGAACACGTCGTTGATGTTCTCCAGGCGATCGGTCGAGACCGTCGCGGCGACCTTGCCCTGCGCAGCGAAGTCCAGCGACTCCTGCAGGTCCAGGCGGGTGCCGACGATCGAGCCGCGCACGGTCACGCCGTTGAGCACCATGCCGAAGATGTCGAGCGGGAACTCGCCCGGCGGCAGGCCGTTGAGCGAGACCGTGCCGCCGCGGCGGACCATGCCGATCGCCTGCTCGAAGGCCTTGGGCGAGACCGCGGTGACCAGCGCGCCGTGCGCGCCGCCGATCTCCTTCTTCAGGTAGGCGACCGGATCGGTGGTCTTCGCATTCACCGTGACCGTCGCGCCTAGCCGCGTGGCGAGGTCGAGCTTGGCGTCGTCGACATCGACGGCGGCCACGTTCAGGCCCATGGCGCGGGCGTACTGCACCGCCATGTGGCCCAGGCCGCCGATCCCCGAGATCACGACCCAGTCGCCGGGCTTGGTGTCGGTGACCTTCAGGCCTTTGTAGACGGTGACGCCGGCGCACAGGACCGGGGCGATTTCGACGAAGCCGACGTTCTTCGGCAGATGGCCGACGTAGCCGGCGTTGGCCAGCGCGTACTCGGCGAAACCGCCGTTGACCGAGTAGCCGCTGTTCTGCTGCGCCTCGCATAGCGTCTCCCAGCCGCCCAGGCAGTGTTCGCAATGGCCACAGGCCGAGTACAGCCACGGAATGCCGACCCGGTCGCCTTCCTTGATATGGGTCACGCCCTGGCCGACCGCGACCACGTGGCCCACGCCTTCGTGACCGGGAATGAACGGCGGGTTGGGCTTGACCGGCCAGTCGCCGTCGACCGCATGCAGGTCGGTATGGCAGACGCCGCAGGCCTCGATCTTGACGAGGATGTCGCCGGCCGCCGGCCGCGGCACCTCGACCTCCTCGATGACCAGCGGTTTGCCGAACTCGCGGACCACCGCCGCCTTCATCGTCTTGTCCATCGTCCAGGCTCCAGCGCAGTCAAGGGAGGATCAGGCTAGCGCGGCGCAGGGACGAGCGCCTTGATCCGCATCAATCCCGTCGCCGCGGCGCTACACCCGGCCCCATGCCGGCAACGCGACCGCGCCACATTTCGGTGCAGATGATCGATCCGGTCGCCGTCCGATCCGATGCGTCAGTCGCGCGCGAACGTCCGCGGCCGCGCCGCGACCCGGACCGGCCGTTCGCGCAGGCCGGCCGCGGTCAGCCACTGCACCAGTTGCGGCGGAAGCGCCGGCAGTTCGGCGCTGCTGCCGCGCGGCACGCGCGCCACGCCGGCCAGAAGACTCACCGCCTCGACACCGGGCGCGGTGAATTCGAGCCTCGCGTGGTCCGATGCGCTCTGCCAGCGGAACAGCGTGAGATCGCGCAAGGCAACGGCGCGCGGCGGCTGGCCTGGGCGCTCCAGGGTCAGGCGCTGCGCATCGATGCGCAGCGTCACGGTCTCGGTGCCACGGCGCAGCAACGCCGTCAGCACCAGGTAGCCGGGCAGGCCGACGACCAGCGCGAAAAGCAGGATCGCGCCGTAGGCGCCGATGCGCAGCGCGATGTCGTAGAACGCGATCAGGCCGGCGATCGCCAGCGCCCCGGCGACCACCGTCACCGATGCGATCAGTGCGACGAGGGTGCGCGTGCGCGTGGGCACGGCCGGAAAGCACAGCGTCCAGGCAGCGCCGTCGCGGCGCCACTGCGTTCGCGTCATCGTCGCCGCGCGCGCCTGGGCGTCGCGCTGGAAGTACCCGCTCACCCGTCCGAGCAGCGCCAGCCAGATCCAGCCGAACATCGGCGCGATCCCCAGCTGCACCCAGAGCACGGCATGGCGCAGCGGCTCGGGGAGCGTGGACAGATCGGGCAGCTCGCCGTGGATCAACCACAGCACGACGCCCGCGCCCACCGCGGCGCCGGCAACATGCAGCAGCACACCCAGGCGCCGCGACGACATCCGGAAGGTCGCGGCGACGAAGGACACGCCACAGAGCACCCCGGCCAGCAATACCGCCAGATATGGCGGGAACGCCATTGCGTGGCGTCCGGCGACGATCGCGAATGCTGTACAGGCCGCAGCCCAGGCCAAGGGCGAGCGCAGCACGCGCCGCCACCCCGGCGGCCGCACCGGGCGCGGTGGCGCGCCCGGGCGATTGCCGACGACTGCGTCGCGGGATCGCGAACGCCGCCTGTCGCGCATGCGTGGCTCAGCGCGACACCGTCGCCACCGCCTCGGCGACGTAGTCGAGGGTTTTCAGACTCAGCGCCGCAACGCAGATGCGCCCAGTGCCGACGGCGTAGATGCCGAACTCGTCGCGCAGCCGGTCGACCTGCGCACGGCTCAGGCCCGAATACGAGAACATGCCCGCCTGGTCCTGGATGAAGGCGAACTGCGGCGCGCCGTGTGCGGCGAGCTTCTCGACCAGACCGGCGCGCAGCGCGTGGATGCGCTCGCGCATCTGGCCGAGCTCGGCCTCCCAGCGCGCGCGCAGTTCGTCGCTGCCGAGCACGCCGGCGACCAGCGCTGCGCCGTGCGTCGATGGGCTCGAGTAGTTCGCGCGCACGATGCGCTTGATCTGCGACTGCACCGCGCGGCTCTGTTCGGCATTGGCCGAGACCACGGTCAGTGCGCCGACGCGCTCGCCGTAGAGCGAGAACGACTTGGAGTACGAACTGGCGACGACGAACTCCGCGATGCCCGACGCGGCGAGCAGGCGCACGGCGGCCGCGTCCTGCGCGATGCCCTGGTCGAAGCCCTGGTAGGCCATGTCCACGAACGGGAACAGCCCGCGCTCGCCCAGCACCTCGATGACCTGGCGCCACTGGTCGGCGGTGAGGTCGGCGCCGGTCGGGTTGTGGCAGCAGGCGTGCAGCAGCACGACGGTGCCGGCCTCGAGCTTGCGCAGGTCGGCGAGCATGCCGTCGAAGTCGATGCCGTGGCGGGCGGGGTCGAAGTAGGTGTAGTCGACGACCTCGAAGCCGACTGCGCCGAACACGGCGCGGTGGTTTTCCCAGCTGGGGGTGCTGATCGCGATCGTCGCGTGCGGCAGCAGCTTCTTCAGCAGGTCGGCGCCGGTGCGCAGCGCGCCGCTGCCGCCGATCGTCTGGGTGGTCGCGACGCGGCCGTCGGCGAGCAGCGGCGAATCGGCGCCGAACAACAGCTCGCGGGTCGCACGGGTGTAGTCGGGCATGCCGTCGATCGGCAGGTAGCCGCGCGGTTTGGCTTCGGCGGCCAGTCGCTGCTCGACCTCGCGCACCGCGTCCAGCACCGGGATGCGGCCGGCCTCGTCGTAGTAGATGCCCACGCCGAGATTGACCTTGGTGGTGCGCGGATCGGCGTTGTAGGCCTCGGTCAGACCGAGGATGGGATCACCGGGGACGAGTTCGACAGCAGCGAAGAAGGAGGACACGGCACGGCCTGCGACGGTTGAGGGGGAGGAGATGCGGCGCGTCGGGCGCGCGGCAAACCCATGCAGGATAGCCGGCCGGCGTCGCGCGCGCGATGCCGCCGGGACAGCGCGGCGCTTCCGGGCGACAATGCCGCCACCCTGTCCGCCGTGGAGCCGCCATGCCCGCCATCTCCCTGACCCGTCACCTGATCGAGGAGCAACGCCTGGGGCACGTCACCCCGGACCTGCGGCTGCTGCTGGAGGTGGTCGCGCGCGCATGCAAGCGCATCTCGGTCGCGGTCGGCAAGGGCGCGCTGGGCGATGTGCTCGGCGAGGCCGGCGGCGAGGCGGGCAGCATCAACGTCCAGGGCGAAGCGCAGAAGAAGCTCGATGTGATCAGCAACGAGATCCTGCTCGAGGCCAACGCCTGGGGCGGCCACCTGGCCGCGTGCGCGTCGGAGGAAATGGCGCACTGCGAACCCATTCCCGACGCCTTCCCGCGCGGCAACTACCTGCTGGTGTTCGACCCGCTCGACGGCAGCTCCAACATCGACATCAATGCCAGCGTCGGGACGATCTTCTCGGTCCTGCGCTGCCCCGAGGGCACGGCCGCGGTCGAAGACGCGCACTTCCTGCAGGCCGGCCGCACCCAGGTCGCCGCCGGCTACTGCCTGTACGGGCCGAGCACGATGCTGGTGCTCACGATCGGCCACGGCACGCACGCGTTCACGCTCGACCGCGAGCAGGGCTCGTTCGTAATGACCCGGGCCGACCTGCGCATCCCCGACACGACGCGAGAGTTCGCGATCAACATGTCCAACCAGCGCCACTGGGAAGCGCCGACGCAGGCCTACGTCGCCGACCTGCTGGCCGGCGCCGACGGCCCCCGCGGCAAGGACTTCAACATGCGCTGGGTCGCGGCGATGGTCGCCGACGTGCATCGCATCCTGACCCGCGGCGGGATCTTCATCTATCCCTGGGACCGCAAGGACCCGTCCAAGCCCGGCAAGCTGCGGCTGATGTACGAAGCCAACCCGATGGCGATGCTGGTCGAGCAGGCCGGCGGCGCGGCAACCAACGGGCGTACCCGCATCCTGGACATCGAGCCCGACTCGTTGCACCAGCGCGTGCCGGTGTTCCTGGGCTCGCGCGACGAGGTCGAGGCCGCGACGGGCTACCACCTGCGACACGACGGCGACGCCGCGTGACCGCGGCCGACTTCATCGAAGTCGTGCCCGGCGCCCTGGCGCCGGAGGCCTGCGCGGCGATCGTCGCGCGGCTGCGCGCCAGCCCCGACCTGCAGCCCGGGCAGGTCGGCGGCGGGCTGCACCCCGAGCTCAAGCGCAGCCGCGACCTGTCGCTGGGCGATCGCAGCGACTGGGCCGACGTGGTCCGTCAGCTCAACGTGGCCGTCTACGGCGGCCTGCTGCGCTACCTGCGCCGGTACCCGCAGGCACTGATCGCGCCGCTGATGCTGCAACAGCCCGATGCGGCCGGCACACCTCGGCGACTGGTTGCCGAGGACTTCGCCGACATGGACGACGCCCGGCTCGGCGGCCTGCTGCAGACCTGCCTGCGGCCCGGCCAGATCAACCTGCAGTGGTACGCAGCGGGCGAGGGTGGCTACCCGTACTGGCACTGCGAGCTGTTTCCGCGCGATGCCGGCTGCGAGACCCTGCATCGCCACCTGCTGTGGACGATCTACCTCAACGACGGCTTCGAGGCCGGCGAGACCGAATTCCTGTTCCAGCAGCGCCGGATCGCGCCGCGCACCGGCGACCTGTTGATCGCGCCGACCGCGTTCACCCATACCCATCGCGGCAACAAGCCGCAGGGCGGCGACAAGTTCATCGCCACCAGCTGGATCCTGTTCCAGCGCGCCCAAGCGCTGTACGGCAAGGGCTGAGGCGCCGCGGTCATCACGGGACGGCGCCAGGGGCGCCGGCAGCCGCCGCATGTGCGTATCCCTGCCGCTGCACCGCCGGGCGCGCGATGCCCTAGCCGCGCGGGTGGTTGAGCACCAGCCAGTACAGGCCGATCTGCTTGACGACTTCGACGAACTTGGCGAAATCCACAGGCTTGCGGATGTAGCTGTTGACGCCCATCGCGTAGCTGGCTTCGACGTCGAACGGCTCGGTGCTGGTCGTCAGCACCACCACCGGCAGGCCGCGCGTCGCCGGACTGGCGCGCAGCGCCTGCAGCACTTCGCGGCCATCGAGCTTGGGCAGGTTGAGGTCGAGCAGCACGATCGACGGCAGCTGGCTCGCATCGCGTCCGGCGTGGCGGCCGCGTGCGAACAGGTAATCGAGCGCCTCGGCGCCGTCGCCGACCACCACCAGCCGGCCATCGATCCGGGCTTCCGCGAACGCGATGCGGGTGAGCTCAGCGTCGTCGGGGTTGTCCTCGATCAACAGGATCGTGTGTTCGCTCATTGGGGCGATGCGTCCTCGGCCGGCGGTGCCGGCAGGTCGATGTGGAAAGTGGTCCCGACGTCCTCCGCCGATTCCACCCGGATGCGGCCGCCATGCGCATGCGCGACCCGCTGGGCAATCGCCAGCCCCAATCCATGGCCGGCACCGTCGTCGGCGCCGTGCAAGCGCCGGAACGGCACGAACAGTCGATCAGCATAGCGCATGTCGAAGCCGCGGCCGGCATCGCGCACGCGCAGCCGCAGGCGGTCGCCGACTCGCTCGCCATCGAGATCGATCCGCACGGTGTCGCGATCGGCGGAGAACTTCCAGGCGTTGTGCAGCAGCTTGCCGAGCATCTGCTTGAGGGCATGCTCGTCGCCCCAGGCCCACAGCCCGGAAGCGACGTGGATCTGCGCCGCGCGCCCGGGATCGACATCCTGCAGCTCGGCGCAGATCCAGTCGCCCAGCAGGCTGATGTCGACGGGCCCGGGCTGCCGCAGCGGACGCGCGGCGCGCATGGTCTCGAGCAATGCGTCGATCAAGGCGCCGGCCTGCGTCGCTGCGCCACGGATTCGCTGCATATGGTCGCGCACCACGGCGGCATCGGCGTCCTCGCCCTGCGCGGCCAGGCGCCGGGAGAACTGCTCGATCGTGCGCACCGGCGCGCGCAGCTCGTGCGAGATGCCGAACGCCAGCGTGTCCTGCAGCAGTTCCATCGCGCGCAGCGCGGTCATATCGTGGACCTGCAGCAGCGCGTCACCGCCCGGCAGCGCGGTCAGCGTCAGCTGCAGCGACCGCGTGCCGTCCTCGCCCCGGTCGATCGCGACCGGGATTGCGTGCAGGCCGTCGCCGCCACCGGCGAACCCAGCCAGTGCCTGGTCGAGCTGCGCGGCAACCGGTGCCAACCCCTCGCGATGCGCGGCAGTGCCGACCAGCGCGTCCGGGCTACGGTCGAGCAGCGCAGTCAACGCCCCATTGACACGCCGCCACGTGCCATCGGGCGCGAGCTGCGCCAGACCGATGGCGAGATGGTCGAACACATCGATCTGCGCGGTGGGGGCACCGGGCGAGGGCAGGGAGACAGCGTCGGGCATGCGCGGCGCAGGCGGCGGGAAGCCGTGCAGTGTAGAAAATCCAGGCGTGGACGTATCGTGCACGCGCCGTGAATGCGCGCTAGAACAGCGTGCCCTGCGGCGACGGTGGCTGCGGCGCGACGAACAGATCGGTCCGCAGCGGCGGCAGCCGGCCAAAACCCAGTGCGCGCCGCGCCCGCGCAAAGCGCTGGGCGAGCAGGTCGGCGAACGGCCCCTGGCCGCGCATGCGGTGGCCGAAGCGGCTGTCGTAGTCGCGCCCGCCATGGAGTTGCTGCAGCAGGCTCATCACATGCTGGGCGCGATCGGGATAGTGCAGGTCCAGCCATTCGCGCCACAGCGTCTTGAGCTCGTGCGGCAGGCGCAGCAGCACATAGCCCGCCGAGTCCGCACCGGCCTCGCGTGCGGCGCCCAGGATCGCCTCCAGTTCGTGATCGGTGATCGCCGGCACCACCGGCGCGACCATCACACCGACCGGGATACCCGCCGCCGCCAGCGCGCGCATCGCACGCAGGCGGGCATGCGGCGCGGCCGCCCGCGGCTCCATGCGAGCCGACAGGCGATGGTCGAGCGTGGTCACCGAAAAGTGCACGGTCACCAGCCCCTGGGCCGCCAGCGGCGCGAGCAGGTCGAGGTCGCGCACGATGCCGGCGCTCTTGGTGATCAGGCTGAAGGGGTGCCGGGCCTGCGCCAGCAGCGCGATCAGCTCGCGGGTGACCCGGTAGCGACGCTCGATGGGCTGGTAGGCGTCGGTGTTGATGCCCAGCGCCAGCGGCGCGCAGACGTAGCCCGGCTTGGCGAGCTCGACGCGCAGCCGTTCGGCGGCGTTGGTCTTGGCGAACAGCCGGGTCTCGAAGTCCAGGCCGGGCGACAGGTCGAGGTAGGCGTGCGAGGGCCGCGCGAAGCAGTAGATGCAGCCATGCTCGCAGCCGCGGTAGGGATTGACCGAGCGGTCGAAACCGACATCG
Organism: Luteimonas sp. TWI596; assembly: GCF_039674105.1. Classification (NCBI taxonomy): domain Bacteria; kingdom Pseudomonadati; phylum Pseudomonadota; class Gammaproteobacteria; order Lysobacterales; family Lysobacteraceae; genus Luteimonas; species Luteimonas sp. TWI596. Next base: position 35,707 of record NZ_JBDJMU010000012.1, read on the forward strand.
GGCGAGCGGTTGCGGGTGAGCACGCTGCGCGCGTGTTCCTCGACGACCACGGTCTCCGGCGCCGAGGCCTCGTCCTGCAGCATCTGCAGCGCCTCCCAGCCATCGTCCTCGGCCACCGCGACCCGTTTCTCAAAGCGTCCGGGGACCCAGGACGCGCTACCGCGCCCCTTGCGGGCCGCAAGCACAGGCGGGCGGAGGCGATCGGCGCTCATCGGCCCACGATGCCGGGCGGGCGTCTCAGCGGGTGCGACGAGGCCGTCATCGCAGCGGCCGCGTGCGCATTTATCCTGTGCGCGGCGCGACCGGCGCCGCCATGGCTGGAACCGACCGTGCAGCGCGCCTGGGATTCGCTCGTCACCGCCCCGCACCTGCTCGCGCTTCTGATCGCCGGCTGGCTGCTCTATCTGGTTCTGCTGGGCGGCTGGATCGTGCTGCAGAAGCGCGAGCCGGTCGCGACCATGAGCTGGCTGCTCGGCCTGGCGCTGCTGCCCTACGTGGGCTTTCTGATCTATCACGTGTTCGGACCGCAGAAGATCCATCGCAACCGGCTGCGTCGCAGCCGCAGCCGCGCTTGGATGCACAGCGCCCAGATCGACAGCGAAGACGGTGACGCCGCCGAGCTCGTCCGCCTGGCGCAGAACACGACGGGATTGCCGGCGACTTCGTCGGCGGAGGTGGATCTGCTGGTCGACGGCGCAGCGAAGTACACCGCATTGCTCGCCGACATCGCCCAGGCACGCCACCATGTGCACCTGGAGTACTACATCTTCGAGCCCGACACGACCGGCAGCGCGCTGCGCGACGCATTGGTCGAGCGCGCGAGCGCCGGTGTGCGGGTCCGGCTGCTGCTCGATTTCGTCGGCACGCGCGCCCGGCGCAGTTTCTTCGCTGCACTGGTCGAGGCCGGCGGCGAACTCGCCTGGTTTCACCCGATGCGCTTTGGGCGGGTCTGGAAGCGCCCGTGGACCAACCTGCGCACCCATCGCAAGCTGGTCGTGATCGATGGCCGGATCGCCTACACCGGCGGGATGAATGTCACCGACGAGCAGGACGAGCGCCTGCGCGCCGACGCCTACCGCGATCTGCACATGCGGCTGATCGGCAAGTCGGTGCGCACGCTGCAACTGGTGTTCGCCGAGGACTGGGCCTACGCGACCGGCCGACGCGACTTCCTCGCCGATGTCGAGGCGCAGACGCCAGCCGCCGACCCCGGCCCGATCCGCACTCAGGTACTGACCTCCGGCCCGGATTCGAACTGGGAGGCGATCCACCGCCTCCATGTCGGCGCGATCCATGCCGCACGGCATCGCGTCTGGCTGACGACGCCCTACTTCGTGCCGGGCGAGGCGGCGATGATGGCGCTGACCTCGGCCGCGCTCGCCGGACTCGACGTGCGCCTGTTGGTGCCGCGCACCAGCGACTCGCAGTTGGTGACGCTCGCCGCGCGATCCTACTTCGGTCAACTGCTGGTCGCCGGGGTCAAGATCTACGAGTACCGCTCGCGGATGCTGCACAGCAAATCGCTGCTGATCGACGACAGCCTGGCGATCATCGGCAGCGCGAACTTCGACCACCGGAGTTTCCGGCTGAACTTCGAGCTGTCGGTGTTGTTCGACGATCCGGGCGTCGCCACCGCGCTCGCGCAGATCATCGAACGGGAGTTCGCGCATGCCCCGCGCGTGCAGCGCGGCAGGCACCGCCCGCTGCTGACCGCGCGCTTGCCCGAGGCGCTGGCACGGCTGTGCTCGCCGCTGCTGTAGTCGACACGCAAGACGCGCCCGCCCGACGCGCGTGCGCACGAGGACACCTTCCCATGCCCCCCAGCAACAAGGCGTCGCCCGTCCAGCCCTCCGTCGAGCCGAAGCGATTGCAGCTGTGGCAAGCGCTGTCGGCGCTGTTTCTCGACACCGAGATCGACGATGGCGCGATCGCCGCGATCGCCCGCGTGGTGCGCGACACCAGCTACAGCGCCGACGAAGTGCACCGCGCCCTGTGGGGCGAGGTCTACCCGGTGCTGGCGCCCAACCTGCGCAGCGTGGCCGGCAACTGGTCGGGCTGGTCGGATGCCTGGCTGCTGGCCCACCTGCGGGTCCATATCGGCGCGGTACCGACGCCACGCGGCCGCGTCGCCGCCGCGATCGTCCACGACTGGACCCGGGTCGCCGCCCATCTCCCGCCCGAGTTCGCCTGAGCGCAGACGCGCGACGATGGGCGGCAACACCGGCCGACCACGGTCCGATGGCAGGTCACGCTCGGCCTCTGGCGCTGCGCCTTCGAGCGGTTAGACTGCACCCAAGTCAGGCGGAGGCCCTGCCCATGTCGTGGTTGTTGCTGCTGCTCGCGCTCGGCGCGATCGTCGTTGCGTTCACCACCACATCGGTGCCGGTGGCGGTGGTTGCCCTGCTGTTGTCGCTGGCGCTGGTCGTCGTCGGCGTGCTCGGCTTGCTGGCCCAGCGCGTGGGCGAACGCAGCCGCAGCGAAGCGATGATGGTCGATCCGGTGGAACTGCGCCGTCTGCGCGAGCAGGCGCAAGCCCGCCGGGCCGACGCCGCCACGACGCCAGAGCTGCCGCCTCCGCCCGGCGCATGAGCGATGCGCGCAGTGTCCTCACTCGGCGCACGACCCGACTGAGCGTCAACCTCAACAAGATCGCCGTGCTGCGCAACTCACGCGGCGGGCGCGATCCCGACGTGCTGCACGCCGCCCGGGTCTGCCTGGATGCCGGCGCGCACGGCATCACCGTGCACCCGCGCCCCGACGCCCGGCATATCCGTACCGATGACGTCCTCGCACTGGGCGCACTGACGGCCGCGCGCGACGTCGAGTTCAACATCGAGGGCAACCCCTTCGCGCCTGCGCGCGGCGCTTATCCCGGCCTGCTCGCGCTCTGCGCACAGGTCCGTCCCGCGCAAGTCACGCTGGTGCCCGACGGCGATGCACAGCTGACCTCCGACCACGGCTTCGACTTCACCCGCGACAGCGCCGTGCTGCATCCTCTGGTCGCCCAACTGCACGCACTGGGCTGCCGCGTCAGCCTGTTCGCCGATGCCGGCGCCGACATCGAGGCGGCAGTGTCCACCGGCGCCGATCGCATCGAGCTCTACACCGGCCCCTGGGCCGAAGCCTTCGCCGCCGGCACGCCCGAGGCCGCGCTGCCCGGTCTCGTCGACACAGCCGGCCGCGCACGCGCGGCCGGCTTGGGCGTCAATGCCGGTCACGATCTGAGCCAGGCCAATCTCGGCGCGCTGCTCGACGCGCTCGGCACCGTCGACGAGGTCTCCATCGGCCACGCCCTGATCGGGGAGGCGCTCTACGACGGCCTTGCCCCCACGGTCGGTCGCTATCTCGCGATCGTCAACGCAGAGCGTTGACGCCGGCAAAGCGCCGCCATCCCAATCTTCCCCCGCGCTGGGGGAAGGCGTGAGTGGCTGCGCTTTGATGTGCTCCCGCGTGCGCGCGGCACAGGCGAGGGCGTCGCGAGTACCTTCGCCGCGTGCGGGAGTGGTCGGGGCGCCTCGCGCGCTCGGCGGGGCTGCGATGGGACGCTTCGCGCAGGTTGGCACTGTGTCATCGGCAACGGGAAGACGAACGGTGCCCGCGGATCGCCCTCATCGCCGCGCATCGTGTTCGCGCCGCGCATGCGCAGCAACACCATCCACGCGGCAGCGTCGAACCTAAAAAAAACGCCGCCCGAAGGCGGCGTCAAATGAAGCAGGGTAAGCGCCGAGCGTGCTGCAGGCGCGTCGGCGGTATTGCGGATTACTTGCGGACGAATCCGATCTTCTGCATCTGCGCGTTCTTGGCCTCGGCCAGCACCTTCGCCAGCACGCCGTAATCGGCGTCCTCGTTGGTGTCGATCTCCAACGTGGGCTGGTTGGTCGGATCGCGCTGGACTTCCGATTCCATCATGTTGCGCAGCGCCGAGACCGGCGTCGGGCTGTCGTTCCAGAAGATCTGGCCCGAGCCGTCGATGCGCAGCTTGATCGGCTCCGGCGGTTCCACCGGATTGTCAGGCTGCTGGGTCGACCGCTGCGGCAGGTCGATGTCGATCGGATAGGACAACTGCGGCGCCGTCACCATGAAGATGATCAGCAGCACCAACATCACGTCGCAGAGCGGAATGATGTTGATGTCGGCCATTGGGCCTTCGCCACCGGATGAAAATGCCATGGATGATGCTCCGGTTTAGTTGCTTTCGGTCGTCGCCACGAAGCCGACCTTGCGCATGCCCTGGGCCTGCGCAACGTTGACCACCTGGTTGACCGTCCGGTACTTGGCGGTCGAGTCGGCCCGGATGTTGACCGGCGGCTGAGGCGTCTTCTGCGCCTCGACCGACAGCGTGCTCTCGAGCAACTCAATCGACACCGGCTCGTCGTTGACGTAGATCTCGCCGCTGTCGGTGATCGCGACCGTGATCGGCGGCGCCGGGGGCGCCGTATCCGGACGCTCGTCCAGATTGGCCTGCGGCAACTCGACCTTGACCTTGTGCGCCATCATCGGTGCCGTGACCATGAAGATGATCAGCAGCACCAGCATGACGTCGACAAGCGGGACGATGTTGATCGTGGCGTTGACCTTGTCGTTACCGCCACCACCTGAGCTGAAAGCCATATCGGGACTCCGTTGTCGCTACTGACGTACGTTCTTAGACCTTGGCCGGCGGGACGGCATCGCCGACGCGCGAACCGGTGGCGAAGAAGTCGTGCAGGTCGTGCGCGAACGTGTCGAGCTTGTTGTTCGTGCCGCGGTTGAGGCGGACGAAGAAGTTGTAGCCCAGCACCGCCGGGATCGCGACGCCCAGACCGATCGCGGTCATGATCAGCGCCTCGCCCACGGGGCCTGCCACTGCGCCGATGTCGGCCTGGCCGCTGGCACCGATGCGGATCAGGGCGCGGTAGATGCCCCACACCGTACCGAGCAGACCGACGAACGGCGCGGTCGCACCGACGGTCGCGAGCACGGTCAGGCCGTTCTCGAGCTTCAGCGATTCACGGGTGACGGCCTGACGCAGCGCGCGGTCGACGAACTCCGAGCGGTTCAGCGACTCGACCAGGCGCGAGCCTTCGTGACGCTGGTGGTGCGCAGCGGCCTGGGCGGCGTCCAGGGCGACCTTCGAGAAGGGCTCGCTCTTGGGCTGCTCTTCCATGTGACGGATCGCATCCTGGGCGTTCGGGGTTTCCCAGAACGTGTTGATGACGCGGTCCGAGCTGCCGCGCAGGCGGGCATTCTTGATCGCGTTGTAGATGATCCAGTAGATCGACATGGCCGACATCGTGACGAGCACGATGAGGACGACCCAGCCGACCGCGTCCATGTGCTGAATCATGTCCGCGAAGCCCATCTGCTGCAGGGCTGCAGCGTTGCCGGCTCCGGTCGGGGCGGTGGTGGTTTCCTGCAGCATAACGCTTACCTTCTAGATGTAGTGGTTTGAAGAAGTGGAACGTGACGCGGGGACTAACAGGCACCCGCGAACGGGCGCCGAATCTGCGCGGCCCTTAGGCCGCCATGATCAACTCAGGCTGAAGTCGACCGGGACGCGGACGCGACCGGCGGCCGGCTGGCCATTCTTCATCGCCGGAGCGAACGACCACTTGCGGGCGGCCTCGATCGCGGCGCGGTCGAGATCGCGGTTGCGGCTGGACTTCTCGACCGAGACGTTGGTGACGTTGCCCTGCGCATCGACGTCGATGACGAGGATGACGGTGCCCTCGATCTGGGCACGGGCGGCGGCCGGCGGGTAGCGCGGCGGGTTCATGTTCTTCGACGAGATGTCGACGCTGGCACCGATATCGGCGACCTGCGCGGGCGGCGCGGGCGGAGCCGGCGGCGGGGCCGGGGCATCCATCGGCGACGGATCGTCGAACACGACCGGCGGCGCTTCGGGCGGCGGTGGCACCGGTGTCGGTCGCGGCGGCGACAGCTCCTTGATGGGCTGCGGCTTCGGCGGTTCGGGCGGCGGGGGCGGCGGCGGGGGCGGCGGCGGCGGCGGCTCGATGATGACCACGCGGGTGGCCATCTCTTCTTCGGGGGCAGCGTTCGGCGGATTCACCGGCGCCAGCAGCAGCATGACCGCGGCGGCGTGGAAGGCGACCACCATCGTGAATCCGGCGATGCGGGCCCAGTTCAGGCCTTCGTCTTCGTCGTTGGTCGTCGTCGAGCGTTGCGTCATGCGGAGAACTCACGTGAGGCCAGAGCGAAACGCTCCGGTGGAAAGGTCAACCTGCCGCCCTGTCTGGCGGCAGGAATCCTGAAGCTTATACCAATCCGAGTAACGTGCACCATCCGTGACGCGCAGAACTTTTCCTTAACGGGCGGAGATGATTCGCTCCGCGTCGGCATTGGACTTGAGCCCCTTGGCGATCGCCTGGCGCGCGGCCTCCTTGGCTTCGGCGCTGCGGCCTTCCTGGTGCAGTGCACGCGCCAGGTTGAGGTAGGTCTCGCCGTTTTCGGCCAGCGGTGCCGCCTTGCGCCAGGTCTCGATCGCCGGCTCGATCTGGTCGGAGAAGTAGTACGCCTGGGCGAGCGCCGACAGCGTGCGGTAGTCGGACGGCAGGATGTTCTTCTGCAGGCCTTCGTTGATCACCGCGATCGCCTCGCGCTCCTTGCCGTCGCTGTTGAGATACAGCGCGTAGAGGTTGCGGTACTCCGTGTCCTCGGTCAGCTGGCCGCTGCTGCGCAGACGCTCGAACACCTCAATCGCCTTGTCGTTCTGATCGGTCTGCAGGTAGGACACGGCGAGGTTGATCTGCGAGCGCTTGTCGTCCGGCGTCGCCTGCGCGACCTGTTCGGCCAGGCGCGTGGCCTCGGTGGTGTTGCCCGACTCGGCGTAGGCGCCCATCAGCACCTGCGTCCACTGCGGATCGACCTCGCCGCCGCCTTCAACCAGCGGCTTGAGCGTGGCGATCGCCTCGGGGTAACGCTCGAGGCGATAGAGCAGATTGCCCTTGAGCGCCTGATCCTTGGGATCGGACGATCCGGACTCGGCGAGATAGCGCTCCAGCGACGCCAGCGCGGCGGCATAGTCCTGCTCCTGCGCCTGCAGCTGGGCGACGATCAGCATCGCCTGAAAGTGGTTGTTGTTGTCCAGGCCGCCACCGGCGATCGCCTGTTCCAGGTACGTGATCGCACGGGCGTTGTCGTCGTTGAGCAGGAACTGGCCGGCAAGCAGCGCGGCCATCGACTTGTCGTACTCGTTCGCGCGCTCGTTGGCGATGATCTGCTCGGCCAGCGGCAGCCCCTTCGCCGCGTCCTGCGCGTTGTAGGCCTCCGACAACGCGTTGAGATCCTTGACCACACGCTGGCTGGCCTGCACGCCGGGCTCCTTGCGGGTGGCGTTGGGATAGCGCGCTTCTTCCTTCTGCTGCGCCTGGCGGCCGCCACGGCGCTCGCTGCGATCGGCCGAGCGCGAACTGCGGTCCGCACGGCTGCTGCGCTCGCTGCGATCGCTACCGCCCTCGTCCTGCGCCATCGCCGGCACAGCGAAGGCCAGCAGCGCAGTGGTCATCGCGGCGACCAGCGCCTTGTGAGAGAAACGGGACTTGGACATCGGATCACCTCGATTGGGGTGGATGCGCCGCGAGTGCGGGCGCAGGAGTCTGGACGGCGATTATGGCCGACGCTCGACCGTCGTGGGCAGCCCGATCAACCGCAGTTGGGGCGGCGACCGGCCGCGCGGGCCTGTTCGTAGACAGGCACCAGCGACGTCGCGCGTGCCTGCAGTTCGGCGATGCGGTTCTGCGGGTTGGGGTGGGTCGACAGCCACTGCGGCGGCTGATTGCCGCCGCTGGCGGTGATCATGTTCTGCCACAGCGCAACGGCCGCGCGCGGGTCGAACCCGGCCTTGGCCATGAGCTCCTGCCCCACCACGTCCGCCTCGGTTTCCTGGGTGCGGGTACCGGGCAGCAGGAACGTCGCCTGCAACGCCGCGCCGCCGAGCTGGCTGGTGGTCTGCTGCGCGCCTTCGCCGTAGCGCGAGCCGAGCAACGCACCGGCGACGCCGAGTGCGCCCTGGGCACCGAGCTGGCGCGTGATGCGCTCGTCGTGATGGTTGGCATAGACGTGGCCGATCTCGTGCGCGATGACGGCCGCCAGTTGGTCCTGATTCTTGGCCACGGTCAGGATGCCGGTATGGACACCGACCTTGCCGCCGGGCAGCGCGAATGCGTTGGGGTTGTCGTCGACGAACACCACCGACTCCCACTTGAGCTGCTGCCAGTTGGCGGGCAGCTCGCGCACGATGTCGGTCACGATGCAGCGCACGTAAGCCTGTTGCCGGGCGTCGCTCGACTGCCGGGTCTTGGCCTTGGTCTCGGCAAACGCCTGCTCGCCCATCTGGTTGAGCTGGGCCTGGGAGACGCCGCCCACGTACTGGGTGCGCCCGGTCGGCGACGTGGTGGTGGCGCAGGCGGTGAGCAGCAACGCAACGGTCACGGCTGCGATGGGCGCTTTCATGGTCGGGCTTCCCCTTGCTCGAATACGGATGGTCAGGGCATCCGTTGTAGTGCGGCCCGGATTAACGTTCCGTCAATCCGGGCGCACGGCCTGCGCGGCGCAGGCCGCGCGGCGCGCGCCCTCAGACGTCGAGGTTGGCGACCTTGAGCGCGTTGTCGTCGATGAAGGCGCGGCGCGGCTCGACGACATCGCCCATCAGCGTGCTGAAGATCTCGTCGGCGGCGACCGCGTCCTCGATCCGCACCTGCAGCAGGCGTCGCGTCTCGGGGTTGACCGTCGTGTCCCACAGCTGCTCGGGATTCATTTCGCCCAGGCCCTTGAAGCGCTGGATCTGCCGCCCCTTCTTGGCTTCCTCGAGCAGCCACGTCTGGGCGCCGGCGAAGGTCTTGACCGGCTGGGCGCGATTGCCGCGGACGATCTGCGCGCCTTCTCGGATCAGGCCGTGCAGCTGGCGCGCGACCTCGCCGACGGCACGCAGGTCGCCGCTTTCAAGCGCGGCCAGCGGCACCATCTGGATCAGGTCGACGCCCATGTGCTGGCGTTCGATCGTCAGCACCGCGCCGCGCGATTCATTGGCCGGCTGCACCGAGAACCGGTAACGCGGACGGCCCAGCCCGGACTGGTTGAGACGTCCTTCCAGCGCACGCAGTGCATCCTGCGCGGCCTCGGCATCGCCCGACAGCGGCGCGGCGTCGAGCAGCAGTTCCAGCACGGCCGGATCGTAACGGTGTGCGTTGCGCGCGATCGCGTCCTTGGCCGCTGCGAAATCGAGCAGCAGACGTTCCAGGGCAACACCTTCGATCGCCGGTTCGCCGGCCGCGGGAATCAACTGCGCACCCTCGACCGCATTGCCGGCCAGATAGGCGTCGAGCGCCGCGTCGTCCTTGAGATAGAGCTCGTTCTTGCCCTGCTTGATCTTGTACAGCGGCGGCAGGCCGATGTAGACATGACCGCGCTCGATCAGCTCCGGCATCTGCCGGTAGAAGAACGTCAGCAGCAGCGTGCGGATATGCGAGCCGTCGACGTCGGCGTCGGTCATGATGATGATGCGGTGGTAGCGCAGCTTGTCGGGGTTGTACTCGTCCTTGCCGATGCCCGTGCCGAGCGCGGTGATCAGCGTGCCGACTTCGGCCGACGCGAGCATGCGGTCGAACCGCGCGCGCTCGACGTTGAGGATCTTGCCGCGCAGCGGCAGCACCGCCTGGTTGCGGCGATTGCGGCCCTGCTTGGCCGAACCGCCGGCCGAGTCGCCCTCGACGATGAACAGTTCCGACAGCGCCGGGTCCTTTTCCTGGCAATCGGCGAGCTTGCCCGGCAGGCCGGCGATGTCCAGCGCCCCCTTGCGGCGGGTCAGATCGCGCGCCTTGCGCGCGGCCTCACGCGCACGGGCGGCATCGACGATCTTGCCGGCGATCGCGCGCGCTTCGTTCGGGTTTTCCTCGAGGAACTCCTGCAGCCGCTGGCCGAACGCACTCTCGACGACCGGGCGGACTTCGGAGGAGACCAGCTTTTCCTTGGTCTGCGACGAGAAACTCGGGTCGGGCACCTTCACCGACAGCACCGCGATCATGCCCTCGCGCATGTCGTCGCCCGACAGCGCGACCTTGGCCTGCTTGGCGATGCCGTTGTGCTCGATGTACTGCGTCAACGTGCGCGTGAGCGCAGCGCGGAAGCCCTGCAGATGCGTGCCGCCGTCCTTCTGCGGGATGTTGTTGGTGAAGCAGAACATCGTTTCCTGGTACGCGTCGGTCCACTGCAGCGCGACATCGACGGTGATGCCGCTCTGCTCGCCCGTGACGGAGATCACGTTGGGATGCAGCGGCGTCTTGAGCTGTGCCAGATGCTCGACGAACGAACGGATGCCGCCTTCGTACTGGTAGGTATCGCGCCGCCCTTCCCCGCGCAGATCGACCAGGGTGACCTTGACGCCGGAGTTGAGGAACGAGAGTTCGCGCAGGCGACGGGCCAGGATGTCGTAGTGGAAGGTGACGTCACTGAACGTCGCCACGGCCGGCCAGAAGCGCAGCGTGGTGCCGCGCTTGGTCGAGGCCTCGCGGCGCTCGAGCGGGGCCACCGGCTCGCCGGTCGCATATTCCTGATGGTGGTGGTAGCCGTCGCGCCAGATGTCGAGCGTGAGCTTCTCGCTCAGCGCATTGACCACCGAAACGCCCACGCCGTGCAGGCCGCCGGAGACCTTGTAGCTGTTGTCGTCGAACTTACCGCCGGCGTGCAGCTGGGTCATGATGACCTGCGCGGCCGACACGCCCTCTTCCTTGTGGATGTCGACCGGGATGCCGCGGCCGTTGTCGGACACCGAAACCGAGCCGTCCTCGTGGATCGTCACGACGACCTCGTCGGCATGGCCGGCGAGCGCCTCGTCGATCGCGTTGTCCACGACCTCGAACACCATGTGGTGCAGGCCGGTGCCATCGTGTACGTCGCCGATGTACATGCCCGGCCGCTTGCGGACGGCCTCGAGGCCGCGCAGCACGGTGATCCGGCTGGAATCGTAATCGGTGTTGGCGGGGGCGCCGCCGGGGATGGTCTCGTCGCTCATTCGATTCGCTGTCTGGCAGGCGCGCGGTCCGCGACGCGCAAGCGCCGCGAGGCACATGCGGCGGTCGAACAGGCCGGCATAGAGGGCCATCATACCACCCCGCCCCCAGCCCTCCCCGGGGAGGTTCCACGTGGAACCTTCGGCTGTGGCGGCACAGATTCGGGACGATGCTGCCACTGGGCGGGCGCTCATGCGACGTGGGTCGCAGGACCTCACGGGCTCTGCCGAAGGCTGATTACCGCTTGCGAGTACGTTCGTACGGCGCATCGCCGCACGCCCATGTTGTCGCGACGATTGAAGCAAGCGACGCGCCGCCCCCTTCTGAGCGCGTCCAGCGGCTTTGCAGACACCGGCGCTCGACGGCGACGGATGAGATGTGCGCTGCGGCGCGTCCGTGGGGTACCCCCTGCCCCAGCGATCGCTGACGCGCATTGCCCGCGCCGCGCCAGGCGCATGCGCCATGGCCGCCAGCGCCCGAGAGTCGGCGGCCATGGCGGCGGCATCCGCCAGCCAGCGAGCATTGCGCTATTGGATGGCCTCAGGATCAGCGGCAGAACACCAAGATGTGGCGGCCCACGTCCTGGCCATCGGCAGGCGCAATGGGCGACCCGTCTTCGACGGCTCGGCTCATTTGCCGCCAACGACGGGTATCCCTGCCAACCGAATGCATGGCGCCAAGCCGGCAAGCGCGGAACTTGGTTCCGCGCTCCATCAGTAGCGCATGTGCCAGACGCGGGCCGTGGGACCTGGAGGGGGCGGCGCGTGGTTCCACGTGAAACACGCCAACACTTCCTTGCGCACCGGGACGGTTCCACGTGGAACCATCCTCGACGTCGGTACGACCGTCGAGGCAAGTCACCTGCCCTGGCCGGCGCCTTCGATCTTGCCGTGTTCCACGTGGAACACACGCACGTCAGCGAGCAACTCCGCTGGCCAGTGCGGCGGCCGCTCGGTGCCCGTCAATAGCACCTGCGCATCCGCAGCATGGAGGAACTCGAGTACCTGGCGCTGGTGATCGCGATCCAGCTCCGATGCCAGGTCGTCCAGCGCGACGACGGGCCAGCGCCCGCCAGCCGCGTCGGCACAGTCCGCTGCCTGTGCAAGCAGGCAGCACAGCGCGGCCTGCTTGGCCTGGCCGCGCGACAGCAATCCTTGTTCGGGCCGCGCCTCGAAGGCGATCCGCCAGTCCGCGCGATGTGGCCCGACGGAGGTATGACCAAGCGCACGATCCCGATCGCGCGCGACCAGCAGTGCGTCCGCCAGCGACAGGTCGTTCCTGCGCCACCCTGGCTGGAACGACAGGGTCGCCTCCCCCAGCGCAGGGGCCAGCACCGCTGCGATCCGCTGCAGCGCCGTCTGCAACCGCGCCAGATAGGCCTCGCGGCGCAGATCGAGCGGCTGGCCCGCGTCCGCGAGCTCGTGATCCCAGGCGTCCAGCTGCGAACCACCAACGCCAGCCTTCAGTAACGCGTTGCGTTGGCGCAGCGCTCGCGCGTAGCGCCGCCACTGCGTCAGAAAGTCCTGTTCCACGTGGAACAATCCCCAATCGAGATAGCGGCGTCGGATCTCGCTTCCGCCGGACATCAGTGCGTGGCTGCCAGGTTCGAAGGTCACCACCATCAGTGCGGCGCACAACTCGCCGAGTTGGCCGACGGACTGACCATCGAGCCGCCCCGTCCACGCTTGCCCGCTATGGCGCAGCCCCGCGCGCCGCCGCTGCTCGGGACGTGCGGGGTCCGGCCGCCACTCCGCATAGACCTCCAGCGCTTCGGCGCCCCGCTGGATCAGGCCATCGCGCACCCGGCCGCGAAAGCTGCGGCCATAGGCCATCAGGTGCAGGCCCTCGAGCACGCTGCTCTTGCCGGCACCATTGGCGCCCAGCAACAGATTCAGGCGCGGTCCCGGCGCGAGGGAGACCGCATCCAGGTTCCGTACGCGGCCAAGATCGAGTCGAGTGAGCTGCACGCGAGTCCTGTGAAGTCGACAACGGAAAACGCCCGGCATGGCCGGGCGCTTGTTCCACGTGAAACAGTGCGTCGGGCGGGCCCGCGCATGATAGTCCGCTCTTCAGAGGCGCAGCGGCATGACCACGTGGCGGCTGCGCTCGTCCGCGGCCTCGCGCACCAGCGCCGAGGAGTTGGCATCGCGCAGCTTCAGGATCACCAGTTCGCCACGCAGCGCAGTCAGCGCGTCGAGCAGGTAGTTGACGTTGAAGCCGACCGCGAGCTCGTCGACCTTCGTATCGGCCTCGACCTCTTCATGCGCCTCTTCCTGCTCGGGGTTGTGCGCATTGATCCGCAGCATCCCCGGCGAAACCTCGACGCGCACACCGCGGTACTTCTCGTTGGACAGGATCGCCACGCGCTGCAGCGCCGCGCGCAGCAGCTCGCGGTCCACTGCGACTTCGCGGTCGGCACCGATTGGAATCACGGCTTCGTAGTCGGGGAAGCGACCGTCGATCAGCTTGCTGGTGAACGTCACATCGTCGCGCTTGACCCGCAGATGGTTGCGGCCCAACTCCAGCTCCAGAATCTTGTCGCCGCCCTCGAGCAGGCGCTGCAGCTCGGTGACACCCTTGCGCGGCAGGATGATCTGGCGCTTGGTCTGCACCGCCGCTTCGAGTTCGGTCTCGCACAGCGCCAGCCGGTGACCATCGGTCGCCACGCAGCGCAGGCGGGTTTCGCCCAGGTCGAACAGCAGGCCGTTGAGGTAATAGCGCACGTCCTGCTGCGCCATCGCGAACGCGGTCCGTTCGATCAGCTCCTTGAGCGCGGCTTCCGGCACCGCGATGCGTTCGGTCGCCTCGACCTCGTCCACCGACGGGAAGTCGCCTGCCGGCAGGCTCGCCAGCGTGAAGCGGCTGCGGCCGGCCTGCACCGTGATCTTGTCGCCCGACTGCGAGATCGCGACCTTGCTGCCGTCGGGCAACGCACGAACGATGTCGAACAGCTTGCGTGCGGGAATCGTGGTCTCACCGTCCTGTGCGTCGTCGACGGCGCGGCGCGAGACCATCTCGACTTCGAGGTCGGTACCGGTCAACGACAGCTGGCCATCCTGGACCTGGACCAGCAGGTTCGCCAGCACGGGCAGGGTCTGACGCCGCTCGACGACGTTGACGACCTGGGCCAGCGGCTTGAGCAGGGTTTCGCGTTGCAGACTGAAGCGCATGTCGGTGTTATCCCCTTGAGCCGTGCTTTCTTAAGATGGTTATAAATCTAAAAAAGGTGGAGCTGGATGCAGCGAAAACCGGGTGATATCTCATTTAAGTCACTGATTTCAAACGAGATTTTACGCCTTCAAACCCGGTGGACAGTGCCTGTGGAGAAGTGGATCAAGCTGTGGGCAACTTTGCAGGTCCGAAATTATCCACATGCTGTCCACTGCGCGTCCCGGTGTTGTGCAATCCCCGGATTTGCGCAGCTTACTCGCTGAGCTTGCGGATCAGCTTGTCCCAATCCTCGCGCAACTTGCCGTCACTTTCGATCAGGGTGCGGATCTGGCGGCAGGCATGCAGCACCGTCGTGTGGTCGCGCCCGGCAAAGGCCTCGCCGATCTCCGGCAGGCTGTGCTCGGTCAGCTCCTTGGACAGGGCCATCGCCACCTGTCGGGGCCGCGCCAGCGAGCGCGTCCGGCGCTTGGACAGCAGGTCCTTGATCTGCAGTCCGTAGTAGTCGGCGACGACCTTCTGGATGTTGGCGATGCTGATCGCCTGCTGCTGGGCACGCAGCAGGTCGCGCAGCGTCTCGGTCGCGAATTCGACGGTGATCGCACGGCCCATGAAATTCGCACGCGCGGCCAGCGTGTTGAGCGCGCCCTCCAGGTCGCGTACGTTCGAGTGCATCTTCTTGGCCAGCAGGAACGCCACGTCGTCGGGCACCTGGGTGCCGCGTTCGGCGGCCTTGGCCAGCACGATCGCCGCGCGTGTCTCGAAGTCCGGCGGGTCGATCGCCACTGACAGCCCCCACGCCAGCCGCGACTTGAGCCGCGGCTCCAGGCCGTCGACCTCACGCGGATAGCGGTCGCAGGTCATGATGATCTGCTGCTTGCTGTCGAACAGCGTGTTGAAGGTGTGGAAGAACTCTTCCTGGGTGCGGTCCTTGCCGGCGAAGAACTGGATGTCGTCGATCAGCAGCGCGTCGATCTGGCGGAACTGGCGCTTGAACTGGTCCGACGTCTTCTCCTGGATCGAGCGGAAGAACGCGCTGTAGAACTCCTCCGAGCGCAGGTACAGCACGCGCGCGCGGGGGTTCTGCCGGCGCATCTCGTTGCCGGCGGCGAACATCAGGTGGGTCTTGCCCAGGCCGGTGCCGCCGTAGAGCAGCAGCGGATTGTGTGCGCGGTCGCCGGGCTTGAGCGCGGCCTGCCAGGCCGCGGCCCGACCCATCTGGTTGCTGCGGCCTTCGACGAAGTTGTCGAAGGTGTAATGGCTGTCCATGTTGCCGGCGAACGCCTCGATCGGCGCGGCGGGCGTACTGGAGCGGGACTCGCCGAATGCCGCGGGCGCGGCGTGTGGCGGCGGCGGGGCGGCAGCGCGTGGCAGCGACCCGACCTGCAGGCTCACCTCGTCATGGCCGGCGAAATGCGCCAGCAGCTCGCGGATGCGGGGCATGTAGCGCGCCTGCACCTCGTCGCGGACGAACGCATTCGGCGCGTAGAGCACGGTGGCCTGCGCATCGGCCCGGGCCTGCAGCGGCTTGAGCCAGGTGTGGACTTCCTCGGCCGGATACTCGGCTTCGAGGCGTTGGAGGCAGCGGGGCCAGACATCCATAGGGCGCGCAATCGACCAAAAAGTACGGTGCGGCCGTCGCGCAGCCGCGCGACTTCCGGCACCGGGAAAGAGGGCTGGCAGACTACCATGTCGCCGTCGGCACTCGCCCTGCGACGCGGCGGCGCGCCCGTCCCGTGCCGGAGGGCCGACTTGACCGGCCCGGCGGGGCGCCGCTAGAATTTCCGGTTCCTTTTCGTCGCGTTGCCCCAGAAGGCGTCACCATGGCTACCAAGCGCACTTACCAACCCAGCAACCTCAAGCGCAAGCGCGACCACGGCTTCCGTGCCCGCATGGCGACCGCCGACGGCCGCAAGATCCTGGCCCGTCGCCGCGCCAAGGGCCGCAAGGTCCTCTCGGCCTAATCGCCGCCAGGATGCTTCCTGCCGGAACGGTGCGCCGCAACCCGCCGCGCGCCGTTCCGTCCGCCGCGCCATCCCGATGAACGCAGGTGCCCGCTACCCGCGGCACGTGCGCGTTCGCGCGCGTGCCGATTTCGATCGCATCTTCGCCAGCGCGACGCGGACCGCGTCGCCGTTGCTGGCCGTGCATCTGTTGCCCGAGCCCGGCCCAGCCCGTCTCGGACTGGCGGTCTCGCGCAAGGTCGATAAGCGCGCAGTCGGCCGCAACCGCATCAAGCGCGTGCTGCGCGACCAATTCCGCCTCCTCCAGGCGGCGCTCAAGCCCGGCAGTTATGTCGTCGTCGCTCGCCCGCCTGCGGCCGGCGCCGACAACGCCGCGCTGCGCACGGCCTTCGTCTCCGCATTGCGGCGTGCCCGCGCGTTGCCGCTGGACGCCCCGGTCGGCACAATGCCCTCTTCCCCGATTCCATCCACGCCGGCGACGCCCGGCGCATGAGCCTGCCCGCCTGATGAACCAGATCCGTACTTTCCTGATCCTCGCCTGGCTGATGGTTGCCGTGCTGCTCTGGATGGAGTGGGGCAAGGAAAAGGCGGCCGCCGCGCAGCCGGCCCAGACCAGCGCCGCCACCGCCGGCTCGCCGACGGTGCCGACGCCGCAGGCACCAGGTGCCGCCGTCCCCGAAGCACCGGCCGCGACCGCGGCGCCCACCGTCCCGGGTGCGAGCACCGCGCCGGCGACCAGTGCCGCCGCCGCTGCGCGCCGGGTGGTGGTGCAGACCGATGTGCTGCGCGTCGTGCTCGACGGCGGCAACGTGGTCGAGGCCGACCTGCTGGCCTACCCGCAGACCCGGGACGCTGGCAGCCCGCCGGTGCGGATGCTCGACGCCGATCCGCTGCATTACTACGTCGCCCAGGCCGGTTGGGTCAGCGGCAACAACGCCGCGCCCAGTCACGAGGGTGCGTTCGTACCCGAGGGCCAGGCCTCGACCTACACGCTGGCCGACGGCGAAGGCACCTTGGTGGTGCCGTTCGTGTGGACGGGCGCCGACGGCGTCACCATCCGCCGCAACTTCGTGTTCTCACGGGCCGACTACGCGATCGAAGTGCGCGACGAGATCGTCAATGCCGGCAGCGCACCGTGGCAGGGCTTCGCGTATCGCCAGCTGATGCGCACCGCGCCTGCGGTCAAGCGCGGCATGACCAACCCCGAGTCCTACAGCCTGGTCGGTGCGACCTGGTTCGGCAGCGAGATCGGCTACAGCCGCCGCCAGCTCGGCGATTTCGAAAGCGACGGCCCGCTCAACGCGAAGGACACCCAGGTGTGGATCGCGATGGCGCAGCACCACTTCTTCAGCGCCTGGATCCCGCGCGCCGACGATGCGAGCACGATCTCGATGCAGGTCGATCGCAGCACCGGCGCGCCGCGCTACCTGATCCGCGAGCTCGGCCCGCCGATCTCGGTCGCCGCCGGCCAGCAGGCCGCCACCAGCGCCCGGCTGTGGATCGGGCCCAAGCAGGTCGACCTGATCAAGGCGCAGGGCGTGCGCGGCCTGGACCGCGTCGTCGACTACAGCCGCTTCACTCTGTTCGCAATGCTCGGCGAAGGCCTGTTCTGGGTGCTGGCCAAGCTGCACGGCCTGATCGGCAACTGGGGCTGGTCGATCATCGGCCTGGTGCTGCTGGTGAAGCTGGCGCTCTACCCGCTGTCGGTCGCGCAGTACAAGTCGATGGCGAAGATGCGCAAGTTCCAGCCGCGTATCGCTCAGCTCAAGGAACGCTACGGGGACGATAAGCAGAAGTTCCAGATGGCGATGATGGAGCTGTACAAGAAGGAGAAGATCAATCCGATCGGCGGCTGCCTGCCGGTGCTGCTGCAGATGCCGGTGTTCTTCGCCCTGTACTGGGTGCTGCTGGAGTCGGTGGAGCTGCGTCACGCCCCGTGGATGCTGTGGATCCAGGACCTGACCGCACGCGATCCCTACTTCATCCTGCCGGTGCTCAACATCGCGATCATGTGGGCGACGCAGAAGTTGTCGCCGATGGTCGGTGTCGATCCCATGCAGCAGAAGATCATGCAGCTGATGCCGCTGATCTTCGGCGTGATCATGATCTTCTTCCCCTCGGGCCTGGTGCTGTACTGGGTCACCAACGGCGGCCTGGGCCTGTTGCAGCAGTGGTGGATGATCAAGCGCTACAGCGAAGCACCGGCCAAGGCCTGAGCAGATAGCAGAACCGGGGTCAGAGTGGAGTGTCTTCGCAGATGTCCACGTGGCCCCGGGGGCTTCGAACAGCCACTCTGACCCCGGTTTTGAGGAGGCGTGGATGCAGCCGACCGACACCATTGCTGCGATCGCCACGCCGACCGGTGCAGGGGGCGTGGGCATCGTGCGGTTGTCGGGCCCGCGTGCGGTCGAGATCGCGCGCGCGTTGTGCGGCCGGGAGTTGCGGTCGCGCCACGCGCATCACGTCCGCTTGCGTGACCAGGATGGCGAGACGCTAGACGATGGCATCGCCATCGCGTTCGCCGGCCCTGCCAGCTACACGGGCGAGGACGTCGTGGAGTTGCAGGGTCACGGCAGTCCGGTCGTGCTGCAGCAGCTGCTTGCACGGTGCCGCGCGCTCGGCGCTCGGCTCGCGCGGCCGGGGGAGTTCAGCGAACGCGCCTTCCTCAACGGCCGGCTCGACCTCACCCAGGCCGAGGCCGTTGCCGACCTGATCGCTGCCGGCGATGCGCGCGCCGCACGTGCTGCGCGCCGCGCGCTCGATGGGGCGTTCTCGACGCGTTGCGATGCCCTGGCCGCCGAACTGTTGCACCTGCGCGTGCACGTCGAGGCGATGATCGATTTCTCCGACGAGCCGATCGATGCGCTCGGCGGCGACGTGGTGGCTGAGCGGCTCGATGCGCTCGCCGCGTCGCTGGAGGCCTTGCTTGCGGAAGCCGAGCAGGGACGCCGGTTGCGCGATGGCGTGCATGCGGTGATCGTCGGCCCGCCCAACGCCGGCAAAAGCTCGCTGCTCAATGCACTGGCCGGCAGCGAGCGTGCGATCGTCACCGAGATCGCCGGCACCACGCGCGATCTGTTGCACGAGACGGTGCGCATCGCCGGCGCCGAGCTGACCCTGGTCGACACCGCGGGTCTGCGCGAGGCTGGGGATGCGATCGAGCGCGAGGGTATCCGCCGCGCCCGCGCCGAGTTGCGCCGCGCGGACTTGGCGATCGTCGTGCTGGATGCACGCGATCCGGACAAAGGCCTGAGCGCGGTGGCCGGCGACATCGCCGATGTGCCGGCGCGATTGGTCGTGCACAACAAGGTCGACCTGCTCGAAGACGCCGCCGCCGTGGACGATGACGTGCTGCGTGTCTCCGCGCACACGGGTGCGGGCCTGGATGCGCTGCGCGACGCGCTGGCGATTCAGGGCGCCGGACCCGCCGCCGGCGAAGGCGCATTCACCGCCCGGCAACGCCACGTCGATGCCCTGCGCGTCGCCGCCGATGCGGTGGACGATGCGCGCGCGACGCTGCAGGCGCAGACCCTGGAACTGACGGCCGAAGCGCTGCGCGTCGCCCACGATGCAGTCGGCGAGATCACCGGCCGGGTGCTGCCCGATGACCTGCTGGGGCACATCTTCTCGAGTTTCTGCATTGGCAAGTAGGCGGGTGCGGCAGCGGACATGCCCAATGAAAACGCGTATGTTCGGTGAACACGCTGCGAACGCGCCTACAATCGTAGCCCGCACGCGTGGCTGCGCGGTTGACAAATCGTCTGCGCTGCCGCGTGCTACGCACTTTGAAGAACAGGCACCCTGGGGAACGATGATGGTCTCGAATCGATCGACGCCCGCAGTGTCGTCGCGGACCGGGCTGGCCGCGGCGTTGTGCGTGGCGCTGGGATTGGCCGCCTGCGGCGGCCGGGACGATGCGCCCGAGCCCGAAGCGACACCGGCCGAGACCGCGGACGTGAGCCGCCAGGCGGCCGACCAGGCCGCTCGCCAGCAACGCGCGGCCGACGATGCACTCGCTGCGCTCTCGGCCGACGATCTGCGCAAGGCGGCCAGCCAGGCCTACCAGGACAGCCGGCTGTACTTCCCGCCCGGCGAGAACGCGATGGAGTACTACCTGGCGCTGCGCGACAAGACCCAGGGCGACGCCGCGGCGACCAGCGCGCTGATCGATCTGCTGCCGATCACCGTGATCGCGACCGAGCAGAACCGTGACCGCGGCGATTTCGCCGAGGCCCGCCGGCTGCTGGGCCTGATCGAACGTGCGGACGCCACCCATCCGGCGCTCGGCCGGTTGCGTACCAGCATCGCCACCGCCGAAGAGGCGGCCGTGCATCGGCAGCGCGGCGCCGCGCAGGAGGCCGAGCGCCAGCAGCAGATCGCGCGCGAGCGTGCCGAGCAGCAGCGCGAGCAACAGGTCTCGGCGGCGCAGCAGCTACCTGGACCGCCACCGGCCGACACCGCCGGCGCGCGCAGCGCACCGACGTCCGCACCGACGCCGGCGCCCGCGCAGACGACCCCGCGTCCAGCGCAGGACACGCCGCGCCCGACACCCGCACGTCCGGCGCCGGCGCCGACCCCGGCCACCGAAGCGCCGCCCGCCGAGACGCCGCCGGCCCCGGCCCCGGTCCAGCTGCGCCCGTTGAGCACGCCGGCCCCGCGTTATCCCCCCGACGCGCTGCGTGCGGGCATCAGCGGCGAAGTCCAGGTCGAGTTCACCGTGGCCGTGGACGGTTCGGTCAGCAGCGCGCGCATCGTGCGTGCCGACCCGCCCCGCGCCTTCGATCGCGAGGCGTTGTCGGCCGTGCGACGCTGGCGCTTCGAGCCGGTGCCGGCGCCGGTCACCACGCGGCGCACGATCGGGTTTTCTCCGACCGCCAACTGACGCGAGCGCCCCACCGGCGCATGGCTCGTGCGGACGTCGGGCCTCCGCGCGAGACGGCGCTTGGGCCACGCATGACGCACGCGACCCATGCCGGCACGAACTCAGCCCGAGATCGCGAGCCGCTCCTGGCGGTAGCGCCACACCGCCAGTCCCCAGAACACCGCCACCAGCGCGAGGCTCGCGAGCAGGTACACCGCCCAGATCTGCGGTGCGATCGGTTCGGCGCGGATGATCTTGAGCAGCAGCTGGTTCTGCGCCAGGAACGGCACCGCGAACTGCCACAGCTCGGTCTTGATCGGATTGACGATCAGCACGAACGTCGGGACCATCGGCAGCAGCATTAGCCAGACGATGTGGCTCTGCGCTTCCTTCATGCTCTTGGCCGCGGCCGCGAGGAAGGTCAGCAGCGAGGTCCCGATGAAGAGCATCGGCAGCAGCACCAACAGCATCTTGCCGATCGCCGCCAGTCGCACATCGAGCATGCGGGTCATGCCGGTGCCGATCTGGGCGCTGAGCTTGAAGGCCAGCAACGTGAGCAGCAACGACAGCAGGCCGATCGCGCAGGCGGCCAGCATCTTGCCGCTGACGATCGCACTGCGTGCGGCGGGCGTGGCCAACAGCGGCTCGATCGACTGGCGTTCGCGTTCGCCGGCGGTTGCGTCGATGATCAGATACGAGCCACCGATGAAGCTCGACAGGATCAACAGATACGGCAGCAGCGCCGCGAGCAGGACGCCGCGTTTGGCCTCTTCGCTGGCCATATCGCGCGTGCCAACCGCGATCGGCTGCACCACCGACGGGTCGATGCCGCGCGCGAGCAGGCGCAACGCGCCGACCTGCTGCCCGTAGCTCGCGATCGCCACGCGTACACGCGTGGCCGGCGTCTGCGCATTGCGCTGGGTGCTGTCGCTGATGACCTCGACCGTCGCCGGGCGCCCGGCCTGCCAATCCTCGGCGAACGAGGCCGGGATCTCGATCGCAACGTCGACGTCCTGCCGGGCGATGGCCGCATCGAGATCATCCGGCGCATCGACCGCGACGATGCCCATTGTCGCCAGATGCGCGACCAGGTTCGGCGCATGCGCCGCGCCGAGCACCGGGACCTCCAGGATGCGGTCCTGTTCGGTCTTGGCGCGCTTTTCCATCATCACGTTCATGCCGGTCATCAGCACCGGATACAGCAGAGGGCCGAGCAGCAGCGCCATGAACAGCGTGCGCCGGTCGCGCCCGATGTCGAGCAGCTCCTTGCGCATCACGCACCACACCCATCGCAGTGCGCCGCTCATGCCAGCAGCCCCTCTTCCGAGCCGATCGCACGCACGAACGCGTCCTCGAGGTTCTGCGTGCCGTAGCGCGCGCGCAGTTCATCGGAGGTACCGGCGGCGACCACCCGTCCCTTGGCGATGATGACGATGCGGTCGCACAGCGCGGCGACCTCTTGCATGATGTGGCTGGAGAAGATCACGCAGCGGCCCTCGTCGCGCAGTTTGAACAGGAATTCGCGCATCGCGCGGGTGGTCATCACATCCAGGCCGTTGGTCGGCTCGTCGAGGATGACGTTGCGCGGGTCGTGCACCAGCGCGCGCGCGATCGCGGTCTTGGTGCGCTGGCCCTGGCTGAAGCCGTCGGTCTGGCGGTCGAGGATCTCGCCCATGTCCAGCTGGTCGCTCAGCGCCTGCGTGCGCGCGGCGATCTGGTCGGGCGTCATGCCGTGCAACTGGCCGAAGTAGTGGATGTTCTCGCGTGCGGTCAGCCGCTTGTACACACCGCGCGCGTCGGGCAGCACGCCAAGCACGCGTCGCACCGCCGCCGGGTCGCGGCTCGCATCGAGGCCGTCCACCAACACCTGGCCGCGGTCGGGCTTCATCAGCGTGTAGAGCATGCGCAGCGTCGTGGTCTTGCCGGCGCCGTTGGGCCCGAGCAGGCCGGTGATACGGCCGTCCTCGGCGACGAAGTCCACGCCGTCGACCGCCTGGACCGTGCCGGTCTTGGTCTTGAACGCCTTGTGCAGTTGCTGGGCGGTGATCATCGGCGGAGCTCCGGAAGAAAGAGGGACATCGCAAGGCGCGGCGCGGTCACGGCGACCACCCGTTGAAACTGGTGAATGGCGGCACCGGACGCATCGCGTCCAGGCACTTGGCGTCGAGCGCCTTCGCATCGGTGGATTCGATGAACTGCGCGAGCAGCTTGGGCGCGCAGCCGAGCGCGAACGTGCCGTGGCCCTGGCCCTTGAACACCAGATGGCGTCCGTTCGGCAGGCCGGCCAGCACGCGCTCGGCGTAGGCGGGCGGCGTCACCGGATCGAGTTCGCCCGACATCAGCAGGGCCGGCACATCGGATTGCAGCGCGGCGGTGTGGTTCGCCGGCGGCGCACCCGTCGGCCAGGTGCGGCACGCGCCGAAGAACATGCGCGCGACACCGGGGCCCAGGATCGTGTCGGCGACGCGACCGTCCTCGCGGTAACGGCCTGCGTCTTCGGCGCAGATCACCGACCACTGCATGCCGCGCGTCATCTGACCGTCGACGTTGCTGTACATCAGTTGCGACAGCGACATCAGCGGTCCGTAGCGGCCCTGCGCCGCTTCGTCGAGGATCAACGGCAGCAGCGACGCGGTCTGCGGCGCGTACGAGAACAGGAACGCAAGGTCGGTCACCGTGTCCGGCGTGACCACGCCATCGCGCTGCGCGCCGGTGGTCGGGTCGCGATAGGTCACCGGGGCCGGCGTCGTGCGCAGCGTCGACAGCACCCCACGCAGCTGCGCCTGCAGATCGGTGGGAAAGCGCGTGCGGCACTCGGCGTCCTGCGCGCATTGCTTGGACTGCAGCGCCAGCGCATCCTCGAAGGTATGCGCGAACTCGCCGCCGACGACCAGATCGTTCGGCGCCACGCCGTCGAGCACGATGCTGCGCGTGTGCTGCGGATAGGCCATCGCGTACTGCTGTGCGACGCGGGTCCCGTAGGAGCCGCCGATGAGGTTGACCTGTTCGGCACCGAGCGCGGCGCGCACGGTGTCCAGGTCGACGATCGCATTGGCCGTCGTGTAGAAGCGCGGATCGGCGCGGCCGTCGAGGCCGGCCAGGCATCGGCCGACATAGGCGTCGAGCGCGGCGTCGTCGGGTGCGGCCAGCGCATCGAGTTCCATCGCCTTGCCGTCGGCATCGGTGCAGGTCAGCGGGTTCGACTTGCCGGTACCGCGCTGGTCGACCAGCACGATGTCGCGCTGGCGGCGCACTTCGCGCAGGCCGGCGTTGATCTGCGCGGCGAGTTCGGTCGCGGCCTGGCCCGGGCCGCCGGCGAGGAAGAACACCGGATCGGCGGTGCCGCCGTCCTTCGCATCGGCCGGCAGCCAGGCGATGTTGAGCGCGATGCGCCGGCCGTCGGGCGCGCCGGGATTCTCGGGGACCTCGTAGGTCGCGCACTGCGCCTCGACCCGGGTCGCCGCGTTGCCCGCGTCCAGCGTGCAGGCGTGGAACGGGATCTGCCCGAACATCCGCGTCGGCCGGGCGGCCTCGCCGGTTGCCGGTGCCGGCGCACTCCCACTGCAGCCGGCGAGCCCGATGCCCGCGGCCAGCGCCAGCGCGGAAAGCGTTGATGTCCTCATGGAACGTCCTCGAACAGGAAAATGGATTCGATGGGCTCGGCGAACTCGCGTGCGATCCGGAACGCCAGCGGCAGGCTGGGGTCGTACTTTTCCGTCTCGATCGCGTTGATCGTCTGCCTCGACACCTGCAGACGTTCGCCCAGCTGTGCTTGTGACCAGCCCCTTGCCTCGCGCAGTGCCCGCACCCGGCTCTTCATGGCGGGCCCCTTACCGGTACCGCCGCGCGACGACCGATTTCGCGATGCCGTACAGGCCGCACACCAGGGGGAACACCCACAGCATCGCGGCGCTCGCTGGCACGTCGATGACCTGGGCCGCCTGCAGGAACCCGCCGGTCATGTAGCCGAAGGACACCAGCGCGGCGGCGATGCAGATCGCCTCGAGCTCGATGCGCTGCTGCAGCTCGTCGACGCCGCGGATGAAGCGCACCATCGCGCGCAACAACAACGCGATCGGTGCGGCTGGCAGCAGCGCGATCAGCGCCCGCAGCGCCGGCGCCTCCACGGTGCGCAGCAGCAGCAACGAGGCGAACAGCAACGCCATATAGCTGACCATCCCGATCGTCATGTCGCGGGTGTAGCGGCGCTGCAGGGCGGGCGGCGCGTTCACGCAGTCGCTCGCGCCGTGCCGCACGGCGACTGCACCGATCGCGATCGCCGACAGCAGGATCAGCGCGGGGGCCCAGGCCGGGACGGCGGGCAGCAGCAGGCGCAATGCGATCGCCGCGGTCATCA
Organism: Luteimonas sp. TWI596; assembly: GCF_039674105.1. NCBI lineage: Bacteria > Pseudomonadati > Pseudomonadota > Gammaproteobacteria > Lysobacterales > Lysobacteraceae > Luteimonas > Luteimonas sp. TWI596. Next base: position 61,063 of record NZ_JBDJMU010000012.1, read on the forward strand.
GCATCGCGGCGACGGTCAGCAGGAACTGGTGGCGGAAGCAACGGGTCATGGCGGCCTGCGTTGTCAAGTGTACTTGACAGTGAGCATGCGGCCGCACCGCGCCGGATGTCAAGCGCGCTTTACACCTCGGACCGAAGCGCCTGGGCGAGGGCCTCAAGCCGGTCGTCGAAAACCTTCCGGCTTGCCGCGTCCGGAATCCGCTCGGCCAGCGCGCGCGCATCTGCCAGGTGCGTCGTCAGCGCGCCCGCATCGCCGTCCAGTCGCGCGAGCTCCGCATCCAGCCAGGCCCGGTAGGGCGAAAGGTCCAGCAGCCCGCCGTCGCAGCGTAGGCGCCACGCCGCTAGCAAGGCCCGGTCGCCGACCAGCAGCGCGGCATGGCTGGCCAGGGTGACGGCGATGGGGCCTCGCGACACCGCGGGCGCAGAGGCGAATGCGGCCGTCAACGCGACGGCATCGGTCTGGGCGGCCCCGGCATCGCGTCGGTCGATCGCATGTGAGAGCCGCAGCATCCGTCCGCTCAGCGCCAGGCCGTCGCTGGCGAGCGACGCCGACAGCACAGGAATTGCGGCCTCGGGCCAGTCGCGCGGCCGCACGCCGGCCAGGCTCAGGGCCATCAGCTGGCTGATCTGCAGGTGCAGCGCGGCATCGGGTGTCCGGCGCAGCAGGTCCAGCAGCACCCGGCCATCCAGGCGCCAGCCCGAGAGCTGCAACGGCAGCAGGTTGCCCAGGCCCAGCAGCGCGGCGGCGATGGCGCTGCCGATGCAGGCGGCCGCCAGGTGCACCGGCAGCGGCAGCCACCGCGCACAGGCCAACAACAGCACAGCGGTGAGGAGATTGGCCATCGGACCGCCGAGCAGGAACACGGCCTGGTCGAGGCGCGACAGCCCGCGCGTGCCCTGGGGCAGGAGCGCCGCGAACCCGCCGATGCCGTGCAAACGTCCGCCCCGCCGCCAACGCCAGCGCGTGCCGCGCCGCTCGCACCGGAACGGCCCGACGCCGAACGCGATCGCGCGCATGCCGCGCGACAGCCCGGCGACGGCATGTCCGGCCTCGTGGAGCACGACGTGCGGCCAGATCGACAGCACGAAGCCCAGCAGCAGCGCGGTCAGTGCACCGGGCGGCAATGCGTCGAGCAGCGGAATGCCGATCATCGCCGCGCCCACGCCGACCACGGCGCCGCCGATCGCCCCGCCCAGCGTCGGCAGCAGGCGGCGCAGCCCGGTGCGCGACGATGCCGGCGCATCGGGCGGCGGCATCAGCGCCGCGACGTCCGCCTCATGCGGCATCGACGATCGGGCGTTGGTTGCAGACACGATGATGTCCGCCCTACTTGCTGCTGACGTACTTCTCGCGCCGGATCCGCGGCACCGGCAAGCCGAAGCCCTTCAGTGCCTCGAATGCCGCGTCGACCATGTCCGGGTTGCCGCACAGGTAGGCGATGTCGTCTGCGTCGGGCGCGAACTCGCCGACGAACTGCTGCACATAGCCATGGCGCACGTCGGCGTGCGCGTGCGCATCCCCGGGCGCCGGCAGCTCGCGCGAGAAACACGGCACGAAGCGGAACTGCGGGTGCGCCTGCGCGAAGGCGCGAAAATCGTCGCCGTACAGCAGCTCGGCCGGCGTGCGTGCGCCCAGCAACAGCACGACCTCCACGCCGCGTTCGGCGATCGCCCGTTCCAGCAGCGGCAGCATCGACCGATACGGGGTCACGCCGGTGCCGGTGCCGATCAACAGGTAGCGGCGGTTGCTGTCGTGCGGCAGCAGGCAGAACCGGCCGAACGGACCGCTGGCCTGGACGTGGTCGCCGAGCGCCAGGCCTTCGAACAGCGCCGTCGCGGCGCCGCCGGGCACGTAGCTGACCGCGATCTCCACCGCCTCGCCCGGTCCCATCGCATGGTCGTGGATCGTTGCCAGCGAGTACGAGCGCTTGGTCGGCGTGCCGTCGGCGTAGGTGAAGTGCACCTGGATGAACTGGCCGGGCACGAAATCCAGCGGCTGGCCGTCGTCGCGCATGAACGACAGATGGGCGACGGTCGGCGCGATCATGCGCCGGCCGGTGAGCTTGAGTGGGAAGTGCTGGATGGCCACGGGTCAACCGGATCGTAAGCGGAACGGACGCGCGTCCGCGCAACGCTGCATCGCGGGGCCGGCTGCGACCGGGCGCCTATACTAGCGTTTTCCGCCCAGGCCTCCCCCCGGCCGCCGGCATCGGACCCCTCGCACCCATGACTCCAAGCCGCCCCCTGCCGGCCGATGCGCCGGCGCTGTCCGTCCGTGAGCTGCGCAAGACCTACGCCGGTGGCGTGGAGGCGCTCAAGGGCATCTCGCTCGACGTCGCGCCCGGCGATTTCCATGCCCTGCTCGGCCCCAACGGCGCGGGCAAGAGCACGCTGATCGGCATCGTCTCCTCGCTGGTCAACATGAGTGCGGGCAGCGTCGAGGTGTTCGGCGTGGACATCGTCCGCCACCGCGACCAGGCCATGCGCCTGATCGGCCTGGTGCCGCAGGAAATCAACTTCAATCTGTTCGAAAAGCCCTTCGACATCCTGGTCAACTACGCCGGCTTCTACGGGGTCTCGCGCCGCGAGGCCGCCGAGCGGGCCGAGGCCGAGCTGCGCGCCGCGCAGTTGTGGGACAAGGCCCACGTCATGAGCCGCACGCTGTCGGGCGGCATGAAGCGGCGGCTGATGATCGCCCGCGCAATGATGACCCGACCCCGACTGCTGATCCTCGACGAACCGACGGCCGGTGTGGACATCGAGATCCGCCGCGGCATGTGGCGCAGCCTGCGCGACATCAACGCGGCAGGGACGACGATCATCCTGACCACGCACTACCTCGAGGAAGCCGAGTCGCTGTGCCGCAACCTGGCGATCATCGACCACGGCCGCATCGTCGAGCAGGGGCCGATCCGCGCCCTGCTCGCCCAGCTCGACGTCGAGGGCTTCATGTTCGATATCGACGGCGCGCTGCCCGACGCATTGCCGGCGATCGACGGCGTGACGATCACGGCGCCCGACGCGCACACGCTCGACATCGACATGCCGCGCGCGATGGATCTCAACCGGGTGTTCGCCGCGCTCGATGCGGCCGGGCTGCGCGTGCGCTCGATGCGGACCAAGTCCAACCGCCTGGAAGAACTGTTCGTGCGGCTGACCGCACGCGATTCCGGATCGGGGCATCAGGCGTCGTAGACGCCGGTCGCGCACAGCGAGCCTCCCGCCCGCCCCTCTTTCCACAGACGCCGAGCATGCACACAGAACCCACCACGACTGCCCGCAACCTGACCGCCCTGGGCACCATCGCCCGGCGCGAGATCGTGCGCATCCTGCGGATCTGGGCCCAGACCCTGGTGCCGCCGGCGATCACGATGACGTTGTACTTCCTGATCTTCGGCGGCCTGATCGGCGCGCGCATCGGCGACATGGGCGGCGTGTCCTACATGGACTTCATCGTGCCCGGCCTGGTGATGATGAGCGTCATCCAGAACAGCTACGGCAACATCTCCTCGAGCTTCTTCGGCGCGAAGTTCGGCCGTCATGTCGAGGAACTGCTGGTCAGCCCGATGCCCGGCTGGGTCGTGCTCGGCGGCTACGTCATGGGCGCGGTCGCGCGTGGGGTGGCGGTCGGCGTGATCGTGCTCGGCATCGCGATGCTGTTCACCACGGTGCGCATCCCGCATCCGCTGGTGACGCTGAGCACGGTGCTGCTGGGCGCCACGATCTTCTCGCTGGCCGGCTTCATCAACGCGGTCTACGCCAAGAAGTTCGACGATGTCGCGATCGTGCCGACCTTCATCCTGACCCCGCTGACGTACCTGGGCGGCGTGTTCTATTCGGTCAAGCTGCTGCCCGGCTGGGCCGAGGCCGCGACCCACGCCAACCCGATCTTCTACATGGTCAACGCGTTCCGCTATGGCCTGCTGGGCACCTCGGACATTCCACTGTCCATCGCCTATGCGCTGATGTTCGGCTTCGTGGTCGTACTGACCGTGATCGCGCTGACCCTGCTCAAGCGCGGGGTCGGCCTGCGCAGCTGATGTCGAGCTTCAGCGATTACCTCGTGTTCGTCGACGAAAGCGACCATGGCATGGCCAACATTGATCCGGCCTATCCGCTGTTCGTGCTCTCGTGTTGTCTGATCAGCAAACACGACGACATGACGAGCGCGAGATCCGGCGCGATATCGGTCCATTCGCGATCCTGCGCGATCCCGATCGAAAGCGCGCGTTTCTGGAGGCGCTGACAGACGCATTGGCGGCGACGCCAATGGCCGTTTTCGCAGCCGTCATCGACAAGCGGCGCCTGCAGAACCGCGAACGCGATGAGAATCCCTACGAAGTGTTCTTGCGGTTCTGCCTGGAGAGGATCTATTACCGACTCCGTCGGCAAGGGCAGACAGGGGATGCGCATCAATGGCTGACCGCGCATGTACTTTGCGAGTCGCGCGGAAACAATGAAGACAGGGATCTGGAGCTGTCCTTCAGGCGCATCTGTTCGGGCGACAACTACGGCGGGCAATCCATTCCGTTCGAACCCGTCATTTGCCACAAGCGAAGCAACTCGATTGGCCTGCAACTGGCTGACCTTGTGGCCAGGCCCATCGGTATGCACCAGCGCAAGCCAGAACAACCTAATCGAGCGTGGAATGTCATCCGTGAAAAGCTCGATCACGATTCGCAAGGACGCTACATGGGATATGGATTGAAATGCTTTCCTTGAAAAACAAAAGGCCCCGGCGTTTCCGCCAGAGCCCAATGCCGACCGAGAATCCCCGATCCGCCGAGAATACTATCTCTTCCGTTTGACCTCGTCCAGTTCCTGGGCTGAATCGGAGAAGACCGGAACGCGCACGCCCTTCCTGGGTACTCGCGGCACCCAAGCGACTTCGGCGGCCGGCTCGTCCGGGTCGTGTCGACATCCGACTTCCTCATAGACGTGGCGTGCGCGGGGCAGCGGACGAGCGAGGGTCTGCGCCTGTTCGGGGGGGGGCGCGTCGCCGATCGATGCTAGGGTTCCGCCCATCGACGGATGGCGGGAGATCAGGGAATGTCCAGACCAAATCGCGCGCTCGCGGCGTGCATCGCCGTATTAATCGCAGGATGTGCGCAGGAACCTGCAGCACCGACGAACGACCCGGGCAGCGCGGCGCCGGTGGATCAACTCGAACCGGCCGCCGTCGGTGTTCCAGCCAGCCGCGACGCCCACGCCGTCGCACCTGCGAACGAGGACGAAGTGCCCGGCGCTGCAGGGTTCGACATCGCGGCGTTGCCGTTGTCGACCCAGCCATTGGGGCAATTTCCGTTCTTCTCGATCCCCGAAGGCTACAGCGCGCCGCCCAGCCACACCCGCAGCGTGGATTTCGGCGAAGCCGCGTTCTGGAACGGTCATGATCTGACACGCGTCGAGGGCCGTGTCTACGCGGCCGGCATCCGGCTGCCGCGATGCGCGGACAGAAGGACTTCTCGGATCTCGAAGTGGTGCGCAACCTGCAGCAGGTGGTCACCGCGGCGGGCGGCGTGGAAATCTCGTCCGGCGAAACGCCCTCGGAACTCGGCGATGCGTTCGCCGCTGCGATGCGTGCCTACCCGCGCGAATCCAAGTGCTACCACAACTCGTCGCAGCAGGTGTTCGTGCTGCGCCGCGAGGACGGCAACGTCTGGGTGCGCACCTGCCGCGGCCATACGCACGCGGGCCTGATCGTCGTGCAGGAGAAAGGGCTGCAGTTGACCTCGACGCTGCTGCCAGCGAGCGAGCTGGAACAGGCGCTGGCCGACGAGGGGCGGGTCGCGTTACAGGTGCACTTCGCGACCGATCGCGCCGAAATCCTGCCCGATTCGGCGCCGCAGATCGACCAGATCATCGCGCTGCTGCAGGCCGACGCGAAGCTCGCTCTATCGGTCGAGGGCCATACGGACGACACCGGCGATCCTGCCCGCAACCGAGCGTTGTCCGAAGCGCGCGCCCGGTCGGTCGTCACGGCAATCGAAGCAGCCGGCATTGCCGCCGATCGTCTCGATGCCGTGGGCCATGGCGACGAACGTCCCGTCGCCGACAACACTACGGAGGACGGCCGCGCGGCCAACCGTCGGGTCGAGCTGGTCAGACGACCGTAGCCACGGGCGGGCGGCGCCGCTGCAGCCGGGCTTGTATGCGGGCGCGTGTCGTGCCCGTACCGCAGACCTGAGAGTCGATGACGGCGCGCGCGAGTGGTGGCTGTCATCGGCGCGTCAACCGCAGCGCCGATCATGCCGCGCTGCGGTGCAGGGATGCGGTCCGCGCTCCCTCTCCCAAGCCGCCGAGCCATGACACCAGCCAACCTTGCACGCGCGATCGCACTGTCGACCGCGTTCGTTTCCCTCTCCGCTTCCGCCGCGCCTGCGACTGACGCCGCATTGTCTGAGCCCATGACGTCGGCGCTCGACGCGGTCATCGTCACCGGCACGCGCGGCTCCGCCCGCACCCAGTTCGACACGATGGCGCCGATCGACGTGTTCAGCGCCGAGGACGTGCGCAGCGTCGAGTCGAGCGACGTCAACGACATCCTCGCCCAGCTGGTGCCCTCGTTCGTGGTCCAGCGCATGCCGATGGCCGACGGCCTGGTGTTCGTGCGCCCGGCCACGCTGCGCGCGCTCTCGCCCGACCACACCCTGGTGCTGGTCAACGGGCGTCGCTTCCACCGCTCCGCGCTGCTCGGCGCCCGCGGCGCGCAGGGTCCGGACCTGTCGCAGATCCCTGCCGCGGCGATCAAGCGCATCGAGGTGCTGCGCGACGGCGCTGCCGCCCAGTACGGCTCGGACGCGATCGCCGGCGTGATCAACATCATCCTCGATGACAGCGTCGGCGGCCATTTCGGGCTCGACGTCTCCGAGTACAGCGCAGGTGACGGCGCCGCGTGGGGCGGCGAGTTCGGCTACGGCTTCGAACTGGCCGACGGCGGCGCGTTCCGGGTGTTCCTCGCGCACAGCGAATCGAAGCCGACCTCGCGCTCGCGCCAGCGCCCCGACGCGATCGCGTTCCAGGACGCCCATCCCGACCTCGACGTGCCGGATCCGGTGCAGCGCTGGGGCCAGCCCGAGCTCGCCAGCACGCGCATGGGTTTCAACCTCGACCGCCCGCTCGGCGAGTACGGCGGCCTCTATGCGTTCGGCCTGTACGGCAATACCGACGGCGTGAGCGACTTCAACTGGCGCAACCCCGACACCAACGGCGAGCTCTACCGGCGTACCGACGTCTTCCCGGGCTTCGACCTGCGCGACCTCTACCCGGTGGGGTTCTCCCCGCAGTACGGCAACGCGTCGGAGGACATGCACCTGCTGGCCGGCGTGCGCGGCGTGCTCGGCGAGGCGCTGGACTGGGACGTCAGCGCCTCGCACGGCGTGAGCAGCATCGACTACACGCTCGACAATTCGTTCAACGGCTCGCTCGGGCCCGACAGCCCCACCCGGTTCTACCTCGGCAATCTCGAGCAGCAGGAGACCAACCTCAACCTCGACCTCGTCTATGCGTGGCAGACGGCCGCGCTGGATGCGCCGATCAACGTCGCGTTCGGCGCCGAGCACCGCAAGGAGACCTACGCGGTCGACCAGGGCGATCCGGCCTCGTGGGCGGTCGGTCCCGGCGCGGTCGCAGGGCTCGCGCCCAACGCCAGCGGCGCGCCCGGCTTCAGCCCGGCGCAGGCCGGCAGCTGGGACCAGACCAGCCAGGCGGCTTATCTCGACATCGAGGTGCCGCTGGGCGCGCGCGTCGCGCTCGGCGGCGCGCTGCGCTACGAGGACTTCTCCGAGTTCGGCGACACACTCGACGGCAAGCTGTCGGCGCGCTGGGAGATCGCGCCGGGCCTGGCGCTGCGCGGCGCCTGGTCGACCGGCTTCCGCGCGCCGACGCCCGGCCAGCTGTTCTCCACGTCCACGACCCAGGGCCTGGATACGACCACGCTGCTGGTGTTCAACACCGGCCGGCTCTCGCCCGACGATCCGGTCGCACGCGCGCTGGGCGCGCAGCCGCTGCGCCCCGAGGAGTCAGAATCGGCAACGCTCGGCCTGGCCTGGCAGGGTCCGGCGGGGTTCTCCGGCTCGCTCGACGTCTACCGCATCGCGGTCGACGACCGCTTCAGCATCTCGGCCAACCGCGCCGTGCCCGCGGACGTGCCCAACCCGATGCGCTACACCTCGATCAACTGGTTCGCCAACGATTTCGACACCGTCACCAAGGGCGTCGACCTGGTCGCGCACCATCGCAGCCAGGCCCGGTTCGGCGATCTGGGCCTCACGCTGGCCTGGAACCACAACCGCACCGAGGTCGCCGACGGCAGCACCGGCGTGGCGACCAACCCCGACCAGAAGCGGATCTTCGAAGAGCGCCTGCCGCGCAACAAGGGCAGCTTCACGGCGACGCTCGGCCAGCAGCGCTGGGACTGGATGGCGCGGGCGCGCTACTACGGCACCTGGACCGATTCGAGCGGCAATGCCGCCGGCGAGGTGTTCCAGACCTTCGGCGACATGCTGATGTTCGACCTGACCGCGACCTGGAAGGCGACCGACGCGCTGTCGCTGCGGATCGGCGCCGACAACCTGTTCGACCGCTACCCGGACGAGGCGACGTTCCAGGCCAGCCGCGGCCTGGTCTACTCGCGCAACGCGCCCTACGACACCGACGGGCGCAACGTCTACGCCCAGCTTCGGCTGCGGTTCTGACATGGCCGACTGCACCCGCCGCGGCCTGCTGCGCGCCGCCACGCTCGCGCCGCTGGCCGCGGCGCTGCCCGCCGTGGCCGCCGCCGCGGCCGCTCCGGACGTGCCGGTCGCGCCCGCGGGCGTGGATCCCGACGCGCTCGCGCGCGACGAGGCGTACTGGGCGCGCGTCGCCGCGCTCCACGACGTCGCCCGCGATCCGGTGCCGCTGGAGAACGGCTACTGGGGAGTGATGGCCGCGCCCGTGCAGGCCGCGTACCTGCGCCATCAGCAGCGCGTGAACCGCGAGGGCCCGGCGTTCGCGCGTCGCGCCTTCCCGGCACTGCACCGCGCCGCGCTCGACAGCGCCGCGGACGCGCTGGGCGTCGGCCGCGACGAGCTGGCGCTGACCCGCAATGCCACCGAGGCGCTGCAGGCGCTGATCGGCGGCTACCGGCGACTGCGCCCCGGGGACGCGGTGCTGTGCGCCGACGTCGACTACGACAGCATGCGCGACGCGATGCGCTGGCTGCGCCAGCGCCGGGGCGTCGACGTGATCGAGATCGCGCTGCCCGCACCGGCGACGCGGCAGGGCATCCTCGATGCCTACGCGCAGGCGATCGCCCGCCATCCGCGGCTGCGCATGATGCTGCTGACCCAGGTCAGCCATCGCCACGGCCTGCGCCTGCCGGTTGCCGAGCTGTGCGCCATGGCCCGCATGCGCGGCATCGACGTGATCCTCGACGCCGCGCACGGCGTCGGCCAGTTGGACGTGCGCATCGCCGACGAGGGCGCGGACTTCGTCGGCGTCAATTTCCACAAGTGGCTGGGCGCGCCGGTCGGCGTCGGCGGCCTGTACATCCGGCGCGGCCGCACCGACGACGTCGATCCGTACATGGGCCAGGCCGATCCGCACGGCGCGACCGCCGCGCGCGTGCATACCGGCACCGTGAACTTCGCCGCGGTGATGGCCCTGCCCGACGCGCTCGCCGTGCACGCGCGCATCGGCGCGGCGCGCAAGCAGGCGCGCCTGCGCCACCTGTCGGCGCGCTGGCTCGCGGTCGCGCGCGACACCGGCGCGTTCGAGGTGCTGGCGTCCGAGGACCCCGCGCTGTGCAGCGCGATCGCCTCGCTGCGCCTGCGCGGCCGTCCCGGTCTCGACGACAACCACGCGCTCGCCGGCCGCCTGCTCGACGACTTCGGCCTGCACACGGTGATGCGCGACGGCCTGGCCTCGGGCGCCTGCGTGCGCATCACGCCCGCGGTGTTCACGCGCCCGGACGAGATCGACCGGCTCGGCGAGGCGCTGCGCGCGATCGCCGCGACGGCCTGAGCGGTCGCGCCGGCACGCACGCGGGCACTAAGCTTGCGGCGGTGCCCGTTTCCTCCTGGAGCCTTCCATGCGCATTCTCGTCCTCGGTGCCGGTGGCACCGGCGGCTACTTCGGCGGCCGGCTGGCCCAGGCCGACGTCGACGTCACGTTCCTGGTGCGCCCTGCGCGCGCGGCGCAGCTCGCGCGCGAGGGCCTGCGCCTGCGCAGCCCGCTCGGCGATGCCGATCTCGCGGTCGCGCACGTCACCGCCGACGCGCTGGCGGCGCTCGCTGCGACGCAGCCGTTCGATCTGATCATCCTCAGCTGCAAGGCCTACGACCTCGATGCCGCGATCGACGCGATCGCACCGGCCGTCGGGGCCGACACGACGGTGATGCCGATCCTCAACGGGCTGCAGCACTACGCCGCGCTCGATGCGCGCTTCGGTGCGGACGCGGTGCTCGGCGGCTTGTGTTTCATCAGCGCGGTGAAGGGCGCCGATGGTGAGGTCGTGCATCTGCCCTCGCCACCGTCGCTGACGTTCGGCGAGCGCGACCCGGCCCGCAACGGCAGCGCGCGCACCCAGGCGTTTGCCGACACGTGCGCGCGCGCCGAAGGCTTCGAGGCCGTGCGCAGCGACGACTTCCTGCAGGCGGCGTGGAACAAGTTCAGCTTCCTCACCGCGATGGCGGCGGCAACGTGCCTGATGCGCGCCAGCATCGGCCGGATCGTGGCCAGCGACGAGGGCGCCGCCTTCATGGCCGCGCTGCACGATGAGTGCCTTGCGGTCGCCGCCGCGCAGGGCCAGGCGATTCCGGGGCAACCCGCCGAGCAGGCCCGGTCGCTGCTGACCCGCGCCGGCTCTGCGGCCACTGCGTCGATGCTGCGCGATCTCGAATCGGGCCAGGACGTCGAAGCGGCGCAGATCGTCGGCGACATGCTGGCGCGGGCGAAGGCGGCGGAGATCGCGGCACCGATGCTGCAGGCCGCCTGGGTGCACCTGCAGTGCTATCGCAGCCGCCGCCAGACCCCGGACACCCCGTGATGTGCGATCGCAGCCGTGCAGTCAGCCTGCCACACCCGCTCTGCTAGGCTCGAGCTCTACCCGATCATGGAGATCACCCGGATGCGGACACTGCGTGTACGACTTCCCCTTGGCCTAGCCATCGCTGGCGCGCTCGCACTCGCTGCCTGCGGCGACCGACAGGCCGACGGCGCGCCCGCGCAGACCGCGCCAGTCGAAGACACCCACACGGTGCCCTCGGAGGCCGCGGCCGCACAGCTCGAAGACGGCAGTGCCCCGGTCGAAGCGCCGCTGACCGGCGATGCCGCGACGACGATGCTGACTCAGCTCGCCGGTCTCGGCGGTGCGATGCACGCGGCGGTCGAACTGTGCGACCCGAGCATCCCGGCGGAGCAACTGGCGCAGGCCAGGGCGCGACAGCAGCAGGAGTTCGTGAAGATGGGCGGCGACGCGGCGATGTTCGACCGCGAGTTCGCATCCGCGCACGACAAGGTGCGCGCGCAGTACGACACGGCGACGCCGGCGCAGCAACAGCAGATGTGCGCCGAGCTCGAGTCGATGGCGTCCTCGGCGCCGGCGCCGGCGACCGAATAGCCGGGACGCTGCGCGGGCTCAAGGTCCCGCGGCAGGCGCGTCCAGATCGCCGGCGACGACGGTTGTGGTCGCGTCGGGATCCAGATGCCGCGCCATTGCCGCGCGTACGGCCTCGGCGTCGAGCGCGCGCAGCGCGTCCTCGAACGCGGCCGAGTAGGCCATGTCGCGTTCCAGGTAGAGATTGTCGTTGAGCGTGCCGGCCAGTTGCGCATCGCTGGCTCGTGCCGTGCGGCGCGACAGCAGCAGGCCGTCACGGGTCTGCGCAAGCTCGGTCTCGTCGATGCCCTCGGCGAGCAGCCGACGCAGTTCTTCGTCGAAAGCCTGCGCGACCTTGGCGATGTTCTCCGGCGCGGCAATCGCCTGCGCCGAGAACGTGCCGACCGTGTCGAACGCACTGGCGCCAAAGCTCGAACTGACCCCGTAGCTCAAGCCGTCGCGCTGGCGGATACGGTCGGCCAGCCGCGACTTCATGCCACCGCTGCCGAACAAGTGATTGCCCAGATACAACGCCGGATAGTCGGGGTGATCCTGGCCCAAGCGCAGCGCCTGCTGCGCCAGGAACACCGCGTTCGGCCGGTCGGGCGTGACCACGCGCAGTTGCGCGGCTGGCTGCGCCGCATACGGTGTGGGAATGCGCACGAACGGGGTGGCCGGGCGCCAGTCGCCGAACAGCGCTTCGAGTTGCGCACGCACCGCCTCGGCATCGACATCGCCGACGATCGCGATCGTCGTGCCCGGCCCCATGCCGTAGAACGCGCGGTGGAACGCGACCGCATCATCGCGCGTCGTCGCCTCGAGTCCGGCAATGCGCTGCTCGAAGGTACGTGCGTGAAACGGATGGCCGGGCGGAAAGATGTCGAAATGCCGCGCCATCGCCTGGTTCGCCACCGCACCCGGTTCGCTCATGCTGCCCTGGATGCCGGTGATCCGCTGGGTGCGCAGTTGCGCGAATTCGTCCTGCGGGAATGTCGGCTGCTTCAGCACGGTCGCGATCAGATCGAGCAGCCCCGCGATATGCGCGCGGTCGCTCGAGGCCGCGACGCTGACCGTGGTCGCGCCGCCGCTCGCACCCAGTGTCGAGCGCAGCGCGGTGAGCCGGCGCGAGATCGCCGCGCGGTCGAGATCGCCCGCGCCGCGCATCAGCATCGCGCCGGCCAGCATCGCTGCGTCGATGCGCCCGTCCAGCGTCTGTTCGCTGCCCAGGCGCAGTGTCATGCGCAACTGCACCGCCTGTCCACGGGTCGCCTTGTCGAGCACCGCCAGCCTGGCCCCGTTGGACAGCGTCCAGGTCCGCGTGCGCGCGTCGATGGTCTCGGGCGTCGGATCGAAGGCCTCTCCGGCCGCGAGCGCGGGCCGGCCGACGAAACCGGCCAACAGCGTCGCCGCGTCCGGGGCCTCGGGCATCTCGATGCGCTCGGGAGCGTCGGTCGGCACGAAGTGCGCCGTCGTGCGGTTGTCGCGGCGCAGGTAGGCGCGCGCGACCCGCTGCACGTCGGCCGCGGTCACCGCCTCCAGCTGATCGCGTGACTGCAGCAACAACCGCCAGTCGCCCTGCGCGATCGCGTCCGACAGCGCAATGCCGACCGCGTTGGGGTCGCGCAATGCGCGTTCAAAGCCGGCCAGCAGACGCGTTCGCGCCTCGTCGACCTCGTCGTCGGTGAACGCCGTCTTCTGTTCGAGCACCGCGAGCGGCCGCGCCTGCAGTGCATCGAGGTCGCTGCCCGCCGGCGCCTCGACGACCACGCTCAGATACCCCGGCTCGTCCAGGCGGTAGCCCGTGGCCGAGACCGAGGTCGCCAGGCCCGGTTCGACCAGGGCGCGGTGCAGCCGGCCGCTGGGCGCATGCCCGAGTATCTGCGCCAGGACCGTCAGTGCGCCGGCATCGGGATGGCGGCCGGCGGGAATGTGATAGCCCGCGGCCAGGTACGGGGTGCGACCGACGCGCCGCACGACGACGTGGCGTTCGCCATCCTGCGCCGGCTCGCGCGTGTAGGTGCGCGGCAGTGCGGTCGCCGGCCGCGGCAGCGCGCCGAAGTGCGCGGCCACCCGCGCCAGCGCGTGCGCCGGATCGAAATCGCCGGCGATCACCACCACCGCGTTGTCGGGCCGGTACCAGGTGCGATAGAACGCCTGCAGCCGTTCGATCGGCATGCCCTCGATGTCGCTGCGCGCGCCGATCGTCGGATTCCCGTAGTTGTGCCAGTCGTAGGCCGCCGACATCAGCCGCTGCACCAGCACCCGGACCGGGTTGTTCTCGCCGGCCTCCAGTTCGTTGCGGACCACGGTCATCTCGCTGTCGAGATCCGCGCGCGCAATGCGCGAGGTCACCATGCGGTCTGCCTCCATGCCCAGCAGCCAGTCGAGCGTGACCGGATCGCTGGAGAAGCTGGCGAAGTAGTTGGTGCGGTCGAACCAGGTCGTGCCGTTGAAGCGGATGCCGCGCTGCTTCATCTCGCCGGGGATGTCGGGATGTGTCGGCGTGCCCTTGAACAGCAGGTGCTCGAGCAGGTGCGCCATGCCCGTCTCGCCGTAGCCCTCGTGGCGCGAGCCCACGCGATAGGTCACGTTGACCGTGGTCACCGGCTTGCCGGGGTCGGGAAACAGCACCAGCCGCAGGCCGTTGTCGAAGCGGTACTCGGTGATGCCTTCGGCGCTGTGCACCGGCGCGTCGAGCTGCGGCGCCGCGATGGCCGGTGCGATGCCTGCGCACAGCAGCAGCGCGAACAGGCAGACACGAAGGCGGCGACGCATGCGGTTTCCCTTCGGACAAGTCGATCGCCGAAAATAGCAGATCGCATCCGCGCGCCTGGATGCCCCACGACGCCCGGAGCGCGAGGAATGACGATCGATGTGCGGTATGCGGACGACTGGCTGGCGGTGGTCGACAAGCCCGCCGGTCTGATGGTCCACGACAGCGCGCTCGCGCGCGGCGAGCACGATTTTCTCGCCGACCGACTGCGTCTGCAGTTTGGCCGGCCGTTGTTCCTGGTCCATCGACTCGACCGCGCCACCAGTGGCTGCCTGTTGCTGGCCTTCGATCGCGAGACCGCCTCGGCGCTGGGCACGCAATGGATGGCGCGCAGCGTCGACAAGCACTACCTGGCCGTGTGCCGCGGCTGGCCCGACGCCGCGCTGGAGGTCGACCACCCGCTCGATGGCGGCCCCGGCAAACCGTTGAAGAAGCCCGCGGTCACGCGCTTCACGCGGCTGGCGACCACCGAACTGGCGCTGCCGTCGGCGGGCTTTGCGACCTCGCGCTACGCCCTGCTGCGCGCCGAGCCGATGACCGGCCGCTTCCGGCAGATCCGCCGCCACCTCAAGCACCTCTCGCATCATCTGATCGGCGACACCAGCCACGGCGACGGGCGCCACAACCGCCATTTCCGCACACTCGGCATCCACCGCATGCTGCTGCACGCCGAGCGTCTGCGCTTCACCCATCCGCACACCGGACAGCGTATGGACATCGCCGCGCCGCCCGGCGATGCATTCGCCAAGGCCTTGCTGCTGTTTCCCGGTCCACCGGCATGACGGGCTGTTGTCCCGCGAGCCCGCGTCGACACCCACCCTCTTACAATCGCTGACGATGTCCACGCCGCCCGCCATTCCCGAGTCCGAACTCGTCGAACGCTTCGTGCGCGCGAGCGGGCCGGGCGGGCAGAACGTCAACAAGGTCGCCACCGCGGTCGAACTGCGCTTCGACATCGCCGGCTCGCCGTCGCTGCCCGACGCCGTGCGCGCCCGCCTGCTGGCGCGCCGCGACCGCCGCGTCACGGACGCCGGCGTGCTGGTCATCAGCGCCCAGCGCTTCCGCACCCAGGACCGCAACCGTGAAGACGCGCGCGCGCGGCTGGCCGCCTTCGTCGCCGCGGGTTACGAGGTGCCCAAGCCGCGCGTCGCCACCCGCCCCACGCGCGGTGCCAAGGAACGACGACTGGGCGCGAAACGCGAACGCAGTACCATCAAGCGCGGTCGCGCCGGGCGTGACTGGGATTGACGCCCGCCGGAGCGGGCCTTCGCGCCGAGGACGCATGAGCACATCGAAGTACCCGTTTCTGATCCCCGTCCCACCGCTCGCGCCGCGGGTCAAACCCAGCCGGCTCGCGCGCTGGATCGGGCGCAGCATCCTGCGCCTGGGCGGCTGGCGCATGGTCGGCGAGCTGCCCAACCTGCCGCGGCTGGTGCTCATCGGTGCCCCGCACTCGTCGAACTGGGACGGCGTCTGGGGCTTCGCGGCCAAGGCCGCGCTGGGCCTGGATATCCGCGTGCTCGGCAAGGACTCGCTGTTCCGTGTGCCTGTGCTGGGTTGGGCGATGCGCGGCCTGGGCGTGATCCCGGTCGATCGCAGCCGCGCCTCGCGCGTGGTCGAACAGGCCGCCGCGGCGATCCACGGCGGCGCCCCGTTCTGGTATGGCTTGGCGCCCGAAGGCACGCGCAAGCGCGTGGAGCGCTGGAAGACCGGCTTCTGGAAGATCGCCAAGGCCGCCAATGTGCCGATCCAGACCCTGTACTTCCACTATCCCGACAAGGTCATCGGCTTCGGCCCGCTGATCGAGCCCGGCGACGACCTCGACGCCGACATGGCCAGGATCCGTGCCTGGTACGCCCCGTGGATGGGCAAGAACCGCGGCACGGTGTGACCCGGTCGGCCGTCGGCGGCCATGCTGTCTGCAAGGATGCGCGGATCGACGCGCTGTTGGAGGCATCCCGACAGCGCGTCCTGGGGCGTGGCGCAGAGCTTTGGCATCACCCCGCCGCCAAGGGTCCCGCCGGCCGGGTGTGGTTCAGCGCGCGTGCAATGCGGTCTCGACCAGCGCGACCAGCGCCGGCTCGACGTCCGGCTGCTGGCGCAGGCTCGCCAGCGTGGCCTCAAGGGCCGGGCGCGCTTGGGCATCGTGGTGATGCTGGTGGCGCAGTACGCCGCGCAGGGCGTCCAGCCGGAGCGGCCACGCGGGACTGGCGGCGGCAGCGTTGAGCTGGGCCGCGTCCAGGGTCGCCAGGGTGGCCTCGTTCTGTTCCCAGTGTCCGAGCGCGCCGGTCGTGGCCGCGTACCAGAAGCCGACCAGCTGGGTCTGCGGATTGGCCGAGGACTGCAGCTGGACCAACTGCCGGTAGGCCGCTTCGAGCTTGGGAGCGGCCTCGTCCGGCTGGCCGGCCAGAAACAGGACCTGTCCCCAGACGCCCAGCGTGGTGGCGGCAAAGATGCTGTCCTCGCCGAGCTTGGCGCGAATCCCTTCGTAGAGCGTGCGGGCGTGGGCCAGCGCCTGCGGCCAGCGCTGCCTGTGCTGGTCGATTTCCAGCAGGCTGTTGACCAGCATCATGTTGCGCATGCTGCCGGCGCCGGTCATCGCGACCACGGTCTGCTGCGCGTCGAGCAGCATGCGTTCGGCCTCCTCGTAGCGGCCGAGCTTGATCTCGGCGCCGGCCATGACCTGGCGGGTGACGGCAATGGCCAGTGCATTGGGTGCATCACGTGCTTGCAGGTCCTCGAGCATGGTCTGGGCCAGTTGGCGCCCGTCCTCGGCGCGGCCGACCTGGGTATAGACCTGCACCAGGTCCAAGCGCAGCGAGTCGTGCATCGGCAGGTCGTCGGCGTGCAACTGCGCGAGCAGGCGCAACGCGGTCTCGTACTCGGGCACGGCGCGGGTGAACTCGCCGGCGTTGGTGAAGTAGGTGCTCCGGGCCAGCGCGAGCTGGTACGCGCGCTCGGGATCGGGCGCGGCGGCGTATTGCTGCTCGAGCAGGTCGAGCGCGCGCCGCGCGGCCTCGAACTCCGAGGTCCGGGTCATGACCCGGATCAGCGTGGAGCGCGCCTTGAACGTCTCCAGGCTGTCGGCGCCGGTCTGGGCCTCGAACAACTCGAGCGCGCGGGCGAACTCCTGGCGGGCCTCGGGCAGCAGCTCCACGCTGTTGAACAGCGTCGCCAGCGAGGCGTGCACGGTCGCGGCGATCAAGGGGCGCGCGCCGAACCGCGGGTCCACCCGGTCACGGGCGGCCAGCAGGACGTCGCGGATGTTGGCGTTGTGGCCGTTGGCGGTGATCAGCGGATTGGCGCGTCCGATCACGTCCTCGGTCACGAAGGTATTGAGCGCGTTGGCGCGCGCCAGTTCGGTCTCGGCGATCTGTTGCGCGTGGCGGGCCTCGCGGTGAAACCAGAGCGAGGCCGACAGACCGGTGACCAGCAGGACGAAGGCGGCGATCAGATAGGGACGCTGCGCGCGGGTGCGGGCGAGCACGGCGGCGGTCTGCAGCGCGTGCTCGCGGTCCTGCCGGGCCCGCTCGGCCTCCTCGCGCCGCTGCCCGAGCCGACGCAGGCGCCGTGCCAACTCCGGGGCCGAGGCCAGCCGGCGTTCGGGGTTGCCGTGGGTGGCCAGGGTGATGTCCTCGCGCAGCAGGGCATCGTCGATGTCGTGCTCCCAGCCCGAGGCCATCGGCCGGCTCAGATCGCCCTGCAGCAGTTGGTAGAGGATCAGCCCCAGTGCGTAGACGTCGCTGCGCACGGTCTGCGGCTGCCCGGCGACCACTTCAGGCGCCAGGTACAGCGGCGTGCCCGAATCGGGGCCGTTCTTGAGCAGGCCGGTCGCGGTGAGGTCGTGGCGGGTGATGCCCATCGCATCGAGCCGGCCCGGTTCCAGCAGGCTACCGCTGCCGAAATCGGTCAGGCAGACGCGCCAGCCGTCGCCGGCCGCAGCGACGAGCACATTGGCTGGCTTGATGTCCTTGTGCAGCACGCCGATCTGGTGCGCCGCGGCGACTGCGTCGGCGATTTGCAGGAACAGCGCCAGCCGCGCCGGCGTCGGCAGTTCGGCCAGATGGGTCGTGGACCACTCGGACAGGTTGGTGCCGCAGTAGGCGTATTCGAGGAAGAACGGCGGCGCCTCGAAATGCCAGTCGATCAGTCGCGCGAACGGCGCCTCCGACGGTCCCTGGTGGCCGCGGGCCAGCAACCGCGCGAGCGTGGCCTCGCGCTTGAGGCTGCGCAGGCGCCCGCCGCTGCTGGCGTACTTGTAGACCCGGTGCTCGCCGGTCCGGGCGTGCTCGCCCAGCCACACTTCGCTATGCGACGAACTGCCGAGCAGCCGCCGCAGCACGAAACGCGGCCGCAGCGGCACCGGATCGGACTCGCGTAGCGCCAGGTGCGCCGGCGCGCGCGCACGCACGACGACGCGCTCGGTCAGGCCGGTCAGGCGATAGCCGAGCCGAGGCTGGGTGGTCAGCACCCCCGCGTTGGCCGGCCCCAGCGCCTTGCGCAGCTTGGTGATGGCGTTGGGCAGGACCTTGTCGACGGTGATCCGTCCCGCCCAGACCTCCTTGAACAGTTCTTCCTTGGTGACGACCTCCCCGGCATGCCGCAGCAGGTAGGCCAGCACCTCCAACGCGCGCCGCTCGACCGCGACCGGGGCGTCGTCGACGCAGAGTTCGAACGTGGATTCGTCGAACGTCGCCGTGCCGAACCGGTAACGGAAGTCGAGGCCTTCGTCGTCGTTGGCGAGCGGTTCGTCGGTCTGGTCGATGGTGGTCAAGGTGGAGTCCGATGGCGGTGCGACGCGCTTTTGGCGCCGGTTCGCGGCCGATCACGATACCAGTCCGCCGCCTCGAAACGGGCCGTTACCTATCCGTTACCGGAAAGTACCCCCGATGCCGGACCGGCCTGCCTATGGTGGCGCCCGGCGCGCAAGTCCCTGTGGACGGCGCCGCTCCCCCGCATCCCGTCGGCGGTCGGACCGGCCGCCGCGGCGCCCTTGCAGGCATGCGCGACGGCCCCCGCCGTCGTCGACGCCTTCTCCCCTTTTCGCTTCAAATCCGAAGGATCTCAACGCCGTGAACAGAGTTTTCCGCTTGGTCTTCAATCGCCGCCTCGGCCTGGTGCAGGTCGCCTCCGAACTGGCCGCCGGCAGCGCCGCGGGCGCCTGTGCCAGCGCGCTGCCGGCGGTCGGCCGGCACCCGCTGGCGGCTGCCGTTCTGGCCGTGCTGGGTATGGCCGCCGCCAGCGGGGCAGCGGCGCAGGCGGTCAACGTCGACGAGCAGCTGACGATCGACGAGGCGCGGCGCTATACCACCGGACTGAATGTCGGCAACGCGGGCACCGGCACGCTGCGCATCGTCGGTAACGGCGCGGTCGTGGTGGATGGCAGCCACCTGCAACTGGGCGTGGGCGCCGGTGCCGACGGCACGATCGTCGTCGAGGGTGCGCAGGCGAGCCTGACCGTCGGCGACGACGACCGGGTGCGGATCGGCGTCGCCGGCAAGGGCCGTCTCGACGTCCTGTCGGGGGCCACGTTCACCGCGCGTGACCGGGTTTCGCTGGGCGTGGATGCCGGTTCGGAAGGACGCATGGACGTCCTGGGCGCCGGCTCCAGCGCGACCGCCCAACTGTTGCAGATCGGATTCGCGGGCACCGGCACACTGAATGTCGCCGATGGCGCGCAGGTCACCGCGACCCGCGGCGGCAATGGGGCTGGCATTTCGCTGGGCACCTCCGCGGGCGGCGTGGGCAGTGCCACGGTCACCGGTGCCGGCTCGGCGCTGCGCGCCACCGGCGGCGACCTGTACGTCGGCGGCGAGGGCCAGGGCACGCTGCGCCTTGCCGACGGCGGCCAGGCCTGGGCCAACAACATCGCCATCGGCCTGCGCCAGGGCGTCGCTGGTCGCGTCGAGCTGGAAGGCCCGGACACGCGCCTGGCCACCAATGGCGCAAACGGCAACATCACCATTGGCTACGAAGGCAGCGGCATTGTCAGCGCCCGTGAGGGCGCGCGCATCGCCGCCAATTCGGTCGTGATCGGGTCGCGCCGCGACAGCAGCGGCACGCTGCTGCTGAGCGGCGCCGGTACCGCACTCGAGGCCGGCAGCGTGGTCGTCGCGCAGAATGCCGACGGCACGCTGACCGTCGAAGACGGGGCGCGGGTGGTTGCCGATTCGCTGCGCGCCGAGGCCCAGGATTCGCTCGGCATCGGCGACTTCGACCAGACCGGCCGGGTGATCGTCCGCGGCGCGGGCTCGACGCTCCAAGCGGGCGAGCTGGTCGTGTCCAACCACCTGCGGGTCGAGGACGGGGCCAGCATCGCGTCGACGACCGCCAAGGTCCGCGACAGCTTCGCCAAGCAGGAAGAGACCGCGACGCTGACCGGCGCCGGGACCAAGTGGACCAACACCGGCGAACTGGACGTCACCACCAACCTGCAGATCGTCGACGGGGCGGTGCTGGAGACCGGCACCATGCTGATCTCCGGTGGTGGCGACGGCGTCTCGTTCGTCCCGGCCCTCAAGCACGAACAGGTGCGCGTGGACGGCGCCGGCTCGCGCCTGCAGGCCACCGACGGCATCGCCATCGGCAACTCGGTGTTCGACGCCTACGGCGTGCTGACCGTCTCGCGCGGCGGCCAGGTCGGCGGCGGCACCGGCGGCATCACGCTCAAGTCGCTTGGCTATCTGGTGTTCGGCGGCGGCATGGCCTCGTGGGCCACGCAACCCGCCGGTCCGGCGCTGGAGGCCGCCATGGCGGCCGGCGGGATCGACACCGACGACGTGATCACCATGCAGTCGGGTGCTGGCGGCCTGCTGTTCAACCACACCGGCGAGCTGGCACTGTCCAATGCCGTCGTGAGCGCGCCCAACAGCGGCGCGAATGGCCATGCGCATACCGCCGGCGCGATCACCCAGGCGGCCGGCACCACGCGCCTGACCGGCGATCTGAGCCGGTTTGGTGGTGACGTGGTCGTGACCGGCGGCAAGCTGATCCTCGATGCCGACCTCT
This sequence comes from Luteimonas sp. TWI596, assembly GCF_039674105.1. NCBI lineage: Bacteria > Pseudomonadati > Pseudomonadota > Gammaproteobacteria > Lysobacterales > Lysobacteraceae > Luteimonas > Luteimonas sp. TWI596. The sequence continues at coordinate 82,421 of NZ_JBDJMU010000012.1, forward strand.
ACGCCAAGCCGGCTGAGCCGGCCTTCAGCGGGCGCCTGGCCGACCAGCAGTACCGGGTCACCGGCGGCACGCTGGTCCTCAACGGCACCGCCGGCTTCCTGCAGGAGTTCAACACCGGTGTCTCGGCGCCCGTGATGAAGCGCACGGCCACCGCGAGCGTCACCTCCGGTGGCGTGCTGGCCGGGACCGGCACGATCGGCGACGTGAGCCTGAGCCGGGGCGGGCGGATCGCCCCCGGCGACGGCACCGTGGGCACGCTGACCATCGACGGCGACCTGCGGCTGGGCGCTGGCTCGGCCGGCGACGAGAAGGTGTTCTACGACGTGGACATCCTGGGCAACGGCAGCAGCGACCTGCTGGTGGTCAGCGGCGAGGCCAGCATCGGCGCCCACGACGGCTTCGACGGCGGCCCTGCGGGCGTCGTGGTCACCGCGCTCGACCCGGCGACCAGCTACCAGAATGGGCAGAGCTACACCATCCTGACGGCGGCCAAGGGCGTGAAGGGCACGTTCGCCGACGCCGTCAGCGCGTCCGCGTTCCTCGACGTGGCCCTGTCCTACACCGGCACCTCGGTCGACCTGAAGATCGGTCTGCTGGGCGGCGGTGGCAACGATGACGTGACCGTCGGCAACGGCGAAACCTACACCGGCACCGGCACGATCGGGGCCCTCGAGGTCCTCGGCGGCGGCACCCTGTCGATCGGTGGCGCCGGCGCGCTGGGCGGCCTGACGTCCAGCGGCGATGTGCGGTTCGCAGCCGATTCGATCTTCGCAGTGGACATCGCCGGCAACGGCGGCAGCGACACGCTGACCGCCACCGGCAAGGCCACCCTCGGCGGCGGTCGCGTGCAGGTCACCGCACTGGACCCGCAGACCAGCTACACGACCGGCCAGACCTACGCCATCGTGCAGGCCCAGGGCGGCGTCGCCGGCACCTTCGCCAGCGTGGCCAGCCAGTCCGCGTTCCTGGACACCCATTTGACCTACGAACCCGACCGGGTCGTGCTGGGCATCGCGCTGAAGGATGTGGGACCGCCCACGACGCCCGAGCCGCCCACAACGCCGGAGCCGCCCACGACCCCAGAGCCGCCGACAACGCCGAAGCCGCCGGCGGTCTTCCAGACCGTCGCGCAGACAGGCAACCAGTACCGCACCGCGCTGGCGCTCAACACCCTTCCGCAGTCCGGTGACGCGCTGGCGTTGTACAACACCCTGCTGCTGTTCGATGCGAACACCGCGCGCACTGCATTCGACCACCTGGCCGGCGAACTGCATGCCGATGTTCGCGGCACGCTGCTCGAAGACCGCTTCCTGCGTGATGGCATCGGCCAGCGCTTCCATGGCCAGGCCGCCGCCACCCGGACCGATGCCACCGTGGCCTGGGTCGCCGGCAGCGGCATGCAGGGGCGGATGGACACCGACGGCAACGCGGCCGGCACTCGGACCAGCCGCCAGGGCCTGATGGCCGGTGCCGATCGGCGCCTGGGCGAGCACTGGGTGGTCGGGCTGGCACTGGGCAACGAGGACATCACCACCCGCGTCCGTGCGCGCGGATCGCAGGCGGACACCGACGCCACCCAGTACGGCCTCTATGCCGGCGCGCGCTGGGATGCGTTGTGGCTGCACGGCGGCGCGACCCGCGCCGACTATCGCGTGGAGACATCGCGTCGCGTCGTCGCTGGCAACACGCTGGCGCAGGAGGTGGGGTCGCGCTACGACGCCAAGGCGACCACCGCCTTCCTGCAGGCCGGATGGGAGTTCCCGTTCGACCGGTTCACGCTGACGCCGACGTTGGCGGTCGCGCACACGCGGCTGGAGACCGATGCCGCGTCCGAACGTGGCGGCAGCGCGGCGCTGCACGTCGATGCCAGCAAGGATCGCTACACCGTCGCCACCGCCGGCGTCCGCGCGACGTGGGACATCAGCGGCGGGCAGCGCGACCAAGCCACCCTGTTCGGTGGCCTGGCCTGGGAGCACGCGAGCGGCGACCTGACGCGCGACAGCCGTCATCGGTTCGTTGCTGGCGGCGATGCCTTCATGGTGCAGGGCGCGCCGATGGCGGCCAACGCCGCGGTCGCCGACCTCGGCATCGCCTTGAGCACGTCTGAGCGCAGTCGCTTGTCGATCGCCGCGCAAGGCCGCAGGGGCGACGGCGCCCGCGACTTCGGCGCCCAGCTCAACTGGCGCTGGCACTTCTGACCGCAACCCGGCACGCGACCCGCTCGACGGGCGCGTGCCGGACGCGGTGACCCCAAGCCAGGTGCGTCGGACCGACGGCGTACCGTGGCAGATCGACCGCCGCACGCGCATGTGCGGCCATGCGCCCGCTCCCCACGGGAGCGGGGCCAGGGCGAACGCCGTCGCGTGGCGGCCATCCGGTGGCGGCCTTCGTCCGCCTTGCGGGCCCCCTCCCCCGACAGACTGTTCGCGCCGTATCTGAGCTGGCGTCCGTGGTCGCTGCGCGGGTGGCGTCCCTCTGGCGGCCAAGGCACGGGCCAAGCGCGGCAACATGCCGGTCAGATCGAAGCGTCGTTTGAATGAATCGGCACGCCTGCGCATGCAGGTCGCGTGCGCTTTGGTTGGGGCACGTGGACATGCACCGCCATGGCCTGCAATCGCAGACGCCCCAGAGCCGGGGCGGCAGCAGGTGACGCCATGCTTGGCCTGGCCCGCCAGATCGCCGGTCACTCCCCTTCCGGCCAGGGCGGCACCGCCTTGCGCTCTCCCGGCGCCAGACCACCGATATGCGCCAGTACCGCCGCGTGTTCGGGCGTGCCCGACCGGTAGCGGATTTCGGCCTCGCCGTGCGCCGCGCCGCCATCGAGCGCCGCGCGCAGTTGCAACACCAGCGTGCCGTCGGCGAGCATGACCGCCGTCCCGATCGGCGCAGCCTCCGCAACCGGCGCCGGATCCGGCGCCACCGGCGTCGCCGGCCCGCCCGGTTCGGCAGCGGCCCACACAGCCAGCGCCGCCGCGAACGCGAAAATGCACGACATCGTGGGCACTCCGAGCGACAAGGACGCGTGCAGGGTGCCCCACCCGGCGACCGCCCGCCTGAATCGGCAAACCAACGGCACATTTCCAAGCTCTACCATTGAGCGCACCCTGCGCAGTTGGCGGGCCGCGTGCCGCGACCGACGCCGTTACCGCGCTGTCCCCTAACGGAGTTCCCTCCATGTTGCATAAGCTGCTCCTGTCTTCCGCGATCGCGCTGGTGCTTACCGCCTGCGGCGACCGCCCTGCTGCCGAGTCCACGATGCCCGCTACCGATGCCTCCGCCGCGGCCGCGCCGGCCGACAACCCGCTGTTCGTCGCCAGCACGCTGCCGTTCCAGGCCCCGCCCTTCGACAAGCTCAAGGACGCCGATTACCAGCCGGCAATCGAAGAGGGCATGAAGCAGCACCTGGCCGAGATCCGCAAGATCGCCGACAACACCGAGGCGCCCACCTTCGAGAACACCATCGAAGCGATGGAGCGCAGCGGCGAACTGCTGACCCGCGCCGCCAACGTGTTCTTCATGCTTACCGGCGCCAACACCAACGACACCCTGCAGGCGGCCGAAGAGGCGCTGGCGCCCAAGCTCGCCGAGCACAGCGATGCGATCTACCTCGACCCTGCGCTGTTCGCCCGGGTCAAGACCCTGTACGACCAGCGCGACACGCTGGGCCTCACGCCCGAACAGGCGACCGTGCTCGCGCACACGCACGACAACTTCGTGCGCGCCGGTGCGTTGCTCAATGACGCCGACAAGGCCGAGCTGCGCAAGCTCAACGCCGAGTCGTCCACCCTGTCGACCGCGTTCGGCAACAAGCTGCTGGCCGCCAGCAACGCCGGTGGCGTGTTCGTCACCGACGTGGCCGAACTCGACGGCCTCGACGCCGGCGCGATCGCCGCGGCGGCCGACGCCGCCAAGGCCGCCGGCAAGGAGGGCCAGTGGCTGCTGAGCCTGCAGAACACCACCCAGCAACCGGTGCTGGCCTCGCTGAAGAACCGGAGCTTGCGCGAGCGCGTGCTCGCCGCCTCCACCGGCCGCGCCGAGAAGGGCGACGCCAACGACACCCGCGCCACCATCCAGCGTCTGGCCGAACTGCGTGCGCGCCAGGCCCAGCTGCTCGGCTACCCGAACTACGCGGCCTACAGCATTGCCGATCAGATGGCGAAGACCCCGGAAGCGGCGCTCAAGCTGCTGACCGACACCGTGCCGGCCGCCACCGCACGTGCGCGCGCCGAGCTGGCGAAGATCCAGGGCGTGGTCGACGCACAGAACGGTGGCTTCACCGCCGGCGCGGCCGACTGGGACTTCTATGCCGAGCAGGTCCGCAAGGCTGAGTTCGACCTCGACGAAGCGCAGATCAAGCCCTACTTCGAGCTCGACCGCGTGCTCAACGACGGTGTGTTCTTCGCTGCCAACCAGCTCTACGGCATCACCGCCAAGGAGCGCAAGGACATCCCGGTCTACCACCCCGACGTGCGCGTGTTCGACATCATGGACGCCGACGGCAAGCAGCTCGCGCTGTTCTACCTCGACCCGTTCAAGCGCGACAGCAAGCAGGGCGGCGCGTGGATGGGCAACTTCGTCGAGCAGAACGGCCTGACCGGCGCCATCCCGGTGGTCTACAACGTCGAGAACTTCACCAAGCCCGCCGCCGGCCAGCCCGCGCTGCTGAGCTTCGACGACGTGACCACGCTGTTCCACGAATTCGGCCACGCGCTGCACGGCTTCTTCTCCAACACCAAGTACCCGTCGGTCGCCGGCACCAACACCCCGCGCGACTTCGTCGAGTTCCCCTCGCAGTTCAACGAGCACTGGGCGCTCGACCCGAAGGTGTTCGCCAACTACGCCAAGCACCACGAGACCGGCGAGGCGATGCCGCAGGACTTGGTCGACCGGATCGTCAAGGCGCGTACGTTCAACCAGGGCTACGCGACCACCGAGTACCTCTCGGCCGCGCTGCTCGACCTCGCCTGGCACACGCTGCCGGCCGGCGAGGCCAAGCAGGACGTCGACGCGTTCGAAAAGCAGGCGCTCGAAAAGTACAAGGTCGATCTGGCCGCCGTGCCGCCGCGCTACCGCACCAGCTACTTCAGCCACATCTGGGGCGGCGGCTACGCGGCGGGTTACTACGCCTACTTCGGTGCCGAAGTCCTCGACCACGACGCCTTCCAGTGGTTCGGCGAGAACGGCGGCCTGACCCGCGAGAACGGCCAGACCTTCCGCGACAAGATCCTGTCGATCGGCCACTCGCGAGACCTCGCCACCGCCTATCGCGAGTTCCGCGGCAAGGACCCCAGCGTCGAGCCGCTGCTGGAGCATCGTGGGCTGAAGTGAGCCATGTCGCGCGCTGCGGCGCATGACATGCAGCACCGAGCGGGGCGGCCTTCGGGCCGCCCCGTTGTCGTTTGCTCATGTGCTCTCTCGCGCAGTGGCGCGAGCAAGCACAAGCCAGTACCAGGAGGAACCGCGTGCTGAAAGTGATCGCGCAAGACTTCATCGAGATCGAACATCTCGATGCCGTGGCCCCGCTCTATCGAGAGCTTGTGGAGAAAACCAGGCAAGAGCCGCTGTGCATCTCGTACGATCTATACGTGGATCAAAAGGACCCGGGGCACTTCGTTTTCATCGAGCAATGGCCGGACCGCGCCGCCCTGGACGCGCACTGCAACACTGAGCATTTCCGGCGGCTGGTGCCGTTGATCGACAAGCACCAGCGCGCGCCGGGGACCTATCTGCTCATGGACGCGTTCGGGTAACGCTGCGCAGTGCGGAATAAGGCAGTTGGCGGTCTGCAGCGGGCGCAGCCATACTCCCGTGCACCCTATTTGTGGGGTTGAATCGTGGTTTGGGTAAACAGTCAACTGCGGAGGCAAGCGGATGAAAGTAAAACGCATAGTCGCGGACATCCAGGCCGCCAACCCCTCACAGGCAGCGGCCTTTTACAGCGACGTATTAGGTCTGGAGCTGGCCATGGACCATGGCTGGATCCGAACGTACACCAGCGATGCGAAAATGACGGTCCAAGTCAGCATCGCATCTGAGGGCGGTTCCGGAACCGAGGTGCCCCATCTTTCCGTGGAGGTCGATGACTTGGCAGAGGCGCTGCGCCGAGTCGAAGAAGCGGGAATCTCGGTCGAGTACGGGCCAGCCATCGAGCCGTGGGGCGTGAAGCGGTTCTACGTACGCGACCCAACGGGCAGGCTCATCAACATCCTTCAGCATGTGTAGGCCGGGTGCGACCTAGCAAGTCCTCCTGGCCGATGCCGTTCCGCGGAGCGGCTCATCTCAGGCGTGAGGTGTGATCAGTCGATTGTTCATCCGGGGCATCAGTGGACGATGGGGATGAGGACGCCAACCCAGTCCCAGGAACCCGGATGCATCTCCATCAACATGCCGATTGACGCCGCATGGTCGAGCGCTGCTGGGGCGCCGGGTCCTGCAAGAAGGATTGCGGGCGGCAGAGGCCGCGCAGACCTCCGATGTCAGAGCGTTCGATCGTCGCCTGACACGTGTTCAAGCGTTGTCGCTTCGCGGCGACCCCAGATCACACTGCAACGGCGCATGGAGAGTGCGGTCATGTCCTGGAAGCACCTCGGTTTTGGTGCGGCGGTCTGTTTGTCGATGGCGTTGTCGGCAGTGGGGTGTAGCCCGGCCGCGCCCGAGGCGCAGTCCACGATCCCAGCGGCCGGGGGCGATCCCGCGGTTGCGCTTGTTCAGCGCTTCAAGATGGGCGCGGGACTTGAGTCCATCGCGAACCAAGCGGCGGGGGCCACGACGGCGTTTGCCACACTGGCGCAGCAGCATGGCGCCGCGCAGGCCAAACGATTGGTGGCCGGCGAGATGTCGAAGCTGGTCCCTGCCTATCAAGCGCGGTGGGATCGGAATCTGGCGACGATCTACGCCAAGCACTTCACCGCAGACGAACTTCGTTCCCTCGCGACGCAGGGGACGCGTTCGCCCCACGCCGCCAAGTTTCGCTCCACCCAGGCGACTATCGCGGGCGAAATGCGACAGGTTTCAAGCCCGCTTCTGCAGCAGTTGGTGGCGGAAGCATTGCGCAATGCGCTCGCGCGATAGGCGTTGGGTGCTGATTGCACGGTCCACTCAATTCCAACAACGGATCAGGGCGCAACTTCGTGTGCTGCGCTCGTAGGTATGGTTCCGGCCGGGATGCAGGAGCCACCGCATCGCTCGGCGCGTACGCGGTGTTCGATGTTGTATGGGGACCACTCGCCACCGAAATCGATGCCAACGCAAGTCTCGATCGAACTCTGAAACCGGGGTCAGTGAAACCGGGGTCAGAGTGCAATTTCGTGTGCCGCATCGCCAAGCGCGTGCGCGGTCTTCCAATGTCGTGTCCGAACATGGCGAGCGCAGCTTCCATTCGGCGCCCATGCTCCGCGCTCCTTCGAGACAGTGGAGAGACGTATGCAACGTTTGCACGGCAAGGTCGCGCTCATCACGGGCGCCAGTTCCGGCATCGGCCAGTCCGCGGCGCATCTATTCGCGCGCGAGGGCGCCTGTGTGGTGCTGGGCGCACGCCGCGAAGCGCGGCTAGGGGCTATTGCGACGCAGATTATCGACGCCGGCGGTCAGGCTGCGTGGCTGGCCGGCGACGTGCGTGAGGAAGCCTACGCACAGGCGCTGGTCGCACTGGCGACCTCACGCTTCGGCGGACTGGACATCGCGTTCAACAATGCCGGCACGCTCGGAGCGCTGGTCCCGACCACGACGCTTGAGGCACAGGCCTGGCGCGAGGCGCTTGACATCAATCTCAGCGGCGCGTTCTTCGGCGCCAAGCACCAGATTCCGGCGATGCTGGCACGCGGGGGTGGGTCGCTGATCTTCACTTCCACCTTCGTCGGCCACACCGTTGGCTTCCCCTGTACCGCCGCGTATGCCGCCAGCAAGGCCGGCCTGATCGGTCTGACCCGGGCGCTGGCCGCCGAGTTCGGTCCGCAGGCGATCCGGGTCAATGCGTTGCTGCCCGGCGGCACGCACACGCCGATGGCGGAAGAGATGAACGGCACACCGGAGGCATTGGCGCAGGTCGCGCAACTGCATGCACTCAAACGGTTGGCGCAGCCCGAGGAGCTTGCACGCTCTGCGCTGTTCCTGGCTTCGGAAGAGGCGACGTTCCTGACGGGCAGCGCGATGCTGGTCGATGGCGGCGTGTCGATCAATCGCACTTGAACCGAGGACATGGGGGCACACATCGGACACGGCAATGCCAATGCGTTTCCGGGGCCGGGCTCGACATCGTGCTGTGTCGCGAGTGCGCGCCCGGCGGTCGTCGAGCCAGGCGCTCTTGGTCAGGCCTCAGTTGGGCACATCTGTCTGCATAACGGAGGGTGACACCACGCATGCGAAAGCTTGAGAGTGAAGCGATCTACCGCGACTACATCGCCTGCCTCAATGCGCGGGACTGGGTTCGCCTTGGACAGTTTGCCCATGACGATGGCCGTCATGACGACGGGCCGCTCGGCCTCGATGGCGATCGCGCGATGCTCGAAAATGATCTCGCGCAGATTCCGGATCTGCACTTCGAGATCGAGAGGCTGATCGCCGATCCGCGGCAGGTGGCATGCAGGCATCGCTTCGATGTCACTTCGCGTGGCGAGTTCCTGGGTCTGCCTGTGAATGGCCGCCGTATCACGTTCTGCGAACACGCCCTGTGTGCGTTTCGGGACCAGAAGATCCACGAGGTCTGGTCGATCATCGACAAGGCCGCGGTCGAGGCCCAGCTCTAAACCGGGGTCAGAGTGCATTTTTCGGCGGCGCCCGCGTTCGTGGGCGCGGGCGGCAGCCTCAATCCGTCGCGGCAGGGTGTCCCACCTGGGCCACGCGCATGACCGTGTCGCGCAACCAGGTGTGCGATGGGTCGCGCTCCCGACGTTGATGCCAGATCAGGTCGAAGTCGAACGGGGGGATCGCCAGCGGCGGCGCGAAGATGCGCAGGCGCGGGTCCGCGGCGACGGAGTCGAGATTGCGCCGGGCGACGGTCAGGATCAGATCGGTGCCGGCGATCAGGTCGTTGGCGACGCCCCAGTGCGGCAGGGTCATGGCGACCCGCCTGTGCAGGCCGTCGCGTGCGAGCGCACGGTCGATCTCGTTGTCGCTCTCCGCGCGCAGGGCGACCAGCACGTGCGGCCGCGCCAGCCAGGCCTGGCGATCGAGCGTGCCGCTTGGCGGCACTGTCGACGCATCGGCCAGACTGGCGAAGTCCTCGACGAAGAGCGTGTGCCTGCGCACCGGTTCCGGGTGTCGCCCGGGAAAGACGCCCAACGCCATCTCGATCTCGCCGTCGATGATGTCGGCCAGCATCGATTCGCGGCTGGCCTGGCTGACGACGAGGTCGATTCCCGGCGCCTGGCTGCGCAGCGTGCGTGCCAGCCCCGGCAGGAGCACGCGCGCGCCGTAGTCCGACATGGCCAGGCGGACTGTCCGCCGTGCGGACGCCCGGTCGAACGCCGGCGGGTCGAGCAGCGCGCCGAGTTGTTCGAGCGCTTCGGTCAGCGGCTGCACCAAGGCGCTCGCCCGCTCGGTGAGGTCGAGCTTGCCCGCGCGTCGGACCAGCAGCGGATCGTCGAACAGCCGGCGCAGGTGGGCCAGTGCGTGGCTCACTGCCGGCTGGCTCCTGTGCAGACGCAACGCCGCGCGGGAGATATGCCGCTCCGACAGCAAGGCATGCAGGGTGACCAGCAGGTTGAGATCCATCCGCCTCAAATTATTCATGCGAAGAATAATGGATCATCGAAGTTCGAATTTCCATTCGTAGATCTGATCCGTAGAGTGAGGCGCAGACCCCGACGACTTGGAGCGAACGCATGTCTTCTCCGCTTTCCTATGCCGGCGCAGGCTTGGCGCTGGCCGCCGTCATCGCCGGCGCGCTGGTGCCGTTCCAGGCCGGCAGCAATGCCGCACTGGGGCGCGCACTTGGCCATCCGCTGTGGGCGACCGTCACCTCGCTGCTGGTCAGCCTGCTGGTGGTGCTGCCGGTCATCGTGGCGATGCGGGCGCCATCACCCGCCCTCGGCCAGGTGGGCGCGTTGCCGATCTGGGCCTGGTTCGGCGGCGTCGCCGGCGTGATCTACATCACCTCGGCGCTGATGCTGACCCCGCGCCTGGGCGCGACCAGCTTCATCGTCTGCGTCGTCGCCGGCCAGATGCTCACGTCCCTGCTGATCGACCACTTCGGGCTGATGGGCTTGCCGGTCAAGGAGGCGAACCTGGGCCGCATCGGCGGCGTGCTGACGATCCTCGCCGGCATGGCGATGGTGCAGTGGTCGTCGACGGTGCGTTAGGGCGGCCACGCAAGGCACGGCATCGTGGGATGCCATCTTGCTCGACAGCCCACTGAGATGGCCGGCGTCGCGCCCCCAATGCCATCATCGCGGCATGTCCCGTGACCCCGAGCCGCCCGTGTCGGCCTATGCAGAAGGGCTGCCGCCGGCGGCCTTGCGCGACCGCGTCAGGCGCGTCTGGTGCTTCCAGTCCGGCGGTTCGCCGGTGGCGCCGCTGATCCTGCCGGACGGATGCGTCGACCTGATCTGGGATGGCGCCCGGCTGTTCATCGCCGGTCCCGACCAGCAAGCCATGCCCGCCCAACTCGCGCCGGGGGCCACGCTCACCGGCCTGCGCCTGGCGCCGGGTGTGGCACACCGCCTGCTCGGCATGCCGATGCAGGCGCTCGCCGATCAGCGCATCGCCGCCGAGGCCGTGATCGGCCCGCGCGCAGGCGCGCTGGAGCGTCGCCTGGCCGACGGCGACGATCCGGCCCGGACCTTGCTCGCGGCAGTGGGTGCGCGCTCGGTGCAGCCCGACCCGCGCATGGCCTGGGTGTTCGCGCAGCTGAGCGGGTTGGCGGCGCCGCGCCTCCCCGAGCTGGCGCGGCAGCTGGGTCTCAGTGAGCGGAGCCTGCACCGCCACTGCCTGCAGGCCTTCGGTTATGGGCCCAAGGTGCTGGATCGCGTGCTGCGCCTGCAGCGGTGGCTGCGCCTGGCGTCGGGTGCGGTCACGCTGACGCGGGCCGCGCTCGATGCCGGCTACGCCGATGCGACCCATCTGGCGCACGACGTGCGGCGCTTGACCGGGCTGACCCCGACGTCGTTGCTGCGCGATCACGGCCATTGAGCCTGCGCAGCCATCGCACGGCCGGCTGTCCGATTCTTGCAAGCCGCCGGGGTCGCGACACCCGACAATGCCCGCTCCCCGACTGCCAGGATTCGTCATGACCCGCTCCGACGCGCATCACCGCATCGACTATCTCGAGTACGCCGTGGCCTCCATCGAGGCGTCGCGGCGCTTCTATGGCGAGGCCTTCGGCTGGACGTTCCAGGATTACGGCCCCGACTACTGCGAGTTCCGCGATGGCCGCCTGACCGGCGGTTTCTTCCACGGCACGCCGACGCCCGGCGGGGCGCTTGTGGTGCTGGGCTCGGATGATCTCGTCGCCAGCGAGGCCGCGGTGCTGCGGGCGGGCGGTCGCCTCGTCCGCCCGGCGTTCGACTTCCCGGGTGGGCGACGCTTCCATTTCGCCGATCCCGATGGCTACGAGCTCGCGGTCTGGTCCCAGGCCTGAGGCCACCGCCGCCGCATTGCACGACGCGGCGCGGTGACTTCCTTCCGGGGAGGATGCTCGAAGGCGCAGGCCGACGGGCCGATCCGGCCATCGGCGTGCCGGCGACGTGCAGCGGGCCCGCCGATGGCTTGCCGCGCCGGCCGGCGACCGCGTGCGGGTCGCTCAGAGGTAGGCGAGGAGCATGTGGCCGGCCAAGAACGCCAGAAAGCCGATGAGCACGTAGGCGGCCATGAACGAGAACACCCAGTCCTGGCGCAGTTGCAGGCGTAGCGTTTCGTCCGGCGGCAGTGTGCCCGCCTCCAGGCGCTTGCGGTCGCCGCTCAGCAACAGCATCGCCAGCCCCAGGCTGATCGCCATCGGCACGTACACCACCATCAGCGTGGCGAGGCTGGAGAACGAACTGCGCCCGGCGCTGAAGCGAGCGAGGAAGGCGTTCAGGGCTTCGTGGTGCCTCAAGGGCGCATACGCGGCCAACAACGAGGCGATGCCGACGACGTAGAGCGCGGTGTACAGCGCCCGCTGTTGCCAGGTCGTGCGGACGCGCGGCACAGGCGGGCTGGCGACGCCGATCACCGGCACCGCCGCACCGGGCCGCAACTCGCCTGCTGCCGTCTTGCGGCTGACGTCCCAGAACCGCCGGTACAGCGCGCGGTGCACGATCGGCAGGCCGACGACACTCAGCAGGCCGGTCAGCATCATGTTGAGGATGGCGTCGGCCGAGACCTCGACCGTGGTGTACACGTTGATCGCGTAGACCAGCCCGATCCACGCGAGCAGCAGCCCGGCCACCAGTGTCCCGCACAACAGGTAGAGGCCGAGCTGGCGGACGAACGTCATGACGAGGGCGGGCAATGGCGAAAGGCGCCCGGTGTGGGCATCGGCATCGTAGCGGGCCAGGAAGGCCTGCCGGAAGCGGCGATGCGGGTCCGTTGGAAGGTGGCACCGGCAAATGCCGGTACCTGCGATGAGGCGCACAATGCGCCTCTCTTCCTATGAGGGATGTGCGATGGCGCTTTCGGCCCTGTCTGCCTCGATCCGGCGCGATGTCGGTGCTGCCGTCGTGTCCGCCGTCTTGCCTGGGCTGGGTCGCCACGCCGCAGTCGGCTCCCTCGCGGGGCCGCAGCCATGACCGGCTTGCCTGGCGGCAAACGCACGGTCGTGGGCACCTGCCACTGCAAGGCCGTCGCGTTCGAGGTCGACCTGACCGACGGCTTCGAGAACATCCGCCGCTGCAACTGCTCGCTGTGCAGCCGCAAGGGCGCGATCATGGCCGGCGCGACGCTGGACCGGCTACGCGTGATCCGTGGCGCGGATGTGCTGACGCTGTACCAGTGGAACACGAAGATCGCCAAGCACTGGTTCTGCAGCGTATGCGGTATCTACACCCATCATCAGCGCCGCAGCGTGCCGACCGAGTACGGCTTCAACCTGGCGTGCATCGAGGGCATCGATCTCGACGCGATCGACGAGATCGGCCGCAGCAATGGCGCAGCGCAAAGCCTCGTGGGTGACACCGCGTGATCCGGGCCCTTGGCGCTGTGATCCTGCTCGCGGCGTGCTCGACCGCCGGCGCGGTCGTCGTGCGTGACGATGTCGACGATGGCCAGTATCGGGTGCCGGCCTCCGAGCTTCCCGCGCTGGTCGACATGCCGGGCGAAGGGCATGGCGTGCTGATCGCGCCGAGCTGGATCGTGACCGCCGCACACACGCTGCCCATGCATGGCAGGCTCGAATCGGTCGTTTTGGACGGGCGATCGCGTGAGGTCGCCGACGTCGTGGTCCATCCCGGCTACAGGACGCTGCCGCAATCGTTGATCGACCAGGCGATGGCCAGTGGCGAGGCGATGCTGATCGTGGTGTTCCTGGCCGGGTCGGACGACATCGCGCTGGTCCGATTGAAGCAGCCGGTCGAGGACGTCTTGCCGGTCGGGCTCTATCGCGGCACCGACGAGGCCGGGCACGTGGTCAAGCTTCTTGGTAAAGGTGCGACCGGGACAGGGGCGACGGGGCACGACCCGGGCGGCCCGAATCGCACCGTGCTTCGTCGCGCATACAACCGGGTCAGCAGCGCGCACGAGCGTTGGCTGTGCTACGTCTTCGACGCACCGCCAGCGGCGATCCCACTGGAAGGGGCGCTCGGCAATGGCGACAGTGGCGGTCCATTGCTCATCGAAACCGACGGGCAATGGCGGCTGGCCGGACTGGGGGCCTGGAAGGTCGTGGCAGGCGACGTGAGGACGGCGCGGCCCGGGCGCTACGGCCAGACGACCTGCAACGTGCGCCTGGGTCACTACGCCGATTGGATCGAGGACGTGATGTCCGGGCAGGCGTCGGCTTCCTGATCGATCACGACGCCGCGATGGGCGTCCGGCTCCTCAGCGCGTCGGCGCGGACTCGAGGTGCGCCCGGATCCACAGATAGTCGCGGCGCACCGGCGCGTCCAGCACCGAGGGATCGCCGTCGTAGAGATAGGTACCGACCGTGGCGCCGGTGTCGTCGGTGGCCTGCGGGTCGGCACCGGCCTCCATGAACCGCTTTACCGACGGGATGTCGTTGACCAACGCGGCCTGATGGAGCGGGGTGAGGCCCGCGCGGTCGCGGACATCGAGTCTGGCGCCGGCAGCGAGCAAGCGTTCGATATTGTCGGGTTCGCGGGCGCGCAGCGCCTCGAATAGTGCCGTCTGGCCGTTGCGCGGGTTGGGCACGTCCACGGCGACGCCGTGTTCGAGCAGCAGTCCGATCCAGTCGTCGTCCTTGGACAGCGCGGCTTCGTGCAGTGCGGTGCGGCCCTTGGCATCGCCACGGGTGGGGTCGGCGCCGAGCGTGAGCAGCAAGCGCACGGCCTCACGGTCGCCCTGGCGGATCAGCCAGTTGAGCGCGGGGGTGCCGTCCTCGTCGGTGGCGTTGGGGTTGGCGCCTGCCGTGAGCAGCTGGCGCGCGAGCGCGGTATCGCCGCTGCGGACAGCCGCAAGCAACTGGGCCTGGTCGGGATTGGCGAACGTGGGCGCGTCCGGGGTCATCGGCGAGTGTCCTTGGGTGCAACCGGAGGTCGCCAGCAGCAGGGCAGCGAGCAGCAGGTGCGGAAGCGGGCGACGGTTCATGGTGCGCAGCATGCCGCAAGAGGCGTCAAGCCGCGTGTGATCTCCACCCACAGACCGCGCCGCGCAGCGCTGTGCGGAGGTCGCGCACGCACCGCGTCGCGGCTCACTTGAACGGATTGAGGAAGTCGACCACCTTGCCGGCGCCCTCGGTCACGCCGCGACCGAAGTCGCGCGCGCCATCGGCCACGGTCTGCGCCACATCACCGGCGGTGTCGCTGACGGTCTGGCCCAGGTCGCCAGCGACGGCGCCTGCGCCGTTGAGCAGACTGCCCACGACCCAGCTCTCCGGGGTCGCGCCGGGGCCGTTGCGCAGCACCTCGCCGACCGCGCCCAGGCCGGTCGCGAGACCGGCGCCGAGTGCGTCGATACCGGCATCGAGCCGCCCACCGAGCTTGTCGCCGACGCTGGGACCGAGCGCGGGATCGGTGGGTGTGCCGTGTTCATCCATTCGCAGGGAGTGAGGCACGACAGTCGTCGCCGCGCAGGCGGCGAACTACTCGGGCAGACCCGAGTGGAACGGCCGGGACGGGGCTCAACCCGACGCCTGGGGCGCGGCCGCATATGCCGTCCTGCTGCGGCGCTACAGCAGCGTGCCGCCGAGGATCGCGGCGGCGATGCTGAAGTAGATGACCAGGCCGCTGACGTCGACCAGCGTGGCGACGAACGGCGCCGAGGCGCTGGCCGGATCGAAGCCGAGCCGTTGCAGGATGAACGGCAGCATCGAGCCGGCCAACGACCCGAACGTGACGATGCCCAGCAGTGCCGCGCCGATGGTCAGGGCGATGAGCATCCAGTGCGGGCCGTAGTCGTAGAAGCCGGCCAGCTGCCAGGTGGCGATGCGCGCGATGCCGAGCAGGCCGAGAATCGCGCCGAGGGTCATGCCGGTCGGCAATTCGCGCAGGACGACGCGCCACCAGTCGCGCAGGCGGATCTCCTGCAGGGCGAGACTGCGGATCAGCAGCGAGGTGGCCTGGCCGCCGGAGTTGCCGCCCGAGCTCATGATCAGCGGGATGAACAGCGTCAGCACCAGCGCCTTGGACAGTGCGTCCTCGTAGTGCTGCATCGCGCTGGCGGTGAGCATTTCGCCGAGGAACAGCACGCTCAGCCAGCCGGCGCGTTTGCGGATCATGGCCAGAAAGCCGATCTGCATGTACGGCCGGTCCAGCGCCTCGACACCGCCGAAGCGGTGGACGTCCTCGTTGGACTCGGCGATCAGCGCATCGAGCACGTCGTCGACGGTGACGATCCCCACGACCTGCCGCTGCGGGTCGAGCACCGGGATCGCCAGCAGGTCGTGGCGGCGGATCAGGCGGGCGACTTCTTCCTGGTCGGTGGTCGGGGTCACGAACACCGGTGGATTGGTCTGCGCGGCGTCGAGGATCGGCGCGTCGGGATCGGCGGTGATCAGCCGGCGCAACGTCACCACCTGCTGCAGCGCGCGGGTCTTCGGGTCGAGCACGTAGATCGCGTAGATCGTCTCGCGGTCGCGTTCGACCTCGCGCACGTGCTGCAGCACCTCGCCGGCGCGCTGGTCGGCGGCGACGCTGACGAACTCGGTCGTCATCAGGCTGCCGGCGCTGCCGGCTGGGTAATGCATCAGTCCGCGCAATGCCTGCTGCGTCGTGGCGGGCAGCGTGCCGATCAAGCGCTCGCGCTCGTCGGTCTCCAGGGCCAACAGCAGGTCGGCGGCGCGGTCGTCGGCCATGGCGTCGAGCAGCGCGCTGGCCTGCGCGGGCGGCAACCGCTGCAGGATCTGCGCGGCGTGGGTCAGCTCGGGCTGTTCGAGCAGGCGCACCCCGCGCGCAGGAGGAACCTGCGCGACCAGGTGCGCGGCCTCCGCGAGGTCCAGTCGATTGAGATGCTCGACGGCATCGGCGGTGTTGAAGGCCGCCAACGGGCCGGTGGCGGTGGGGTGCTGCTTGAACATGGGCTGCCTCGCAGTGCCGCAACAGCGGCACGGGCAGCCTGTCCTAGCGGACTCAGGCCGTCGTTGCCGTGGGCGGCGTCAAAGATCGACTGGGACTGTCGCTGGACATCGGAAGGTGTTCCGCGAAAAAAGGACGCGGGTGCGTCGCGGTGCGCGAAGTCTGGTCGCGTGACCCGTCGGGGTCAACCCGTATGGCGTGCGCCGGTCGGTCGCGGTTGTGCGGATTGCCCTGCACGGCGCGTTCTGCGTCTGGGCGTATGCTCGGCCGCAGCCACCTGTCGGACGCCATGATGCCTGCCGCCGAGCCGTCGTCTCCTGGTCCTGCACGCCGCCGCGCGCTGTGGGCGTACGCCGCCATTGCCGCGATCGTCGGCGCCCTGGTCCTGCTGTTCGCCTGGACCGCCGGCGGGTTGAGCCCCGGGCGGTTGACCCCCGCGCGCATGACCGATGCCATCGAGGCGACCTCGACCACGCCGTTTCCCGGATTCCGACGTGCGCATGCGAAAGGCATCTGCGTGGCCGGCCATTTCGAGGGGCACCCGGCGGGGCGCGCGCTGAGCCGGGCCGCGGTGTTCGACAACGCACGCACCCCGGTGCTCGGCCGGCTGTCGATCGGGGGCGGCTCGCCGTACGGCCTGGACGCGCAAGCGCGGGTGCGCAGCATGGCGCTGGTGCTCGACGGCGCGGACGGCAGTCAATGGCGCATGGCGATGAACAGTTTTCCGTTCTTCGGCGCGGCGTCGATCGAGACGTTCCTCGAACAGACCCGCGCGTCCGCGCCGGATCCGGCGACCGGCAAGCCCGATCCCGAACGCATGGCGGTGTTCGCCGCGCGTCATCCCGAGGCGCAGCGCTTCGCCGCCTGGGCCAAGGCCGCGCCGTGGTCGGACAGCTTCGCCAACACCCAATACAACGGCATCCATGCCTACCGCTTTGTCGATGCCGCAGGCGTATCGCGGTGGGTGCGCTGGTCGATGCGGCCGCAGGCGCCGTTCGTGGAGATGGACGCCGCGCAGCGCGAGGTCGCCGAGCGCGACTACCTGCAGGACGAGCTGCGCGCGCGGCTGGCCCGCGGCCCGCTGCGCTGGGACATGGTCGTCACCCTCGCAGGCCCCGAAGACGACACCCGCGACCCGAGCACGCCTTGGCCGGCGGCACGCGAGCAGGTGAGCGTGGGTACCTTGGTGCTGACCCAGGCGCAGGATCAGGCGACGGGTGCGTGCCGTGACCTCAATTTCGATCCCACGATCGTGCCGCCCGGCGTGGCCCTGTCCGACGATCCGATCCTCGCCGCCCGCGCGGCGGTCTATGCGCAGTCCTTCGACCGCCGCGAGCGCGAGATCGCGCGCGGCGCCGACGTCACTGGCGTGGCGCCGCCGGAGGCCGCGCGATGAGCCCGCGGCCCGACCACCACGATGCGTTCGCCCGGCTGCTGCACTGGAGCATGGCGATGCTGATCCTGGCGATGCTGTTCATCGGCGTGACGATGGTCGTCTCGATGACGCTGCGCCCCGCGTTGCTTGCGCTGCACCGGCCGATCGGGGCGTTGTTGCTGGTGTTGGTGGTCGTGCGCCTGGCGCATCGCCTGATGCGCCGCACGCCGGCGCTGCCGCTTGATCTGCCGCGTTGGCAGCGCGCCGCCGCACACGCTTCGCACGTCGCCCTGTATGTGCTGATGCTGGCCATGCCGCTGATCGGCTGGGCGATGGTATCGGCCGCCGGCAATCCGGTGCTGCTGTGGGGCGAGGTGCGGCTGCCGGCGATCGCCCCCCACGACCCGGCGCTCTACAGCGTGCTGCGCGCCGCGCACGCCTGGCTCGCCCGTGCGCTGCTAGCGGTGATCGCGCTGCACTTGGCCGCAGCCCTCCATCATGTCTGGGTACGCCAGGATGGGGTGTTCCGGACGATGGCACCCTGGCCGCTCGGGCGGCGCGCGCGGCCTTGATCACGCGTGCCGGTCGTCGCGGTATCGGTATTTGGCTTCGCTTCATCGACAATACGGCGATCGCCCCTCACCGAGTCCCGCTATGTTCGGACGTTTGAAGCGCAAGCCGCAGCCGGCGGTGGTCACTGTCAGCCTCAATGCGCGGTTGGCGCCCTTCGATCGCGCGGCGCTCGAGGATGCGTTCTGCGATCTGTGCCGGCATCGCGAGATCGATGCGGAGGTCGTGGGCGGCGGCACGCTGCTGGCGGAGACCGGCGAGGTCAAGAATTGCGACATCGAGATCCAGCTGACCGATGCCTCGCAGGCCCAGATCGACTTCGTCCGCGATGCCTTCACCGCGATGCTCGCGCCGATCGGCTCGCGCCTGCATGTGCCCGATCGCGACGCGCCGATCGTGTTCGGCGCCCATCAGGGCCTGGCGCTCTACCTCAATGGCGCCGATCTGCCGCAGTCGGTGTATGACACGTGCGACATCCATCGCGTCGTCGAAGAATGCGAGCGCCTGCTGGGCGAGCGCGGCATGGTCAACAGCCATTGGCAGGGGCCGAGCGAGACTGCGCTCTACATGTACGGCGCCGATTTCGAGCAAATGCACGCGGCGATTCGCCCGTTCCTCGACGATTACCCGCTGTGTCGGCAATGCAGGGTGGAGCGGATCGCGTGACCGACTGGGCAAGCAATGACCCCGTCCTGACGATGGCGGTGATACTGGCGCCGGACGACGTGTGTCCTCGCCGCTGCGTGCACTGCTGCGGATGCTCTGCTTTTCATGGATGCGCATGCAGACCGACCAGATCCTGATCCTTTGCATCCTCACTTGCACAGTGGCCCTGTTCCTGTGGGGGCGCTGGCGCCACGACATGGTGGCGGGTGCGTCGTTGCTGGCCTGCGTGTCGATCGGCTTGGTCGAACCTGAGCAGGCCTTTTCCGGCTTCGCACATCCGGCGGTGATCACTGTCGCCTGCGTGCTCGTGCTCAGTCGCGGGTTGCAGCTCTCCGGCGCCGTGGACGCTCTGATGCGCGTTGCGCTGCCACGCAGCGCCGGGCCGACGCTGTCGATCGCGGCGCTGACCATGTTGGCGGCGTTGCTGTCAGCCTTCATGAACAACGTCGGCGCGCTGGCCTTACTGATGCCGATCGCGGTGCAGGTTGCGCGCAAGCAGGGCCTGGCCGCTGGCCAGATTCTCATGCCGCTGGCGTTCGGCTCGATTCTTGGCGGCATGACCACCTTGATCGGCACGCCGCCCAATCTGATCGTTTCCGGCTTCCGGGCAGAAGCCGGAGACGGCGGTTTCACGATGTTCGATTTCTCGCCTGTGGGCGTCTCGGTCGCTGCGGCCGGGGTGTTGCTGATCGCAGTCGGCGGCTGGCGGCTGGTGCCGGCGCGCCGCAACGCAGGTGCGGAGAGCTTCGATACCGGCGCCTACCTGACCGAGGCCAAGGTGCCCGAAGGCGCCAAGGCCGTCGGCCGGAGCGTACGCGAGATCGAGACCATGCTCGACGAGCACGAGGCGCAGGTGGTCGGCATCGTGCAGAACGCATTCCGCGTGCACGCTCCAAGCCCCGACCGCATTGTGCGTGCCGGCGACATCCTGGTGCTGGAAGCCGATGTCGGCGCGCTGCCCGGCGCGTTGGCGCACTTGGGGCTGATGCTCGAAGAGGATGTCCGCGATGACGATGCGGACCACGCGCACCCGAAAGAAGAAGAGACAGACATCGCGCGCGACAATGCCGACGAAGACGATGACGACGCCGAGGAGCGACGGACCCCGCACAGCGATATCGTGCTGCAGGAGATCACAGTGCTGCCCGGGTCCGCGCTGGTCGGACGCAGCGCCACCGATCTGTCGCTGCGCACGCAGTACAGCATCAACCTGCTGGCGCTCGCGCGCGAGGGCAAGCGCTCGATGAAGCGCCTGCGTTCGCGTGTGCTCCGTGCCGGCGACCTGTTGCTGCTGCAAGGGACGACGGCGTCGATCTCCGCATTCGCCTCGCAATTTGGCGGGGTGCCGCTGGCGGCGCGCGAACTGCGCATGCCCGATCGGCGCAAAGCGATCACCGCCACCGCGATCCTGGCAGGGGCCATCGCGATTGCCGCTTTCGGCCTGGCGCCTGCACCGGTCGCCTTCGCGCTCGGCGTGCTGGCGTCAATGGCATTGGGCACAGTGCCGCCGCGCGAGGTCTACACGGCGATCGACTGGCCGGTGATCGTATTGCTGGCGGCGCTGATTCCCGTAGCCGGTGCGATGGAGTCGACTGGAACCGCCGAGCGGATTGCACGCGTGATGTTCGAAACGGTGGCCCAGGGCAATCCGGTGATCGGGCTCGCGCTCGTGCTGGTGGTCACGATGACACTGTCGGACCTGATGAACAATGCTGCGACGGCAGCGGTGATGTGCCCGATCGCGATCGGAGCGGCGGCGACGCTCGGCGTGAGTGCCGACCCGTATCTGATGGCGGTGGCGATCGGTGCCTCGTGCGCGTTTCTCACGCCGATCGGACACCAGAACAACACGCTGATTCTCGGGCCGGGCGGCTTCCGCTTCGGCGACTACTGGCGGCTCGGATTGCCCGTCCAACTGGTCGTGTTCGCGGTGTCGATGCCGATGCTGCTGTCCGTCTGGCCCCTGTAGCCACCTCTGGTGGGCTGCCGGGGCAAGCGCGGCACAACGCTCAGGCGGCCTGGCGCACGTCGAGGTAAGTCGGCTGGGCAGGCGCAGGTGCGGGCGCGTCGGTGACAGGTGGCGCGGCGGGCATGGCCGGCGGCGGGACATGCTTGCCCTCCATGACCATGGCCAGTACCTCGAACGCGGAATAGGGCAGGACGTTCATAGCGGCTCCGGGTGACGGCGAGTGGCGGTGCATCGCCGGTGGGTGTGGCCCCAAGGTAGGGCCGCCCTGGACGCCCGGCATTGATGCAGATCAACCGTCGGTGCGCAGATGGCCGCACGGATTCACGTGTCGATCCGCATCGTGCTTTCTGGCTGCAGACATGCGGACGCCCCGACAAGCGGGGCGTCCGAGTCCTGCCGATTGCGGGAAGGTCAGTCGAACTTGAACTTCGCGCCGACGGTGAAGTAGCGGCCGATCGCGCCGCTGAAGTCCATCGGGTTGTAGTTGATGGCGCCGTAGGTCAACGGGTCGAGCGGTGCGACACGATCGGTGAGGTTGGCAACCGAGCCGAACAGCTCCCAGTGCTCGGCCGGCATCCAGCGCGCCGACAGGTCGATCGTGTAGAACGAGGGCAGCTTGCAGCCACGCGGGGCGTCGTCGCCGTTGGCGAAGCCGTTCGCGCAGTCGGTGTCGCTCGCCTCGGTGACGTTGCGCAGGCTGTCGCGCCAGTTGACGACGCTGCTGATGGTGAACTGATCCATCTCCCACGTGGCGCCGAAGTTCGCCTTGTTCTTCGGTGTGCCGATGCAGTTGGTCACATCGCAGTTGCCGTGGGTGCCGGCGAACTCGTACACCGTGCCATCGACATCCTCGCGCGCGAACTTGCTGATGTGGGTGAACTGCAGGTCCAGCCGCAGGCGGCCCGCATTGCCCAGTTCGAATCGCTGCTCGAGGTCGACGTCGAAGCCCTCGACAGTGGTCGAGGAGGCGTTCTCATAGCCCACCAGCACCGCGAGGATCGAGCCACTGCCCGGCGTGCCCGGAATCTCGTTGGTGCCGCGGATCACGTTGGCACCGCCGGCGGCGATCGCCGCGTCGGCGCTGCCGCCGAAGATCTCGTCGGTGCGCTTGATGCGGAACGCGTCGAGTGCGAGCGAGCCGCCGGTCCAGGGCGAGAGCACCAGGCCGAGGGTCGTGCTCTTGGATTCCTCGGGGCGCAGATCCGGATTGGGCGAGGTGATCAGCGCGATCGAGCCGGCATCGCAGTCCTGCGGTTCGTGGCCGGGCGCGGCGCAGCGCACCGGGTCGACCGCGGTGCTGAAGGCGGCCAGGCCGCCGGTGCCGGCCTCGGCCGGGTTCGGGGCACGGAAGCCCTCGGCATAGGTGCCGCGCAGCGCGATCCAGTCGCTGGGCGACCACTTCACGCCGACTTTGGGCGTGGTCGAGGTCTCGCCGCCGTCGTACTTGTCCACGCGCAGCGCGCCGGTCAGTTCCAGAGTCTCGTGCACCGGCGCCTGCAACTCGACGTAGGCGCTGGAGACCTTCTCCACGCCGCCGTAGGCCGAGTAGCCCAGGCCGATGATGTCGCCGATGTCGGTGTAGGTCTGCGGCGTCAGCAGCACCGACTGGCGGCGGTACTCGGCACCGACTGCCAGGCCCAGCGGACCGCCGGCCAGGTCGGCCAGCGAACGCGTGGCCTTGGCGTCGATGATGTCCAGGCGAGTGCGCCCGGTGGCGCGGATGCGTGGCGAGATGTAGTCGTAAAGCGCTTGGCTATTGCGGCCGGCGTCGTCGCCGATGCGCCACCAGCCGACCGGGCTGTTGGGGTCTTCGAGCGCGGTCTTGACGTGGCTGTAGCGCAAAAAGCCGGTGCGCTCGTTGGTCAGGTCGGTGCCCGAGTGCAGGTAGCCGACGTCGTAGTCCCACGCCCCGGCGGTGCCCTTGAAGCCGAGCAGCAGGCGCATGAAGCGACTGTCGTTGTAGGTCGTGCGTGGGCCGACGTCGAACGCGGCGTAGCGCAGGCGGTTGGCCGTGCCCGGATACGGGTTGTCCGGATGGTCCGGGCCAAGCACGACCGCGCCGGGGCCCGGATCGGACGCATTGACCGGGCCGCCCGGATAGCCCCAGGCGCCCGACGCACTCGAGGGCGTGTTCTGGAACACGGTCTGCTTGTTGGCGATGCCCAGTTCCATGTACAGCTCGCTGCTGTCGCCGACCGCGAATGCGGCGCGCGAGAAGAAGTTCACGTACTTCTCTTCGGGCGACAGGTCGCGGAATCGGGCCACATCCCACAGACAGCCGCCGGCTGGATCCTGCGGGGTCACATCCGACAGACCCGCGCAGCCGGGCAGCGACTCGAAGCGGCCGGTGACCGGGTTCTGGACCGCGCCGTTTGGACTGGCGCCGGCGCCGGTGCCGCCGCCGGTGATCCGGCCGGGCAGGTTGCCGCCGATGCCGTAGCCCCAGCGGCGGGTGTCGCCGGTGCCGATCCAGTCGCGGTTGCGGCGGTCGTAGAGCCGGATGGCGTCGGTCTTGGCCGCTTCGATACTGAAGAAGGCGTTGTAGCCGTCCTCGGTCAGACTGCCGGTGCCCGCGGTCAGCGACGCCTTGGGCTGGTCGCCGCCGCCATCGTCCGACCAGCCGTACGACACGGTCGCCACTGCGCCGGTGAAGTCGGTGCGCAGGATCACGTTGACCACGCCGGCGATCGCGTCCGAGCCATAGACCGACGATGCGCCGTCCTTGAGCACCTCGATGCGCTCGACCGCATCGAGCGGGATCGTGCTCAGGTCGGTGAACACCTTCTGGCCGTCGTCGGCCAGGCCGAACGGTGCCATGCGGCGGCCGTTGAGCAGCACCAGCGTCGAGCCGGCGCCCAGGCCGCGCAGCGAGATGGCCGCACCGCCGCCGGCGAAGCCGTTGCCGAAGCTCTTGGGCACCGAGCCCGCGCCATCGACCGCCAGGCTTTGCAGGTACTCGCCGACCGTGGTCTTGCCAGTGCGGTCGATCTGCTCGCGCGAGATCACCTGCACCGGCGACGCGGTCTCGGTGTCGGTGCGCGGGATGTTGGAGCCGGTCACGGTGATGCGGTCCAGCGTGGTGATGGTCTGCTGCGCGGTGGCCTGCATCGGCGCGATGGCGGCGAGCGCGAGGGGGATCGACAGGGCGAGCGCACGGCGGCGCAAGGGACGGCGGACGGGCGATGTCATGGAAAGGGTCCTGAGCTGGAAAGCGACGACGGAACGGGGGATCCCGGTCGCCCACACACGCGTGCGGGGCGGCTGCCGCAGTTAAGATCTCGTTAATGTGACAAGCGCGTGAGGTCGCGCAATTCATCCAATGACGAGCCTGGTGTGTTCAACGGCGGTTAATTCCGCTGAATGGGCTGCGATCTTGCACCCAGCGCTCGACCGGACCTGGCGGGGTATGTGTCGGTGCCAGGTGCCCCCGGCTTGATTCCGCGGCAGCCAGACCAATATCGGCGCTCTCGCAACACGCCACACGGACCGCCATGACCGCCACCACCGAGACCCACAAGTTCGAAGCCGAAGTCGCCCAGGTGCTGCACCTGGTGACGCACTCGCTGTACTCGCACAAGGAGATCTTCCTGCGCGAGCTGATCTCCAACGCCTCCGATGCCTGCGACAAGCTGCGCTTCGAGTCGATCGCCAATCCCGAGCTGCTGGCCGGCAGCAGCGAACTGCATATCGACGTGAGCTGGGACAAGGCTGCACGCACGGTGACGATCCGCGACAACGGCATCGGCATGACCCGCGATGACGTGGTCGCCAACATCGGCACCATCGCCAGCTCCGGCACACGGCGGTTCCTGGAAGCGATGAGCGGCGAGCAGAAGGCCGACGCGCGACTGATCGGCCAGTTCGGTGTGGGCTTCTATTCGGCCTTCGTCGTCGCCGACCGGGTGACCGTGCGCACCCGCCACGCCGGCGCCGCCCCCGAAGCCGGCGTGAAGTGGGAGAGCGACGGCCGCGGCGAGTACGCGCTCGAGGACGTCACGCTGCCCGAGCGCGGCACCACGGTGGTCCTGCACCTGAAGGCCGACGAGGACGAGTTCCTCGACGGCTGGAAGCTGCGCGCGCTGGTGCGCAAGTACTCCGATCATGTTGCGTTCCCGATCCGCATGCCCAAGGACGCGCCGTCGCCGGCCGACGACGCATCGGACGAGGACGCGACCAAGGCCGACGCCGCGCCGGAGTGGGAAACCGCCAACGACGCCTCGGCGCTGTGGACCAAGCCCAAGTCCGAGATCTCAGACGAGGAATACCAGAACTTCTACAAGGCGCTCGGCCACGACTTCAACGACGCGGCTGCGTGGACCCACAACCGCGTCGAGGGCAGCCAGAGCTTCACCACGCTGCTGTACCTGCCGTCGCAGCCGCCGTTCGACCTGATGATGGGTGGCCGCGACGAGCGCAAGGGCCTGAAGCTCTACATCAAGCGCGTGTTCGTCATGGACGCGGCCGAGGAACTGCTGCCCAACTACCTGCGCTTCGTGCGCGGCGTCGTCGACGCCGACGACCTGCCGCTCAACGTCAGCCGCGAACTGCTGCAGCACAACCGTCAGCTCGAGCGCATCAAGGGCGCGTGCGTCAAGCGCGTGCTCGACTTGATCGAGAAGCTCGCACGCGACGACGCCGACAAGTTCGCCGCGTTCTACAAGGCCTTCGGCAACACGCTCAAGGAAGGCATCGTCGAGGATCCCGGCAACCGCGAGCGCATCGCCAAGCTGCTGCGCTTCGCCTCGACCCAGGGCGAGGGCGCGGCGCAGACCGTGTCGCTGGACGACTACGTCGGGCGCATGGCCGTGGGCCAGGACACGATCTGGTACATCACCGCCGACGGCTACGCCGCCGCGGCCGGCAGCCCGCAGCTCGAGGCCTTCCGCGCGAAGGATATCGAGGTGCTGCTGATGTTCGACCGCATTGACGAGTGGATGCTCGGTCACCTGCACGAGTACGCCGGCAAGTCGCTGAAGAACGTCGCCAAGGGCGAGCTGCCACTCGATGCCGCCGACAAGGCCAAGCAGGAAGAGGCCGCGAAGGCCGCCGCGCCGCTGATCGAGCGGCTCAAGGGCCTGCTCGGCGAGCGCGTGGGCGAGGTGCGCGTGTCCGCCCGCCTGACCGATTCGCCCTCGTGCCTGGCGCTGGCCGATTACGAGATGGCCCCGCACCTGGCGCGGCTGCTGCGTGAGGCCGGCCAGGCGATCCCCGACAGCAAGCCGACGCTGGAGATCAATCCGCAGCACGCGTTGCTGCAGCGGATCGAAGCCGAGGCCGATGACGCCAAGGCGACCGACCTGGCCACGCTGTTGCTCGAGCAGGCCGAGATCGCCGCCGGTGCCCCGCTGCCCGACCCGGCAGCCTTCGTGCAGCGCCTCAACCGCGTCTTGCTGGGCTGAGCTTGACGTGCCCTCCCCCGCAATGCGGGGGAGGGTTGGGTGGGGGCCGAGCAGGTCGCGGAGTGGATGCGCAAAGCGACTGCATGAAAGCCTTGCCCCCACCCGGCGCCGATAGCGCCGACCTCCCCCGCGAGCGGGGGAGGTGTGCTTTGCTCGCGCATGCCGCAACAGCGATGCGTGCGCGCGGTGCCGACTCCACGCCAATGGCGCGGCACCCTGAGCCCTCCCCCGCAATGCGGGGGAGGGTTGGGTGAGGGCCGAGCAGGTCGCGGGGTGGATGCGAAAAGCGACTGCATGAAAGCCTTCCCACACCCAACCCGGCGCCGACCTCCCCGCGAGCGGGGGAGATGTGCTGAGCGTTACGTGCCTGTGCTCGGGAAGGGGCGCGGGTGTCGATCAGCGTCGCGAGACCTGCGTGTCGAGGGCTTCGCGTTGGGGGAGCGATTGCGGCCAGCCGCCGGCGAGCGCCCGATACAGCGAGACGGCGCCGGTGGCGGTCCGGGTGCGGCCCGCGGCGAACGCGTCTTCTGCCTGCAGTTGCGTGCGCTCGGCGTCGAGGACGTCGAGCAGCCCGGTCGCGCCGGCTTCGAAGCGCATGCGGGCCAGCCGTGCAGCGCGCGCGCTGTCGCGGGCGGCGCGGGCGAGCTCGACATCTTCGTCGTGGGCGCGATCGAAGCGTGCCAGCGCGTTGCCCGTGTCCTCGAGCGCGCGCAGCACCGTCTGCTGGTAGCGCGCCAGTTCCAGTTCGGCGTCGGCATCGGCCGCAGCGATGCGGGCACGCACCCGCCCGATGTCGAGGAACGACCAGTCGATGCCCAGGGCCACGAGCCGGGTCTCGCTGTCGCGCTTGAACAGCGCGTCGACGTCGCCAGCCTGGCTGCCGATCAGGCCACCCAGGGTGAGCCTCGGAAACAGGTCGGCGGTCGCGACGCCCACGCGCGCGGTCGCGGCGTGCAGCCGGTGTTCGGCGGCCGAGACATCCGGGCGCAGCCGCAGCACGTCGGCCGGCGTGCCGGGGTCGATCGCGCGCGGCACGGCAGGCAGATCGCGCGCGGCGCTGAGGGCATCGCGCAGCGCGTCGGGCGTGCGGCCGGTCAGGACCGCGATGCGATGGATCGCGACCGCGATTTCGGCCTCCAGCGCCGGAATCCGCGATGCGGTCGAGGCCGCCTGCGCGGAGGCGCGCGCGCTGTCGAAGTCGCTGTCCTGGCCGGCGTTGCGGCGGGCCTCGACCAGCGCCAGCGTGTGCTGCTGGTTGCCGGCGTTCTCGGTCGCCACGCGCAACCGCTCTTGCAGCCCGCGCAGGTGCAGGTAGGCGGTCGCGACCTCGCCGACGATCGCGACCTGCAAGGCGCGCAGGTCGTCGGCGCTCGCGGCGGCTTCGGCGCGGCCGGCCTCGACGCCGCGCCGCACGCGGCCAAACAGGTCGAGCTCCCAGCTCGCGCCGATACCGGCCTCGAAGGCGTCGCTGTCGCGTGCGTCACGCGGCACGCCCGGTGCCTGGTCGGCGCTGGCGCGGCTGCTGGTTGCGCGGCCACTGGCGTCGATCGTCGGCAACTGGTCGAAACGCGCGCCGCGCAACAAGGCGTTGGCGCGATCGAAGCGGGCGAGCGCGATGCGCAGGTCGTGGTTGGCGGTCAACGCCTCGTCGACCAGCGCGGTGAGCTGCGGGTCGCCGAAGGCCTGCCAGAAAGCGCCATCGGCCGGTGCGGAGACGGGCAACGCCGCCGCCGCATCAGTCGCGGAGGCCTGCACGCCGAATGTCTCGGGCACCGCCATCGTCGGACGCACGTGGTCCGGGCCGACGGCGCAGGCGGCGAGCAGCGCCGTGGCCAAGGTGGCGATGAGCGGACGCGTCACCATGGCAGTGCCTGATCGAAGTAGAAGTAGCCGCCGGTCGGGCCGTCGTCGTCGATCAGCGCGAGCCGCACACTGGTGCGCGCGCCGTCGACGACCTCGAGCTCGCCGTTCTGTTCATCGCCGGCCTTGTTCATGTCGGTGCGCACGTAGCCGGGATGGATCGTGTTGACCTTGATGCCGGCGTCCTTGAGCACGTGCGCCAGGTGCACCGTCCACGCGTTCACCGCACTCTTGGATACGTTGTAGGCGGGCAGGCCCTTCATGTCGTAGATGAAGGAGGCCGGGTCCTGGTGCTGGCTGATCGAGCCGAGCAGGCTCGACACGTTGACGATCCGGCCCGCGTTGGACCTGTGCAGCAGCGGCAGCAGCGCCTGCGTGGTCGCGATCAGGCCGAACACGTTGGTCTCGAACGTCGTGCGCCAGGTGTCGAGCGATTGGCCGGTCGTGCCTTTCGTCGGGTCGTCGGCAACGATGCCGGCGTTGTTGACCAGGATGTCGAGACGGCCGTGGCGGGCCTCGATGGTCTTCGCGGCCTCGGCGATGCTGGCCGCGTCGGTGACGTCGAGTGCGATCGCCTCGACCGGCAGCCCTTCGGCCTGCAGCTTGAGCGCGGCCTCGACCGCGCGGTCGCGGTTGCGGCCGGCCAGCAGCGTGTGCACGCCGGTGGCGCTGAGCTGGCGCACGGTTTCCAGGCCGATGCCACGGGCGGCGCCGGTGACCAGAGCGATGCGGGAATCGGAAACGGACATGAGCAACTCCTAGTGGGGGTCAGGAATGGGCCGGTGCCACGGGGGCGACCGGGGCATGCGACACGAGTGGCCGGTTGGCGAGCTTGCGCATCGCGACGTAGAACACCGGCGTGAGGAACAGGCCGAAGAGCGTGACGCCCAACATGCCGGCGAACACCGTGATCCCGGTGATCGACCGGACCTCCGCGCCCGCACCGGTGGACAGCACCAGCGGCACGGTGCCGGCGATGAACGCGACCGAGGTCATGACGATCGGCCGCAGGCGCAGGCGGCTGGCTTCCAGCGCCGACGTGATGATGTCCTTGCCTTGCATCTCCAGTTCGCGGGCGAACTCCACGATCAGGATCGCGTTCTTGCAGGCCAGGCCCATCAGCACCACCAGACCCACCTGCACGAACACGTTGTTGTCGCCGCCGGCCAGCCACACGCCGAACAGAGCGGACAGCAACGTCATCGGCACGATCAGAATCACCGCCAGCGGCAGCGACCAGCTTTCGTACAGCGCGGCCAGCACCAGGAAGGCAAGCATCACCGCCAGCGGGAACACCACCAGCGCGGCGCCGCTCTGGTTGGACTGCTGGTAGCTCAGGTCGCTCCAGCCGATGCCCATGCCGTTCGGAAGCACCTGGCCGGCCAGCTCGGTGACCTTGGCCATCGCCTCGCCCGACGACAGCACGCGCGGGTCGGCATCGCCCAGCAGATCGGCGGCCGGATACCCGTTGAAGCGGATCACCGGGTCCGGGCCATACGTCTGGCGGACATGCACCATCGAGCCCACCGGCACCATTTCACCGGCCGCATTGCG
The DNA here is from genome assembly GCF_039674105.1 of Luteimonas sp. TWI596. Classification (NCBI taxonomy): domain Bacteria; kingdom Pseudomonadati; phylum Pseudomonadota; class Gammaproteobacteria; order Lysobacterales; family Lysobacteraceae; genus Luteimonas; species Luteimonas sp. TWI596. The sequence continues at coordinate 112,415 of NZ_JBDJMU010000012.1, forward strand.
CGTGCGCAGCGCGGCGATGTCCGACACGTCCTCGCGGAACGGACCGTCGGCCTGGGCGATGACCTGCCAGGTGCGGCCGAACATGTTGAAGTCGTTGACGTAGGCCGAGCCCAGATAGGTCTGCAGCGTGTCGAACAGCTCGGTCAGCGGCACACCCTGTGCCTTGGCCTTGACGCGATCGACCTCGGCATCGAGTTGCGGCACGTTGGCCTGGTAGCTGCTGATCGGATAGCCCAGTCCCGGCGTCTGCATCGCGGCCGCCTGGAAGGCCTGCACCGCGGCCTGCAGCTCGCCGTAGCCCAGACGCGTGCGGTCCTCGACGAACAGCGACCATCCCGAGCCGTTGCCCAGCCCCTGGATCGGCGGCGGCATGAAGGCAAAGGTGAAGCCTTCCTGGATGGTCGAGAACTTCTGGTTGAGTTCGGCGGTGATCGCCTCGGCGCTGCGGCTGCGTTCGGAGAACGGATCGAGCGTGAAGAACACCACGCCGTTGTTGGGCGTGTTGGTGAACTGCAGCGGGTTCAGGCCCGGGAACGCGATCTCGCTGGCGACGCCGTCGACCTCGCTGGCAAGGGCCGCCATCCGCTTGAGCACCGCGTCGGTGCGTTCGATCGATGCGCCTTCGGGCATTTTGACGCCTGCGATCACATACATCTTGTCCTGCACCGGGATGAAGCCCGCCGGCACGATCTTGAACATCAGGGCGGCGCCCGCCAGCAGCACGGCATAGACCACGAACACCGCGCCCCGACGGCCCAACGAACGCGAGACCGCACTTTCGTAGCGCTCGGAGCTGCGATGGAAGAAGCGGTTGAACGGACGGAACACCCAGCCGAACGCCCGATCGATGAGCTGGGTCAGCCGGTCCTTCGGCGCGCCGCGCGGTTGCAGCAGCTTGGCCGCCAGGGCCGGCGACAGCGTCAACGAGTTGATCGCCGAGATCACGGTGGAGATGGCAATGGTCACCGCGAACTGCTTGTAGAACTGACCGGTGACGCCGGTCAGGAAGGCCATCGGCACGAACACCGCGCACAGCACCAGCGCGATCGCGATGATCGGCCCGGACACCTCGCGCATCGCCAAGTGGGCCGCTTCCAGTGGGGAGGCGCCCAGCTCGATGTGGCGCTCAACGTTCTCCACCACCACGATGGCGTCGTCGACGACGATGCCGATCGCCAGCACCAGTCCGAACAGTGTGAGGGTGTTGATCGAGTAGCCGAGCAGGTACAGCACCGCGAACGTGCCGACGATCGACACCGGGACCGCGAGCAGCGGAATGATCGATGCGCGCCAGGTCTGCAGGAACAGGATCACCACCAGCACCACCAGCAGCGTGGCTTCGATCAGCGTCGTCACCACCGACTTGATGGAATCGCGCACGAAGATCGTGGTGTCGTAGATCGACTGGATCTCCACGCCGGGCGGGAGCGAAGGCCGCAGCCGTTCCATCGTCTCGACCACGCCGTCGCGGATCTCGAGCGCGTTCGCGCCCGGCGCCTGGAAGACACCGATGGCCGCGGCGTTCTTGCCGTCCAGGCGCGCGCGCAGCGTGTAGTCGCCGGCGGCCAGTTCGATCCGGGCCACATCCGCCAGACGCACCAGCTCGCCGTCGCTGCCGGCCTTGAGCACGATGTCGCCGAATTCCTCGACGGTCTCCAGGCGGCCCTTGGCATTGATCGGCAGCAGGAAGTCGCTGCCGTTGGGCATCGGTTCGGCACCGAGCTGGCCTGCGGACACCTGCACGTTCTGTTCGCGCACCGAACGCACCACGTCACCGGCGGTCAGGCCGCGCGCGGCGATCTTGTCGGGGTCCAGCCACAAGCGCATGGCGTAGTCGCCACCGCCGAAGACCTGGGCATCGCCCACGCCTGCGATCTTGGCGATCTCGTCCTTGACGTGCAGACGCATGTAGTTGCGCAGGTACAGCGAATCGTAGCGGCCGTCCTGGGAGGTCAGGTGTACGACCATCAGGAACACCGGCGACTGCTTCTGCGTGGTCACGCCCTGCCGCCGGACGTCCTCGGGCAGTCGCGCCTGCGCCTGCGCCACGCGGTTTTGGACGCGCACCGCCGCGTCATCGGCGTCGGTGCCGGGCTTGAAGGTCACGGTGAGCTGCAGCACGCCGTCGGAGCCGGCCACGGACTTGATGTACATCATGTCCTCGACCCCGTTGATGGCTTCTTCGAGCGGGGTCGCCACCGTTTCGGCGATCACCTTCGGGTTGGCGCCGGGGTACACGGTGCGCACGACCACCGAGGGCGGCACGACTTCCGGGTACTCGCCAATCGGCAGCAAGGGAAGCGCGATCAGGCCGCCGGCGAAGATCAGGATCGACAGCACCGCGGCGAAGATCGGCCGGTCGATGAAGAAGCGGGAAAAGTCCACGGGAGCATCCTTGTGGGCGGCGCGAAGGCCGCAGCGAAAGAAAACGCGGGTACAGCGAGGCCTTCTCCGCGACGGCGAAGATGCCCCGAGGGTGCCGATGCGCACCGGGCTTGCTCGGCAAGACCCGGCTCGTGCCCGATGCGCTGCACGCGTCGGCCTCTCCCCAGAGAGGCCGCTGTCATGCGACCTTTAGTGTTGTGCGACCGCCTTGACCGGCTGGCCATCGCGCATCGCGATTGCCTGCGGCGCGACCGGCATGCCGGGCATGAAGACCTTCTGCACGCCGTTGACGATGACGCGGTCGCCGGCGGCCAGGCCCGAGTCGACCACGCGCAGGCCATCGACCATGCGCCCGGGGACGATGTCGCGGCGCTGGGCGGTGTTGTCTTCGCCCAGCACGTAGACGTACTTGCGGTCCTGGTCGGTCAACACGGCCTTGTCGTCGATCAGCACCGCCTCGCGCGCCGTCGCGCCTTCGAGCTGCACGCGGGCGAACAGCCCCGGCGTGAACCGGCGGTCGGGGTTGGGCAGCACGGCGCGGGCGCGCACGGTGCCGGTGGCCGGATCGACCTGGTTGTCGAGGAAATCGACGGTGCCGGCATGCGGGTAGCCGGTCTCATCCGACAGACCCACGCGCACCGCGTTGCGACCGGCCGTGCGTGCGCCCTCGCGGGCCAGCGCCTGGTGCCGCAGGAACGTGCGTTCGTCGGTCTCGAAGTAGACGTGCACCGGATCCTGCGAGACCACCGTGGTCAGCAGCGAGGCGTCGGCCTGGGCGAGATTGCCGGCGGTCAGCAACGCGCGACCGGCGCGGCCGTCGACCGGTGCGCGGACCTGGGTGAACGCCAGATCCAGCTTCGCGGTCTCGACCGCGGCCTGCGCGGCGCGCACCGCGGCCTCGGCTTCCGCGCGGCCGGCGCTGCGGGCCTCGAAGTCGTCGCGCGAAATCGCGCTGGCCTCGATCAACGACTGCGCGCGGTCGTGCCGGGTCGTCGCCAGCTGCGCCTCGGCGCGGGCCCGGGCCAGCTCGGCCTCGGCGCGCTGCAACGCGGCGCGGTACGGACGCGGGTCGATGACGAATAGCAGGTCGCCCTGCTTCACTTCGTCGCCTTCGGCGTAGGCCACGCGCTCGACGTAGCCGCTGACCCGCGGGCGCAGCTCGACGCTCTCGACCGCAGCGATCCGGCCGGTGGCGTCGTTCCAGTCCTTGACCGGCTCGGCGAGCACCGCGGCGACACCGACTTCAGGCGGGGGCGGCGGGCTGGCCGATTCGGCGCGGCTGTCGCAGCCGGCCACGGTGACGGCGATCGCGGCGGCCAGCAGCGAGCCGGCCAGGGCGCGGGTGAGGATGGGGATCATGAGCGGAACTCCTGGGGGGATCGGGAACGGGCCGCGATGCGCTGCAGCAGCGCCTGCGCGGCGGTGTCGTGGGTCGATGCGGGCAGGCACGGTGCCGCCGCGAGGTCGATGTCGTCGGACAGGCCGGGCGGGCGCACCGGCTCCTCGGACGGGAACCGCAGCAGCGCGGCGTCCGGGCGCAGGCGGCCGTCGACCATGCGCAGTGCGTAGTCGGCGATCGCATCGGCGTCCGGCCACTGAGTGCAGGCGTGCGCGGCGTTGTGCGCGGTGCGCACCGGCGAGTCGATCGCCAGCATCTGCACCCGCACCGGCAGCGTTCGTGCTTCCTCGTGCAGCACACGGGCGAGCATCTGCAACGCGGCCGCACCGATCGAGCGGTGGCCGTAGCCCGACCAAGGCTGCTCGGCGCCAGGGCCGCCGACCAGGACATAGGCGCCGCCAGGGACCGGTGCGAGCAGCGGCAACAGATGCCGCGCGGCGGCCAGATGCGGCAGCAGGTCTTCGTCGAGCCGCCGGCGCAGGAAGTCGGCCGGGGCGTCGAGCAGTCGGCGTGCCGGGGCGGCGCCGCGGATGGCCGCGACCACCGCGCCGGGACGGGGGCCGGCCAGCGCGGCGACGCGGTCCGCGAGCGCGGCGGCGTCGGCATCGCTGCACAACGTCGCGGCCAGCGGCAGCACGGTCGCGCCGTGACGCTCGCGCAGCGCGGCGAGGGCGGCGGCGTCGCGCGCCACCGCGATCGTCCGACGTCCGGCGGCTGCAGCGCGGGCGACCAGGCGCGTGCCGATCGCCCCGGTCGCGCCGAGCACCAGCAGCGGCGACATTGTCCCGGTCATGGGATTTTGTCTCCCGAAAAACAGGCTTCGACCGAGGCCTGGGACTCCTGGTCGGGGGTCGACGCCCCCAGCCACGCCCACATCCGGCGCCAGTCGAAACCGCCACCACGCACCCCGCGGGGGGCCGCAAGGCGGGCGCTAGATGATTGATTCGGCGGGATTTCCAACCGACGCCGGGACGCGGCCGTGCGGCCTTGTCGGGCGACGGCATGGAGGCTGGGAACAGGGCGGTCGAGGGACACCGGCGAACTCCGGTCGGGCGAGGCGGCAAACGATAGGCCGCCATCCCGGACTTGATTAGTCCCGATTCGAGGGAATAATTGTCCCTCGAACGGGCCAATCGCGTCCGTCCCCACCGGAGTGCGCGCATGGCCCACGATCTCAACGACACGCTGATCTTCGTCAAGGTGGTCGAGCAGGGCAGCTTCATCGCTGCCGCCAACGCGCTCGGCCTGCCCAAGACCACGGTCAGCCGCAAGGTGCAGGAGCTCGAGCAGCGGCTGGGGGCGCGGCTGCTGCATCGGACCACACGTCGCCTGGGGCTGACCGAGGCCGGCGCGGTCTACCACGAGCATTGCCAGCGCATCGCGCGCGGGCTTGAAGAGGCCGAGGCCGCAGTGGGCCAATTGCAGGGCGGTCCGCGCGGCTGGCTGCGGTTCACCGTGCCCTACTCGATCGGCATCACCTGGATCGCACCGCTGCTCGGCGATTTCCAGGCCCAATACCCGGAGATCCTGCTCGACATGCACATGGGCAACGAGCATCTCGATCTGATCGGCGGCGAGGCCGACCTGGCGTTGCGCGTGGGCACCCTGCCCGATTCCAACTTCGTCGCGCGCAAGCTCGGCAGCCTGCGCACACAGGTCTTTGCCAGCCCCGCCTACATCGAACAGCACGGCGAGCCGCTGCATCCCGACGACCTGCAGCACCACCGCACACTGGTGATGCGCAAGAGCCGCAACCCGCACAACGGCCGGTTCGTATGGTCGCTGACCGACGGCCAGGCGTTGCGCGAGTTCCCGGTCAATCCGCAGTTGGTCGGCAACGACCCGGCCGCCTTGAACTGGGCGCTGATCAAGGGCGAGGGCCTGATGCTGACCGGCGACGTGATGGCCAAGGCCTTCGTCGAAGCGGGCATGGTCCAGCGCGTGCTCGCCGGCTGGACCGGTCCGGAGGTCGACTTCAACGCGGTGTTCGCCGGCGGCCGGCTGGTCTCGCCGAAGGTCCGTGCGTTCGTCGACTTCCTCATCGAGCGCCTGAACTTCGACGCCGACCACATGCAGACCCTGTGCATGGTGCAGAAGCAGGCGATGGAGGCCAAGGCCGCCGGCGAGGTCGCACTGGCGCAGTTGGAGAAGGCCTCGCGCCGGTCCGCGGCACCGGACCCCGAGCGCGCCGAGCCGGTCACCGTCGGCCGGTGACAGTCACGACGGCGACGCGGGCGCTCAGCGTTCCGAGTGTCCGCTGCCGCTGCCGTCGCGCCGGGCGAACAGGTCCGGGCGGATCAGCTCGACGAACGCGCGGGCCTGTGGCGAGAGCAGCTTGCCCTTGCGCACCACGACGCCGTAGCTGCGCGCAGGAAACCACTCCGAGACCGGACGCGTCGCCAGTCGCGTTGCATCGCCCGCCTCCAGGCAGATCGCACTGGCGATCGAGATGCCCAGGCCCATCGCGACGTACTGCTTGATCACCTCCCAGCCGCCGACTTCCAGCGCGATCGTGTAGGGCACGCGCGCCTGCTGGAACACCTGGTCGACCAGCCGATAGGTCACATGCCGCTTGGGCGGCAAAATCAGGCCGTAGCGCGCGATCTCCTCCAGCGTGATCCGCCGCGCGCGCGCCAGGGCGTGGTCGGGCGGCGTGAGCAGGACCGGCTCGAAGCGGTAGACCGGTGCGTAGTCGAGGTCCGGCGGCACGTCGACCATCGAGCCGACCACCAGGTCGACTGTGTCACTGCGCAGCAGGTCGTTGCCGTCGGCGGTGATCGCATCGTGCAGCGTCAGCCGCACATCGGGATGCTGGCGGCGGAACAATTCGACGATCTTCGGCAGCAGGTACAGGATGGTCGCGCTGTTGGCCGCGATCGTCAGCGCACCGGCGTCCAGGCCGCCGACTTCGCGGCGGAAGGCCGCCGGCAGCCCGTCGATGCCCTCCACCAGCGGCAGCGCCAGGTCGTAGAGCACCTCGCCGGCCCGGGTGGGCACCAGCCGTCGGCCGCTGCGCTCGAGCAGCTTGACCCCGAGCTCGCGCTCGAGCGCCTGCAACTGCAGCGAGATCGCGGGCTGGCTGACGTAGAGCGCCTCGGCGGCCCGCGAGACCGAGCCCAGCCGGGTCGTCTGGCAGAACGCGCGCAGCGGCTTGAGCCGGTCGCTCTTGTACGGAAACCGTAATGCGGGCGGGGACTTGGCAGCCATTTGGGCATGGTTATTAGCCAGACTCATAATTCGCATTGACAGAACTCGTTTGTCAAATACCGGGTGTGGAGAGACGGTCTGCTGCACCGCACCACCCCCAAGGCGACCGTTGCGATGAACGCTGTCCACCGACTGCATGCGCTGTCCCCCTCTCCCGCCTGCGACCTGCCGGCGGGCCTGCCGGCAGGTCTCCCGGGCGACCTGCTCGATGACGCCGCCCAGGCCTGTCTGGCGGATCTGCACCGCGAATTCGAGTCCAGGCGTCAGGCCCTGCTCCGCGCCCGGCAGACCCGCCAGGTCGCCTTCGATGCCGGCGCCCTGCCCGACTTCCGCACCGACACCCGGACGATCCGCGAGTCGGCGTGGACGGTCGCCCCGGCACCACCGGCATTGCGCGACCGGCGGGTCGAAATCACCGGGCCGGTCGATCCGAAGATGGTCATCAACGCGCTCAACTCCGGCGCGCAGTGCTACATGGCCGATTTCGAGGACTCGACCTCGCCGACCTGGGCCAATCTGCTGACCGGCCAGTGCGCCCTGCGCGAGGCGGTCGCCGGCAGCCTGACGTTCGAAGGCAACGGCAAGCACTACGCGCTGCTGCCCGAGGCACGCCAGGCGGTGCTGATCGTGCGGCCGCGTGGCTGGCATCTGGACGAAAAGCACGTGCTCGTCGATGGCGCGCCGATGTCGGCAGCGCTGTTCGATGCCGGCCTGTTCGCGTTCCACAACGCCCATGCGCTGGCCGCGCGCGATCGCGGGCCCTATCTGTACCTGCCCAAGCTGCAGTCGATGGAAGAAGCGCAGCTGTGGGACGACGCGCTGGCGCACATCGAGCGCGCGCTGGGCCTGCCGACGGGGCAGATCCGGGTCACGGTGCTGATCGAGACGCTGCCGGCCGCCTTCGAGATGGACGAGATCCTGCACGCCCTGCGCGGGCGCATCGCGGGCCTCAACTGCGGACGCTGGGACTACATCTTCTCGTACATCAAGGCCTTCCGCCGGCACCGCGATCGCGTGTTGCCCGAGCGCGGCCAGGTGACGATGGTCCAGCCGTTCCTCAAGGCGTACTCCGAGTTGCTGATCCAGACCTGTCATCGCCGTGGTGCGCATGCGATGGGGGGCATGGCCGCGCAGATCCCGATTCCGGGCGACGCGGCTGCGAACGAGGCGGCAATGGACCGGGTGCGCGCCGACAAGCTGCGTGAGGTCACCGCCGGCCACGACGGCACCTGGGTCGCGCATCCGGCGCTGATCCCGATCGCGCGGCAGGTGTTCGATGCGCGCATGCGCGGCCCGCACCAGCACGCGATGACGCGCGACGACGTGCTGGTGGCACGCGACGATCTGATCGTGCCGTCGCTGGGCACGATCACGCACGCCGGCTTCGCCGGCAATGTCGAGGTCTGCGTGCGCTACCTCGCTGCCTGGCTCGACGGCAACGGCTGCGTGCCGATCCACGGAATGATGGAAGACGCCGCGACCGCAGAGATCGCACGTGCCCAGCTGTGGCAGTGGCTGCATTACGCCGACGCCGACGCCAGCGGGGTGCCCGGCCCGCCGCTGCATCTCGACGACGGGACCGCGATCGACGACGCGCTGTTCGACCGGGTGCTGCTGTCACTGCCCTCGCGCCTGGCGCGCCAGGCGGTCCCCGGCGCCGCTCGCGTGGCCGAGGCCATTGCCCTGCTCGAGGTGCTGACCCGGGCCGACACGCTGGCCGATTTCCTGACGTTGCCGGCGTACGAGCGACTGTGAAACCCCGCGATGGGTGATGGGTGGCGTGATTGTCCCCCCCAACACGCATCCGGAAAGCCGATTGCCCGCGCCGCCGCACCCATTCCCATCACCACGCCCGAAGGAGTTCTCCATGACCACGCGCCAGCACCAGATCGACGCCCTGCAGCACGAATGGACCACTGACCCGCGCTGGAGCGGCATCCGGCGCACCTATACCGCGGCCGACGTCGTGCGCCTGCGCGGCAGCGTGCAGCCCGAGCACACGCTGGCCCGGCGCGGTGCGCAGCGGCTGTGGACGCTGCTCAACGGCCAGGCCAGGAAGGGCTATGTCAACGCGTTCGGGGCGATCAGCGCCGGGCAGGCGATGCAGCAGGCCAAGGCTGGGCTGGAAGCGGTGTACCTGTCGGGCTGGCAGGTTGCGGCCGACGGCAATACGTCCGAGACCATGTATCCCGACCAGTCGCTCTACGCCTACGACTCGGTGCCGGCGATGGTGCGGCGGATCAACAACACCTTCCAGCGCGCCGACGAGATCCAATGGAAGAACATCGCCGACGGCAAGCTCGACGCGCACGAGGCGATCGACTTCTTCCTGCCGATCGTCGCCGACGGCGAGGCCGGCTTCGGAGGCGTGCTCAATGCCTATGAGCTGATGAAGAACATGATCGTCGCCGGCGCGGCGGGCGTGCATTTCGAGGACCAACTGGCCGCGGTCAAGAAGTGCGGCCACATGGGCGGCAAGGTGCTGGTGCCGACCCAGGAAGCGGTGCAGAAGCTCATCGCCGCCCGCCTGGCCGCCGATGTGCTCGGCGTGCCGTCGATCGTGCTGGCGCGCACGGACGCTGAGGCCGCGACGCTGCTGACGTCGGATTTCGATCCCAACGACGCGCCGTTCGTCACCGGCGAGCGCACCGCCGAGGGCTTCTACAAGGTCCGCAACGGCCTGGAGCAGGCGATCAGCCGCGGCGTTGCCTATGCGCCGTTCGCCGATCTGGTGTGGTGCGAAACCGGCACCCCGGACCTGGGCTTTGCACGCGAATTCGCCCAGGCCGTCCACGCCGCCACACCCGGCAAGCTGCTCGCCTACAACTGCTCGCCGAGCTTCAACTGGAAAAAGAACCTCGACGACCGCCAGATCGCCTCGTTCCAGGACGAACTGTCGGCGCTGGGCTACAAATTCCAGTTCATCACCCTGGCGGGCATCCACATCAACTGGTTCAACAGCTTCCGATTCGCGCACGACTACGCGCGCGGCGAAGGCATGCGCCACTACGTCGAGCAGGTGCAGGAACGCGAGTTCGCCGCCCGCGACCAGGGCTACACCTTCGTCTCGCATCAGCAGGAAGTCGGTGCCGGCTACTTCGACGATGTCACCACCGTGATCCAGGGCGGCGCCTCCAGCGTGACCGCACTGACCGGCTCGACCGAGGAGGCGCAGTTCTACACGACACGGGCGGCGTGAGGGGAAGGGTGCCGGCGGCGGCGCAGTGCACTACATTGGTGCGATGCCCGCCGTCGCCCCCCTGCCCGCTGCCGACTTCGACACGCTGGCCACGCCCCTGGTGTGGACCGGGGGTGATGGCCGCATCCGCGACTGCAACGTGGCCTTCGCGCGCTGGTTGGGGGTGGGCCGGCGCCGGTTGCTGGAGCAGCCGTTGGCCGCACTGGAGGTCGAGGGCGAGACCTTGCGGCATGCGTTGCGCCAGCCCGGCGACGAGAGCGACACGCCGCTGCGACTGCGGCGCCTGGCACTGGCCTTCCTTGGCGGCGAGCCGCGCTTTGCCGACGCCTGGGTGACGCACGCCGCCGATGGCGGCGTGCTGCTCGAGGCGCACCCGGTGGACGAGTTTCCGGGCGCCGATCCGACGCTGGCGATGCCGATGGCGTTGTCGGCCGCGCTGCGCGGGTTGGCGCACGAGCTGCGCAATCCGCTGGCCGGGCTCAAGGGCGCAGCGCAGTTGTTGGCCCGTCGTGCCGGCGACGGCGAAACGGGGGAACTGGTCGCGCTGGTCGGCTCGGAGGTCGGCCGGCTCAGTGCGCTGGTCGACCAGTTGTTGTCGCCCCAGGCGCCGCAGCCGCATCGGCCGTTGAACATCCACGGTGTCTTGGAACAGGTCCTGCGGCTGGCCGAGGCCGATGCCGGCTGGGCGGTGCGGATGGTCCGCGACTACGATCCCAGCCTGCCGGAGCTGGCGGGCGATGCCGATCGGCTGACCCAGGCGATCTGGAACCTGGTGCGCAATGCGATCCAGGCCGGCGCGGCGAACGTGACCTTGCGCACCCGCGCCGCACTCGCGGCGCGGATCGGCGACGAGGTGCATGCGATGGCCTTGCGACTGGAGGTCGTCGACGATGGCCGCGGTGTGCCGGGCGATCTCGTCGAGCAGATCTTCCTGCCCCTGGTGTCGGGGCGTCCGGACGGCAGCGGGCTCGGGCTGGCGCTGGCGCAGCAGGTCGCGCGCGAGCATCGCGGTGCGCTGGTCTACCGCTCGCGTCCGGGCCATACCGTGTTCACGCTGCAACTGCCGTTTCCACCGCTCGATGTCGCGTCTGCGCTGCCCACCGACACCGCTGCTGAGGTCGGCGCCTCTGAGGATCCTGCACCCCGATGACCTCCACTGCCCGCCGCATCTGGGTCGTCGACGACGATCGCGCCGTCCGCTTCGTGCTCGCCACCGCGCTCAGCGAGGCGGGTTACGACGTGTCCGGCTTCGATAGCGCGCAGGCGGTGCACGAGGCCCTGCAGCGGCGTGCCGCGCCCGATCTGTTGTTCACCGACGTACGCATGCCCGGCGACAGTGGTCTGCAACTGCTCGATGCGCTCAAACAGGCGCATCCGCAGCTGCCGGTCGTGGTGATGTCGGCCTATACCGATGTCGCCAGCACCGCCGGTGCATTCCGCGGCGGTGCGCAGGAGTTTCTGTCCAAGCCGTTCGATCTCGACGAAGCGGTGGCCCTGGCGGCGCGCGTGCTCGGCGATCGCGAGCCTGCACCGGCCGGCGCCGGCGAGCCGGCGGTCGAGAGCGCGGACGCGGGTGCGGACGATGCGTTGGTCGGCGACACGCCGCAGATGCGGCAGCTGTTCCGCGCGATCGGCCGGCTTGCGCAGGCCCCGGTCGCGGTGCTGGTGACTGGCGAGACCGGGACCGGCAAGGAGCTGGTCGCGCGCGCGCTGCACCGTGAATCCCCGCGCGCTGGGCGGCCGTTCGTCGCCCTCAATACCGCGGCGATTCCGGCCGAATTGCTGGAGAGCGAACTGTTCGGCCATGAGGCCGGCGCGTTCACCGGCGCTGCGCGGCGCCATGTCGGCCGCTTCGAGCAGGCCGACGGCGGGACGCTGTTCCTCGACGAGATCGGCGACATGCCCGCCTCGCTGCAGACCCGGCTGCTGCGCGTCCTGGCCGAGGACGAGTTCTTCCGGGTCGGTGGCCGTGAACTGATCCGGGTCGATGTGCGGGTGATCGCCGCGACCCACCAGGATCTCGAAGCGCTGGTCGCGCAGGGGCGGTTTCGCGCCGACCTGCTGCACCGGCTGGACGTGGTGCGCCTGCGCCTGCCGCCGCTGCGCGAGCGCCGTGACGACGTGCCGCGACTGGCCGAACGTTTCCTGCAGGCGGCCGCCGCCAAGCTCGACGCGCCGGCCAAGCGGCTGGGGCGGGCCGCGCTGCAGCGGCTGGCGGCGTACGACTGGCCGGGCAACGTGCGCGAGCTGCAGAACCTGTGCTGGCGGCTGGCGGCATTGGCGCCGTCGGAGCGCATCACCGTGCAGGATCTCGACGCGCTGTTGCCGGTGCAGTCCGTTCGCGCGCGGCCAAGCGACGAGGCCCCGGGCGACGCCACGCACTGGGAGGACGCGCTGCGCGCCTGGGCCGACCTGCGGCTGCGCGCCGGCGATGCCGACCTCCATGCCCAGGCCCGCGAACGCCTGGACCGGGTGCTGCTGGAAACCGCGCTGGCCCAGACCGGGGGGCGCCGCGCCGAGGCCGCGGTGCGCCTGGGCGTGGGCCGTAACACGCTGACCCGCAAGCTCGGTGCCCGCGGTCGGCGCGGCTGAGCGGGTCCCGGGCCTTCATCCGCACTGAACTCCCGATCCATAAGGTGTCGTCCGATGCTTCGATCGTTTCGCCCCGTGTTGTCCCTGTTCGCCGCCGCACTGGTCGTGGGCTGCGCGAGCGCGCCGCGCCCGGCGCCGCCGCCGGCCGCTGCGGCCACGCCGCCATTGGCCGGCACCGGCACCGCGAATGCTGCGGTCGCCAACCTCGCGTCGGCGTCGGGCACCCTGGTCAGTGGCCGCGTGATGCTCAGCCCTGCGCAAGGCGGCGTGCGCATACGCGGTGAGATCGGCGGCCTGGTCGGCAACGGCACCCACAACCTGCGTCTGCACGCCCGCGGCGACTGCAGCGCGGTCGATGCCGCCAGCGCCGGCCCCGAGTACGACGCCCAGCGTGGCGCACCCTCGCAAGTGCCTGACTCGGGCGAACGCGGGCGGATCGTTGCCGATGCGCGCGGTGTCGCCATGGTCGACCTGCTGCTGCCCGGCGCGGTGCTGGGCGGCGGCGCGCCCAACGATGTCGTCGGCCGCGCGCTGCTGGTGCTCGGCGCCACGCCCGGCGCGATCAGCGCGCGGGTCGCCTGCGGCATCGTCCGGACCGAATGATCCGCCTGCGTTCATCCCATTCTCGGCGCACTGCGCCATTTCGACCCCGAAGGAGTGTTCCCATGACCCAGACCCGTCGCCTCGTTCCTGCCGTCGCCGTGCTCGCGCTGGCACTGTCGGCCTGCGGCAACAGCAGCACGACCGATAACGAAGATGCCGCCGCCGAGGCCGACCGCGCCGCTGCGCCTGCGTCGGGCCAGGCGTCCGCGCCTGCCGCGCAGGCCGCGAACGCCGGCGCCAGTGCCGAGCTCGCCCCGACCCAGGGCCATGAGACCGCCGGCACCCTGCGCTTTGCGATGGTCGATGGCCGCATCCAGGTCACCGGCACGGTCACCGGCCTGCCGCCTGGCGGTACCCACGGCTTCCATGTGCACGAACACGGCGATTGCAGCGCGCCTGACGGCACCAGTGCCGGTGGCCACTTCAATCCGGCCAGCAGCGATCACGGCCGAGTGGGCCACGGCGCGCACCACGTCGGCGACAGCGACAACATCGTCGCCGGTACCGACGGCACCGCGTCGGTCGACGGCTGGCTGGAAGGCGCGACGCTCGGCGATGGTGCGCCCACCGACATCGTCGGCAAGGCGGTCATCGTCCATGCCAATGCCGACGACTACGTGACCCAGCCGACCGGCAATGCCGGCGATCGGCTGGCCTGCGGTGTGATCCGGTCCTGACGGACTGCCGGCCCCGCTCGCGGGGCCTTGCGCCTCGCGGCTGGGCGTCGGCGAGCGAGATGAAAGCCTCGCCCCCACCCGATGCCTGCGGCATCGACCTTGTAAGTTGCTTTTGCGGTCCGGGAGTTGGCATTTTTCGGATCGCCCCGTGCCAGACCGTCCGACCTTTGATCGATCAGATCGTGGGGGAGCTTGGGTCGGCAT
>NZ_JBDJMU010000013.1:0-116956 GCF_039674105.1 Luteimonas sp. TWI596
GGGCATGTTTATGCAGGTTCATCCGGGGCTCCTGGGGCTGGGTTGGCTTGGTAACCCCCCATCTTCCAGAGACGCCCCGGATGAACAACCTACTGAAAGATCACAGCTAGCCCCGATGCTCGGCGTCGCGCGTTGACCCTGCACCCCGCCCATTCTTGGAGATCCCAATGCACGTCTTCTGCCATCGCCGGCTGCTGTCGACCGGCCTGCTCTGCGTGCTGCTGGCTGCCTGTGCGCGGCCGTCGGGTGAGACCGCTACCGAGTACGCGGCCGATGCGCCGCCGCCAGCGGCCGAGGCGATGCAAGCCGATGCGATGTCGTCGCCGGCGGCGGGCGCCGGACCTGCCGCCGAGGCCGAAGCGGGGGTCGATGCCGCCGTGCAGATGGCCTCCGGCACGCTGGCGCAGACCGATCCCGCGCGCCGCTTCATCCTTGCCGCCCAAGCGCGGTTCGCGGTCGACGACGTCTACCGCTCGGCGCTCGCGATCGAGGATCTCGCCGCCGCGCAAGGCGGCTTCGTGGTCGCCAACCGGATCCGGTCCGAGACCCAGGGCATGCAGCGGCACCGCATTGGAGATGGCAAGCTGCTGGAGCTGATCGAGTACAAGACTGCAGGGGAACTGACCGTGCGCGTGCCCAGCGACCGCGCGCAGACGTTCCTGCGCGAGCTCGCCAAGCAGATGAAATTTCTCGACAGCCGCGACTTCGACGCGCGCGACGTGCAGTTCGACCTGCTGCGCCAGCAACTGGCGTACGCCCGCAGCCAGGAGTTGCAGCAATCGCTGGCGCAGGCGGTGCAGGCCGGCGACCGGCTGGACCGCAAAGGCGACGCGTTCGCCGCCCGCGAACGTGCGCTCGCGGCCCGCGACGAGGCGCGCGTGACCCAGCGCGAAGTCGAGGACCGGATCGCGTTCGCGACGATCGACCTGTCGCTCTATCAGCCTTCGCAGGTCCGGCACAGCGAACGCGTCGACCCCGAGGCCGTGTTCGCCCAGCAACGCCCCGGCTTCTTCGTGCGGATCGGCCAGGCGCTACGCGGCGGCTGGCAAGGCCTGCTCGACGCCGGCGTCGCGGTGGCGCTGCTCTGGCCGCTGTGGCTGTTTGTCGCCATCGTCGTGATCGCCTGGCGTGCGTGGCGTCGTCGCCGGGCGGCGGTGCGGAGTTGAGACCAGATCGCGGGTGACGTTGCGTAGCGCCTGCGATACGCCGTCGGCGCGCATCGTTGCCGCTCTGCGAGGTCTCGCGCCGCGCCGGCAAGCTTGTGCCGGCGCGGCGTATGGCCTTCCCCCACGATTGCCGGTGTCGTCGGAACGCTGGCGAGGTCATGGGGCTGTAGAGACAGACGCACGGTCATGGTGTCCGATTGGAGCGGCCTCGCTGCGAGGTGAGATCCACGTGCTGTGTGATCGGTTCTTCCAGGGTGCCACCGTGCACCTCCGATCAAAGGCCAGGCTGACGTACTGCCGTGGTGCAAGCAGGCGCGAGGCGCGCATCACCGCGAGAGCCCCGATCCTCCTGCGCTGCGCGCCTGGGTAGCAAAGTCGTTGGGGTAATAGAACTCGAGTGGCCGACCGTCGAACAAGAACAGGACTTGGCGCACTCCGTACCCGAGTTCGTTCTCGATGATCCCGAGTACGACGTTCTGCAACGCGGAGAGCCGATCCTCCAGCTCGGCGCCCATGTAGTCGACGTTTGCGGGGAGGTAGCTTTTTGAGATGTTCACCCTGACGACCGCAGCATCCGTTGAGATCGTCACCGAACGCAATGTGGCGCCCAGCGATCCCTGATCGCTCATTACGCATTCGATCCGTTCTTCCAGCATACGTGTGATGCGGTCAATGGCCGCGCTGTCGAGCGTGCGCATCTCTTTCGAAGCGAATGAGGCGGACGCGCTTTGCGCGAAGAGACTCAAAAGGAGGATGCTCGCAGCGAACTGCGCCGCAAAGACGATTCGGAGGCGCGGAGCCTTTGGAATTCCCTGCATGTCATCCTCCTTCGCTAAGCTCAGGCCACGGCGGGCGCTGTCGCATCGACGCCGCGATACCCCAACGCCTCTGTGAGGTGCTTCGATGCGATGTCCACACTGTCGTCGAGATCGGCAATCGTGCGCGCCACGCGCAGGATGCGGTGCATCGCGCGCGCTGATAGATGCAGGGATTCGATCGCGCGTTCGAGCAGCGCCTGGTCGGCGGGGGCGAGGCGGCAGTGGCGGGCGGTCGCGGTCTGGTCGAGTCGGGCGTTGAGGGTGCCGGCGCGCGCCTGCTGGCGCGCGCGCGCGGCGTCGACGCGGATCCGGATCGCGGCGCTGGTTTCGCCCTGCGGCGCGTCGGGGCGCAGGGCGGCCGGCGGCAGACGCGGGACGTCGACGTGCAGGTCGATGCGGTCGAGCAGCGGGCCGGAGATACGCGCGCGGTAGCGGGCGATCGCCTCATTGCTGCAGCGGCAGCGTCCCGACACGTCGCCGGCCCAGCCGCAGGGGCAGGGATTCATCGCGGCGACCAGTTGGAAGCGGGCCGGGAACTCGCTTTGCCGCGCGGCGCGCGAGATGGTCACCGTGCCGGACTCCAACGGCTCGCGCAGCACTTCCAGCGCGCGGCGGTCCCATTCGGGCAGTTCGTCGAGGAACAGCACGCCGTTGTGCGCCAGCGAGATCTCGCCCGGCCGCGGTTCGTTGCCGCCGCCGACCAGCGCGACCGCGCTGGCGGTGTGATGCGGACTGCGGAACGGGCGCGTGCGCCAGCGGGCCGGGTCGAGGCCGCGACCGCTGATCGAGAGTACCGCAGCGGTTTCCAGTGCTTCGGCTTCGCCGGCATCGGGCAGCAGGCCGGGCAGCCGCGAGGCGAGCAGGGTCTTGCCGCAGCCTGGTGGGCCGACGAGCAGCAGGTGATGGCCGCCGGCGGCGGCGATCTCCAGCGCGCGCCGGGCCTGGGCCTGGCCGCGGACCTCGCGCATGTCGGGGCCGGGCAGCGCGCACTGCGGCGGGGCGGCCGCGACCGGCAACGGTTTGGTGCCGCCGAGCAGCGCGCAGACCTCCAGCAGCGTGCGGGCAGTCCGCACCTCGACGTCGGACGCCAGCGCGGCCTCGGCGCCGTTGCCGGCCGGCACGACCAGGCCGCGGCCGGAGTCGGCGACCGCAAGCGCGGCCGGCAGTACACCGTCGACCGCGCGCAGTTCGCCGGTCAGTCCGAGCTCGCCGACAAATTCCCAGTCGCGCAGCGCCTCGGCCGGGACCTGGCCGCTGGCGGCCAGGATGCCGAGCGCGATCGGCAGGTCGAAGCGGCCGCCGCCTTTGGGTAAGTCGGCCGGGGCGAGGTTGACGGTGATCCGGCGCGCCGGGAACTCGTACTGCGCGCATTGGATCGCGGCGCGGACCCGGTCCTTGGCTTCGCGCACTGCGGCTTCCGGCAGGCCGACGATCGACATCGATGGCAGGCCGCCGCCCAGGTGCACCTCGACCTTGACCGCGGGTGCCCGGATGCCTGCGCGCGCACGTCCGTGCACGAGCGCAAGTCCCATGGTGCTGTCCTTTTAGTGGGCGGTGTCGAAACTGTCCGCCGAGGGTGCCGGCGGCGCGGCCTGGGACGTGCCCTGGGTCTCGAGCTGGCGGACCTGCGCTTCCAGGGTCTCGAGCTTCTCGCGCGTGCGCAACAGCACCGCGCGCTGGACTTCGAACTCCTCGCGCGTGACCAGGTCCAGCTTCGCCAGGCCCGATTGCAGCACGGCCTTGAAGTTTTCCTGCAGTTCCTCGCGGCTCTCGCGCAGGCCGGCGGGCACCAGCCCGCTGAGGCGACGCGCGAGCTCGTCGATGTTGTTCAGATCGATCATCAGTCAGTCCTCACGGTGTACAGATAGCGTCGCCGGCATGCGCAACGCATGCAGTCGGCCGCCTCCGCGGCGCGTCGTCAGAAAATTCCCCGGTCGCGGCGCGGGGCGCACTAGACCATGCCTCCCGGCACGCGCACAAGCGTGCTGCGCCGCGTGCTCGGCATCGTGTAGGGCGACGCGTGAGGGTGGCGTATCCTTGGCGCATCCCCTTGC
Source organism: Luteimonas sp. TWI596 (assembly GCF_039674105.1). Taxonomy (NCBI): domain Bacteria; kingdom Pseudomonadati; phylum Pseudomonadota; class Gammaproteobacteria; order Lysobacterales; family Lysobacteraceae; genus Luteimonas; species Luteimonas sp. TWI596. The sequence goes on from NZ_JBDJMU010000013.1 coordinate 4,039, forward strand.
GGAGGCACTGCGATGAAGATGGTCATGGCGATCATCAAGCCGTTCAAGCTCGACGACGTGCGCGAGGCGCTCGCCGAGGTCGGCGTGACCGGCATCACCGTCACCGAGGTCAAGGGCTTCGGCCGCCAGAAGGGCCACACCGAGCTCTATCGCGGCGCGGAGTACGTCGTGGATTTCCTGCCGAAGGTGAAGCTGGAGATCGCGGTGACCGACGACATCGTCGATGCCGTGGTCGAGACCGTGCTCAAGTCCGCAGGCATGGGCCGGATCGGCGACGGCAAGGTCTTCGTCTACGACCTCGAGCGCGTGGTGCGGATCCGCACCGGCGAACTGGACGCCGACGCGCTGTGAGCGGCGCCGTGTTGCGCGGCTAGGCGCAGGCGCCGGATGTCGAGTCGATGCAGGCAATCGGCCTGGCACCGCACGCGGCGCGATGTCATGGCCGGCGCGGTCATTGCGCTCGCCTGCCTCCTCGCCGCCTGCGACCGCCCCGCGGCCGCGCCGTCGCCGCCCGCACCAGTGCACGCGGCCAAGCCTGATCATCTCCACCGCCCGGCGTACTTCCGCGCGCTGCTGGCCGAGCTCGCGGCGCGGCCGGAACTGCGGGGCCACGCACTGCGGCTGCACCGCTTCGTCTACCTCTACGCCGACGGCTCGGCGTTGCTGTGGCTGCAGTCGCCGGGCGACCCGGCAGCGCTGCTGCGCTACACCTACGGCGATGCCTACCCGGCGCCCGGTATGCGCTGGGAGGCCGTCGCGGCCGGGCGCGAGGCGTCGCCGTCCGTTCTTGAACCCGACCTGCTCGACCTCGACGCGTTGCCGCTCGAAGGCCTGCCGGTCGCGGCGGCCGCTGCCGATGCGCAGCTGCGCCGGATGCGGGCCGACGCCGGCGACGATGCCGCATCGCAGGACGCGCTGGCGACCGGCCCCGACGGCCTGTACTACGTGATCGGGCAGGCCGACGGCGGCCCGGGCTGGCGCGCCGACATCAATCCGATTCCGATGCGCTGCGAGCGTACGTGGCGGTTCCACTTCGCGCCGGACGGAGCGTTGCGCGAGGTCGAGGCGATGACCGACCTCGCGCGCCCGGCCGACTGCGACGCCGCGCGTTGATGCGTGCCTGGGGGCGACGACGAGAATGACCGCATGGGACTGTCACTGACGCCGGCCACGCGGATCGGCCTGTCGATCGCGCTGGCCACCGGGCTTTATGGGGTGTCCTTCGGCGCGCTGTCGATCGCTGCCGGGCTCGACCTGTGGCAGACGATGGCGCTGAGCCTGTTGATGTTCACCGGCGGCTCGCAGTTCGCATTCGTCGGCGTGCTCGCCGGCGGCGGCGCGGGCGCGGCGGCGTTCGGGGCGGCCAGCCTGCTGGGCGTGCGCAATGCGGTCTATGCGGTGCAGATCAATCGGTTGCTGCACCCGCGCGGATGGACGCGCTTGCTCGCGGCGCAGGTGACGATCGACGAATCCGCCGCGACTGCTGCCGGCCAGCCCGAACCTGTCGAGCAACGCCGCGGCTTCTGGGTCGCCGGGCTGGGTGTGTTCGTGTGCTGGAACCTGTTCACGCTGGTCGGGGCACTGCTGGGCGATGTGATCGGCGATCCCCGGCGTTGGGGCCTGGACGGTGCCGCGGTCGCGGCCTTCATCGGCCTGCTGTGGCCACGGCTGCGCGGCCGCGAGCCGGTCGCGATTGCGGTGGTCTGCGCCTTGGCGACTGCACTCGCGATGCCGTGGCTGCCCGCGGGCGTGCCGATCCTGGTCGCGGCGGCGGTCGCGGCCGCCTGGGGCGCCTTGCTCGCGCGGCGCAGCGTTGCATTACAGGCGCGGGCGTGAGCGCGACCTGGGGTTGGTTGCTGCTGGCCTGCGCGGTCGCGTTCGCGACCAAGCTCACCGGCTACCTGGTGCCGGCGCGCTGGCTGGAAGGCGCACGCATGGCGCGCATCACCTCGGCGATGACCATCGGGTTGCTGGCGGCGTTGGTGGTCGTCAACGGGTTTGCCGGCGCCGGGGGCGTCGTGCTCGATGCCCGGGCCGGCGCCTTGCTGGTCGCGGTCGTCGCGCTGTGGCGCGGCGTGCCGTTCCTGGGCGTGGTGGTGCTGGGCGCGCTCGCGGCCGCGGGGCTGCGAGCGGCCGGCATCGGCTGAGCGGGTCGAGCGCGATGCGGGCGATGCGGGCGATGCGCGGCGGAAGCCGCGGCATCGCCGGGGTGTGGGCTCAGGCCTCCAGGGCCTTGGCCACGAACGGCGGCAGCACCTGCGCGGCCTGGTGGATCTGGGCACTGTAGTACGCGGTCTCGAAGCCCTTGGCAGCGGCGTCGGCCTGGCGGAAGTCGAAGCCCTGGCCCTTGCGCGCCAGCGTCACGCTCCACCAACCGGTCGGGTAACAAGGCTGCGGGAATGGCAGCGTCTGGAACGTGGTGAAGCCGGCCTTGCCCATCTCGGCGCGCATTTCGCGGATCAGGTCCAGCAGGGCCAGCGGGGATTCGGACTGCTGCACCAGGATGCCGTCGTCCTTGAGCGCGCGGAAGCAGCTGTCGAAGAAGGCCTTGTTGAACAGACCCTCGGCCGGACCGACCGGGTCGGTCGAATCGACGATGACGACGTCGACGCTGCCCGGCGCGCAGTCGCGCATGTAGGCGATGCCGTCGTCGAACAGCAGCTGCGCGCGCGGGTCGTCGTTGGAGGCGCACAGTTCGGGGAAGTACTTCTCCGACATCCGCGTGACCTGCTCGTCGATGTCGCACTGCACTGCGCTTTCGACGCCCGGATGCTTGAGCACTTCGCGCAGCGTGCCGCAGTCGCCGCCGCCGATGATCACCACCCGCTTGGGCGCGGCATGGGTGAACAGCGCCGGGTGCGAGACCATCTCGTGATAGAAGAAATTGTCGCGCGTGGTGACCATCATCGCGCCGTCGATCAGCATCACGTTGCCCCAGTCGGTGCTCTCGTAGATCTCGATCTTCTGGAACGGCGACTGCACTTCGTCGAGCTTCTTCGTCACGCGGAAGCCGATCGACGAGCCGGTGGGATCGAAGGTCTCGTGGAGCCAGGTCGGAGCGGACATGCGAAAGGTTCCGGTCAATTGCGGGCCGCGCATTGTAGCCGAGCCCCCATGACAGGCCGGGCGCCGAGGACTGCCGCGAGGGGCGCTTCTCCTGGACCGGCGCGCGGATTAGGATTCGGGTCGGGGACGCGCCGGACGGCGTGACGAGGGGACGCAAGGATGATGTCGGAAGCGGAGCGCCGTGCGCGGGTCGCGCGGCTGGAGACGTTCGCGCAACGCGCGCCCGGGGCCTACCGGATGCGGCTGGCCCTGCTGGCGGCCTTGGGTTTCTGTGTGCTCGGCGGCGCGGTGGTGCTGGCCCTCGGGTTGTCGGTGGGACTGGTCGCGCTGCTGCTGGTGATCAGCCCGCTGCTGCTGGTCAAGCTGGCGAAGGTGGTCTGGATCCCGATTGGCTTCGGCTGGCTGGTGCTGCGCGCGCTGTGGGTACGCTTCGAGCCGCCAGCAGGGCGGCCGCTCGCACCCGGCGAGGCGCCGCGGCTGGTCGCCGAGGTCGAGCGCCTGCGACGCGCTGCCGGAGCGCCGCGGCTGTCGGGCATCCTGATCGACGACGACCTCAATGCCGCGGCCGCCAGCGTGCCGCGGGTGCTCGGACTGTTCGGCCATCGCCACTATCTCGTGCTGGGCCTGCCGCTGATGCAACTGCTCGACCCGGGGCAGTTCGCATCGGTGGTCGCCCACGAGTTCGGTCACTTCGGCGGCGGGCATGGCCGCTTCTCTGGCTGGATTCACCGTGTGCGCCTGAGCTGGTACCGCGTGCTCGACGGCCTGGCCGCGCGCGGTGCGTGGGCGAGCCGGGTGTTCGAGCGATTCTTCCGCTGGTACGCGCCGTACTTCGACGCCTACAGCTTCGTGCTCGCGCGCCAGAATGAGTATCAGGCCGATGCGATGGCCGCCCGGCTGGCCGGCGCCGATGTCGCCGGCAGTGCGCTGATTCGGGTCAATGTCGGCGCCGCGCGCCTGGCGCACGAGTTCTGGCCGTCGGTGATCGATGCCAACCGCGAGCGCGCCGAGCCGCCGGACCGCCTGCTGCGCGAAATGGCGACCGCGCTGCGGAGTCCGCATCCGGAGGACGACGCCCGGTTGGCCGCGCAGCTGACTGCCCGCGCCGGCGTGCATGACACCCATCCCACGCTCGCACAGCGACTGCAGGCTCTGGGCGTGGAAGCGATGGTCGCGCCGCCGCCCGAGCGCAGCGCGGCCGAGGTTCTGCTGGGCGACCTGTTGCCGTCGCTGGAGGCAGCGTTCAGCGAGGACTGGCGCCTGCGCATCGGCGATGGCTGGCGAGAGCGCCACCGCGCGCACGCCGAGGACCGTGACCGGCTCGCCGCACTCGAAAGCGGTTTGGCTCGCACGCCGGCCGAGACCGTCGAGTACGCGGCCCTGGTCGAGCGCGTGCGGCCGCAGGACGACCCGGTGCCCCTGTACCGCGACGCGGTGCGCGTCGCGCCGCAGGATGCGTTCGCACACTTTCGCCTGGGCGCGTTGCTGCTCGAACGCGACGAGCCCGCTGGCGTGGGGCTGTTGCATCACGCACGGATGCTCGATCCCGGGGCAGCGGATGCGGTCAACGAGGCGCTCGCTGCCTACTATCGCCGACGCGACGACCTCGATGCGCTGGACGCGGTGATCAGCGACCAGGTATCGATCGACGACCGACGGCGCGGTGCGTAGCAAGCGCGCAATGCACTCTCGGCCGGTGATGCGCTTCTGCCGCATGGCCTGGACGGGGCTGCACTCGCCGCCGCGTGCGCCTCACTGGCGGCGACCGGGAAGATCGGCAGTGCCTGGATCGCGCGCAAGCACATCAAGGGCGATGCTGACGGGCTGCCGCACTTCGTGGTGCTGGTGCGGCTGCGCGGCCTGGTGTTCGACGCCGATGCGACGCTGCAGCGGGTGGTCGACGCGCTGGACCTGCCCGGCAGCTACGTCGCCTTCATCGCCTCTGGTCGGCGTCGGATCGCGGGCCGCGTACGCAAGGTTGCCGGCCCGCCAACGTATCGGCACGGTGACCGCTGAGGGCATGTCACCGCAGGTTGCGCCGCCAGCCCCTAGACTATGCGGCCCCTTCGCCGATGGACGCCTGCCGATGACTGCCTGGTCGACCGACCACGCCCGCAAGACCTACTCGATCCCGCATTGGAGCGAGGGGTATTTCGATGTCGACGACGCCGGGCGCATCGTCGTCTCGCCGCGCGGCGCGCAGGGCCCGTCGATCGCGCTGCCCGAGGCGGTCGACGCCGCGCGGGCCAATGGTGCCCAATTGCCGCTGCTGGTGCGCTTTCCCGACATCCTCGGCGACCGCCTGCATCGGCTGCAGGCGGCGTTCGCACAGGCGCAGGCCGAGTGGGAGTATGCCGGCGGCTACACCGCGGTCTATCCGATCAAGGTCAACCAGCACCGCGGTGTGGCCGGCACGCTGGCCGGCCATCACGGCGAGGGCTTCGGCCTGGAAGCGGGCAGCAAGCCCGAGCTGATGGCCGTGCTCGCGCTCTCGCGCCCGGGTGGTCTGGTCGTATGCAACGGCTACAAAGACCGGGAATACATCCGCTTGGCGCTGATCGGCCGCAAGCTGGGCCTTGAGACGTTCATCGTCGTCGAGAAGCCGTCCGAGCTTGCGCTGGTGATGGAGGAAGCGGCCGCGCTCGGCGTGAAGCCGGGTCTGGGCGTGCGCATGCGATTGGCCTCGCTGGGCGCGGGTAAGTGGCAGAACAGCGGCGGTGACAAGGCCAAGTTCGGGCTCAATCCGCGGCAGTTGCTGGACCTGTGGAAGAAGCTGCGCGACGCGGGCATGAGCGACTGCCTGCAGCTGTTGCATTTCCACATGGGTTCGCAGATCTCCAACGTTCGCGACATCGCCAACGGCATGCGCGAGGCGGTGCGCTATTTCGTCGAGCTCTCGCGGCTGGGTGCGCGCATCAGCCACGTCGACGTCGGCGGCGGCCTCGGTGTGGACTACGAAGGCACGCGCTCGCGCAGCTACAACTCGGTCAACTACGGCGTGCGCCAGTACGCCGGCAGCATCGTCCAACCGCTGGCGCAGGCCTGCGCCGAGCATGGGCTGCCGCCGCCGCGCATCGTCACCGAATGCGGGCGTGCAATGACCGCCCACCATGCGGTACTGGTCGCCAACGTGTCGGAGGTCGAGCGCGCGCCCGAAGGCCGCGTGCCCGACGCGCACAGTGACGAGCCGGCGGTGGTGGCCAACCTGCGCGAGTTGCACGGCGAATTGGCGGCGCGGCCAGCGGTGGAGCTGTTCCACGAGGCGCAGCACCACCACGCCGAAGGCCTGGCGCTGTACGCGCTCGGCCAGTTGGACCTGGTGCACCGGGCGCGCATCGACGACCTGTTCTATGCGATCGCGCATGCGGTCCGCGCGCGGCTGACCTTCGACGAGAAGAGCCATCGTCCGCTGCTCGACGAGCTCAACGAGCGCCTGGTCGACAAGTACTTCGTCAACTTCAGCGTGTTCGAGTCGATGCCCGATGTCTGGGCGATCGATCAGGTGTTCCCGATCGTGCCGATCGAGCGCCTCGACGAGCTGCCGGAGCGCCGCGGCGTCATCGCCGATCTGACCTGCGACTCGGACGGCAAGATCGACACCTACGTCGAGAACGAGGACCTCGACACCTCGTTGCCACTGCATGCGCTGCGTGCGGGCGAGCAGTACCGGCTGGGCTTCTTCATGGTCGGCGCTTACCAGGAAATCCTCGGCGACATCCACAACCTGTTCGGCGACACCGATGCGGTCGAGGTCAAGATCGAGGGCGACGGCATCACGATCGCGCAGCAGCGCCGCGGCGACACCACCGACGTGATGCTCGACTACGTCGGCTATCGCCTCGACGACCTGCGCGCGCGCTACACCGCGCTGGTCGACGACGCGGCGCTGACGGCCGATGAAGCGCAGCGGCTCAAGGACGCGCTCGAAGCCGGGCTTACCGGCTACACCTATCTCGACGACACGCCGCTCGAGTAAGCCGCGACAACCGCGTCGGTGGCCTCAGGGCCGCCGGCGCACGAGGCGGCCGGCGATTTCGGTGCACGCGGCGGTCAGCCGCCGCGATGGACCTGGAAGCCGGCGAACGACTGGCTGACCGGCATGATCTCGAGCCGGTTGATGTTCAGATGCGGCGGCAGGTTGGCGACCCACCACAGCTGCTCGGCGATGTCCTCGGCGGTCATCGGCGTGGCGCCGCCGTAGAGCGTGTCAGAGGCGGCCTGGTCGCCGCCGGTGCGCACCAGCGTGAACTCGGTCTCGGCCATGCCCGGTTCGATCGAGGTCACGCGCACGCCGGTGCCGTGCAGATCGGACCGCAAGCCGAGCGAGAACTGGGTGACGAAGGCCTTGGTGCCGCCGTAGACGTTGCCGCCCGGATAGGGATAACTGCCGGCGATCGAACTGATGTTGAGGATCGCGCCGCGGCGTTCGATCAACGTCGGCAACAGGGCATGGGTCAGCGTGGCGAGCGCGGTGACGTTGGTGTCGATCATCTGCGTCCACTGCGCGAGATCGGCGCGTTGCGCCGGCGCGGTGCCCAGCGCCAGCCCGGCGTTGTTGATCAGCACGTCGATGCCGCGGAAGGCGTCTGGCAGTGCGTCGAGCGCGGCGCGCATCGCGTCGGCATCGCGGATGTCGAATGTGGCCACGTGCAGGCGCTCGGTCCCGTGCGTGTCGATCAGCGCCTGCAGCCGCTCGGCGCGGCGGCCAGTGGCGATCACGCGCCAACCGCCCTGCAGGAAGCGGGCGACGGTCGCGGCGCCGAATCCCGAAGTCGCGCCGGTGACGAGAAGGGTGCGGGGCATGGAGGCTCTCCCGGGCTTGCGCCTGTGCTGGGCGCGAATGGGGGCGGGACGGATGCGGCATCGCGCCGCCCCGCCGATCAATGCAGCGTCGGCTTGCCGCAACAGGTCTTGTACTTGCGGCCGCTGCCGCAGGCGCACGGATCGTTGCGGCCGGGCACCTCGGCGCGCCGGACCGGTTGCGGACGCCGATCGTGCAAGCGCTGCAGATACATGTCGTGGAGCATGTCGGGCAGGTCGTAGGCGAGGTCGAAGCGCTCCTCGAGCGACAGCATGTCGCCCTCGGCCATCTCGGCCTCCTCGAGCTGGCTCGCATCGACGATCGCCAACCGGGCGATGACGCCCAGATCGTTCTCGATCGACTCGTGCTCCTGCATCCACTCAGACCACGCGTCTTCGTGTTCGGCGGCGGCGCGCAGGAACCCGGCGGCCCACGCGGCTGCGAACGGGAAGTCGGCCGGCACGCCGTCCAGTCCACCCGCGGCATCGCCTTCGGCCTGGCCATCTTCGGCCTCGGGCGGCAGACCGAGCATCGGCATCAGCGCCTCGTGGGCGACGCCCTCCTGCGGGTCCTGGCGCACGCGGTGCACGATCTCGTCGGCCAGCCGGGCGATCAGCGCCTCGGCCTCGCGGGTCTGGCGGGCATCGCGGCGCGCGACCTCGCCCATGCCCCAGACCAGCGGCAGCACGGTGTCCAGCGCGACTTCGACCGGGCCGACCGCGAACGCCGACAGGAAGCCGTCGAGCATTTCCAGGTTGCCCAGCCCAGTCTCCGGGTCGGTGCAGCGATCGAGCAACGTGTCCAGCCGGTCGAGCTCGGCATCGCTCAGGCGGGTGTCGTCAGCCATGGTCGGGTGCCTCCGTCACTGGGCCTTGATCGCCAGCGCCGGCAGCCCGCCGTTGCCGAGCTTCTGCTTGGCTTCGGCCAGCTCGGTGGCAGTGCCATAGGGCCCCATGCGCACGCGGTAGACCGTCTTGCCCTGCGCCTGGCCGGCTTCGACCCGGGCGCTCAGGCCCAGCAGCGCGATACGGGCCTTGAGCGCTTCGGCATCGCCCGAGGCGCTGAACGAACCTGCCTGCAGCAGGTAGCGGGCATCGCCGCCGGCAGCCGGTGTCGTCGAGGCCGGGGTCGTGGGCCGGGTCGGGGTCGCCGCCGGCGTGGTCGTCGCCGCCGGCGTCTCGCTCAGCGGCGTCGGGCCGGTCGGGGCGCCGGCCAGGTCCGCAGCGTCGGGATGGCGGCCCTGCAGCGCCTGCTGCTGCGCCTCGGCGCGTTGCCGTCGCTCGGTCTCGGCGCGCGCGCTGGCGGCCAGCTCGGCGTCGGACATCGGCACCTCCTGGTCGGGCAGCAGGGTGTAGAAGTCGTAGTCGGCGGCAGGCGCGGGCTGCGGCTGCGCGGTGCGCGGTCGCGGCGCCGGGGGTTCGGCCAGCGGCGCCGGTGCGTCCTCGTCGAGGGCGCCGGTCGCCGGCTGCGCGTCGGGATTGGGGCGCGGGCGGAAGAAGCCGTCTTCGGCGTCGGGCTTGAACAGCCGCGGCACCGCCAGCACCACGCCCAGCGCGAGCACCACGCCAATGATCATCCACGCCCAGCCGGGCAGGCCGCCGGAGCTGCCGCCGTTGCGTCGTGCCTGGGATTTTCCGCGTCTTGCTGCCATTACATCGCCTCCGGAGCCTGCACGCCCAGCAGCGCCAGGCCGTTGCGCAGCACCTGCCCTACGGCCGTCGCCAGCGCCAGCCGCGCGTCGCGCGTCGGGGCGTCGTCGACCAGGAACTGGTGATCGTTGTAGTACGTCTGGAAGGCCTGCGCCAACTCCAGCAGATAGGTCGCGATCAGGTGCGGCTCGAGCTGAACGCCGGCCGCGGCGACGATCTCGGGCCAGCGCGACAGGTCGATCAGCACGTCGCGCAGCGCCGTGTCGGTCATGTCCGGCAACTGCGCCAGGCCGTGCTGCAGATCGAAGGCCAGGCCGCGCTCGGCGAGCTGGCGCTGCAGGCCGCAGATGCGCGCATGCGAGAGCTGGACGTAGTAGACCGGGTTGTCGAGCGACTGGCTGCGCGCCAGGTCGATGTCGAACACCAGCTGCGAGTCGGGCTTGCGCGCGACCAGGAACCAGCGCGTGGCATCGCGCCCGGCCTCGTCGATCAGGTCGCGCAGCGTGAGATAGCTGCCGGCGCGCTTGGACAGCTTCACCTCCTCGCCGCCGCGCATCACCGTGACCATCTGGTGCAGCACGTATTCCGGCCAGCCGGCCGGGATGCCGGCATCGAGCGCCTGCAGGCCGGCGCGCACGCGTGCCAGCGAGCCGTGGTGGTCGGCGCCCAGTTCGGTGATCGCGCGCCGGTAGCCGCGCTGCCACTTGCTCAGGTGATAGGCGACGTCCGGCACGAAATAGGTGTAGCTGCCGTCGGACTTGCGCATCACGCGGTCTTTGTCGTCGCCGTAGTCGGTCGAGCGCAGCCACAGTGCGCCGCCGTCTTCGTAGGTGTGACCATTGGCGACGAGCGCGCTCACGGTTTCCTCGACCTTGCCGTCGGCGTACAGCGACGACTCCAGGAAGTAGACGTCGAAGCTCACCCCGAACGCGGCCAGGTCGGCGTTCTGCTCGCGGCGCAGCCAGGCGACCGCGAACCGGCGGATCGCGTCGAGGTCGTCGGTATCCGCGGTGCCGGTCACGCATTGGCCTTCGACCTCGACCGTGGCGCCGTCCAGGCACGCGCGGGCGACATCGGCGATGTACTCGCCGTTGTAGGCATCGGCCGGCCAATCGGCGTCGCCCGGCGCCAGGCCGCGTGCGCGCGCCTGCACCGAGCGGGCGAGGTTTTCGATCTGCACGCCGGCGTCGTTGTAGTAGAACTCGCGCTTGACGTTCCAGCCGTTGGCGTCGAGCACGCGCGCGATGCAGTCACCGATCACCGCGGCGCGGCCATGGCCCACGTGCAGCGGACCGGTCGGGTTGGCCGACACGTATTCCACGCCGGCGGTCTGCGCCGCGCCGCTGTCGTTGCGGCCGTAGGCGTCGCCTTGCGCGTGTACCGCGACCAGTTGGTCGCGCCAGGCGCCCGGCGTCAGGCGGAAGTTGAGAAAACCCGGGCCTGCGATCTCGACCGAGGCGATCGCGTCATTGGCCGGCAGCGCATCGACCAGCGCCTGCGCGAGCGCGCGCGGGTTCGAGCGGGCCGGGCGTGCCAGCAGCATCGCCGCGTTCGTGGAGAAATCGCCATGGCTGCGGTCCTTCGGTCGCTCGACGACAAAGGCGGGCGTGGCGAGATCGGCGGGCAGCGTGCCGGCCTCGCGCAGGGCGGCGATGGCCCGCTCGACGAGCGGTTCGATGAGGGCGCGGGACGAAGAATTCACGGGCAAAGAGTGTCGCAGAGCACGGCCGGGCATTGTACGCGAGCCATCCTGAGCGGACCGGCGCGTGGAAGGCGTATGCTTGCGCGCCCGGTTCTCCAGGCCCCGCGTGGACGCGCTGTTTCCCGAACTGCTCTGGCTGGTATGCATCGCGTTCATGGCCGGATTGGTAGATGCGGCAGTGGGCGGCGGCGGATTGGTCCAGCTACCGGGTCTGTTCACAGCGTTGCCCCAGCACGCCCCGGCGGCGCTACTGGGCACCAACAAGTTCAGTTCGATCTTCGGGACCGCGGCGGCGGGCTGGCGCTATGCGCGTAACGTGCGGTTTCCCTGGATGCCGGTGCTGTGCGCCTCGGCGACCGCGTTCGTGTTTGCGTTCGCTGGCGCCACCGCAGTCAGCCTGCTCCCGCGCGATGCGGTCCGGCCGCTGATCCTGGTGCTGCTGGTGGCGATGCTGGCCTACACCCTGGTCAAGAAAGACTTCGGCGCGCTGCACCGCCCGCGCGAGGTCGGCCGCCGAGAACTGGCGCTGGCATTGGCGATGGGGGCTGCGATCGGATTCTATGACGGCCTGTTCGGGCCGGGCACCGGCAGCTTCCTGATCTTCCTGTTCATCCGCTTCTTCGGGCTGGATTTCCTGCGCGCGACCGCCGCCTCGAAGATCGTCAATCTGGCGACCAACCTGGCGGCGCTGTCGTTCTTCGTGCCGTCGGGCCACGTGCTGCTGGCGTTCGCGGTGCCGATGGCGGCGGCCAACGTGGGCGGCTCGGTGGTCGGCACGCGATTGGCGCTGCGCGGCGGGACGCCGCTGATCCGCAAGCTGTTCGTCGCGTTGGTGGTGGTGCTGATCGCGAAGATGGCCTGGGACACCTTCGCGAACTGATCGCCGGCGTCAGCGGCGGCCGCCGCCGACCTCGATGAACTGCAGGAATTCGGCGCGGGTGCGCGCATCGTCGCGGAAGCTGCCCAGCATCGTCGAGGTGATCATGCTGACCCCGCGCTTGTGCACACCGCGCGTGGTCATGCACTCGTGCGCGCCTTCGACCACCACGCCCACGCCCAGCGGCGATAGCGCGCGCTGGATGCAGCCGGCGATTTGCGCGGTCATCTTCTCCTGCACCTGGAAACGCTTGGCGTAGGCCTCGACGACGCGCGCGAGCTTGCTGATGCCGACCACGCGACCCGACGGCAGGTAGCCGACATGCACTTTGCCGATGATCGGCGCCATGTGATGCTCGCAATGGCTCTCGTACTCGATGTCGCGCAGCACGATCATCTCGTCGTAGCCGGCGACTTCCTCGAATGTGCGTGCAAGATAGGCATCGGCGTCGATCGCGTAGCCGCTGAACCATTCGCCGTAGGCGTCGACGACGCGGCGGGGGGTATCGAGTAGACCTTCGCGGGCCGGATCCTCGCCGGCCCAGCGCAGCAGCGTACGAACAGCGGTCTCGGCCTCGGCGCGGGGGACACCGTTGCGGGCATCGTCGTGGGAAGCGCTCATCGCGACTCTCGCGGAAAAGACGCTATGGTAGCGCGCCGCCGTTCGGCGCCACAGGGCGCACTCAGGCGTTGCGATCGGCGCGCCGGGCCGCGTCCTGCCGGGATGCGGCGTCCATCGCACAGTGCTGCCAGGCCGCTTCGACCGCGCCGCGCGCTTCCACCCAGCCCAATCGCGAGGCGCCGCGCGTTGCGTTCCAGTCGCGCTCGAGTTGCGCGGCGACCGTTTCGAACTCCTCGCCGCGATGGCGGCGCCAACTGCGCAGACCGAGCCGGTAGGCCGGCGCATAGTCGTCCCAGGTCCGCCCCACCGAGTAGTACGGCGCCTGTTGCAGTGAGGCCGCGAAGCGCTTGAGCGAAGCATGGTCCACGTCGATCTCCGTAATCGACTCGCGCATCGGCTCGGGCGCTGGATGGGCGGCAGTGGCGGGATCGTGCTTCATCTGGGGCGTTTTCCGGATTACCGAGGGGGCAGGCATTGGGGAGCGGTGGACATGGGAGGCAACGCTATGCCCGTCTCCGTTCCCCAGCAGTGAAGCGCACGCGCTGCTCCGACGCGCGTGCAGCCTGCGTTCACGGAGCGGCGCTCGCAGGGCGCCGGCGGAAAAATCTGCACGCCTGCGGGTCCTGGGACCGGTTGCCATGACATTCCGCAGGGGCGCGGCGCTTGGCTGCCCCGCAGAATGCAGGTCCGACCCTCAGGAGTTCAGCCCATGCGCGCCATCGCCGCCGGTTCCACGCTGGCCCTCGCCCTCTCTTTGGCGCTACCGCTGTCGCTATCGCCGTGGGTCGCCGTCGCATCCGTCTCCGACGTGGCAGCGCAGCAACCGGATGACGAATCGTCACGCCTCAACGCCTGGTTCGAAACCTACTACGAGACGGCTCTGCAGATGAGTCCGATCCAACTGAGCTCTCTCGGCCGCAAGGAACGCAATGACAGTCTCAACGACATGTCGGAGCAGGCCAATCGAGACCAGGTGGCTTGGTTGGAGGCTTCGGTTCGGGAAATGGAGGCGAACTTCGACTACGCCTCGCTCGATGCAGAGACCAGAGTGTCGTGGGACCTCTGGAAGCGCGAGTATGAAAGCATGCGCGATGGCATGGCGTTTTCCATGAACGGCTATGTGTTCCACCAGATGGGGGGAATGCACAGCGCGTTCCCGACATTCATGATCAACGTCCACAAAGCCGACGACGAGCAGAGCTACCAGGCCTACATCGCCCGGCTCAAGGCGGCGCCGGCGATGTTCGACCAACTGCTCGAGCGCGGTCGCGCCGCCTCCGCGCAGGGCATCCGCCCGCCGCGGTTCGCGTTCGAAGGCGTGATCGACCAGTCGCGCAAGGTGATCACCGGCGCGCCGTTCGACGACGGCCCTGCCAGCGCGCTGTGGGCCGATGTCCAGGCCAAGGCCGATGCGTTGGTCGAACAGGGCAAGCTGACCGCCGAGCGCGCCGCGCAACTCAAGGAAGACGCCCGCGTGGCGCTGGTCGAGCAACTCAAGCCGGCCTATGAGCGGATCATCGCGTGGAGCGAGCAGGAGCGGCCCCAGGCCCTGGAGAACCCGTCCGGTGTCGGCACGACCCACCCCAATGGCGCGGCGTACTACGCCTACCAGCTGCGCGAGAACACCACGACCGCGATGACCGCCGACGAGGTCCACCAGCTGGGCCTGGACGAGGTGGCGCGCATCCGTGGCGAGATGGAGGCGCTCAAGACCCGCGTCGGCTTCGATGGCGACTTGCAGGCGTTCTTCACCTTCCTCGACACCGACAAGCGCTTCAAGTACCCCGACACCGATGCCGGCCGCCAGGCCTACATCGACGATGCGACCGCCGCGATCGACAACATCCGCCAGCACCTGCCCGAGTACTTCGGCCTGCTGCCCAAGGCCGGCCTGGAGGTGCGTCGCGTGGAGGCATTCCGCGAGCAGCCCGGCGCGGCGCAGCACTACTATCCCGGCACGCCGGACGGGTCGCGCCCGGGCATCTACTACGCGCACCTGTCGGACATGAACGCGATGCCCAAGACCGAACTGGAGGTCATCGCCTACCACGAGGGCCTGCCGGGCCACCACATGCAGATCTCGATCGCCCAGGAGCTGCAGGGCGTGCCGACGTTCCGCACCCAGCAGTTCCACACCGCCTACACCGAGGGCTGGGGCCTGTACTCGGAGTGGCTGGCCAAGGAGATGCCGGGCACCTACCAGGACCCTTACTCGGAGTACGGCCGGTTGATGTCGGAGATGTGGCGTGCGATCCGGCTCGTCGTCGACACCGGCATGCACGCCAAGGGCTGGACGGAACAGCAGGCGGTCGACTACTTCCGACAGAACAGCTCGATCCCGCAGGCGGCGATCGAGTCGGAGATCCGCCGCTACCTGATCATGCCCGGCCAGGCCACCGCCTATAAGGTCGGCATGATCCGCATCCAGGCGCTGCGCCGGAAGGCGGAGGCCGAGCTGGGCGACCGTTTCGACATCCGCGGCTTCCACGATGCCGTGCTCGGCGGCGGCGCGCTGCCGCTGGACCTGCTCGAACAGCGCGTGGATCGCTGGATCGCCGAGAAGAAGGCCAGCTGAGCCGGCACCGACGTCGCGTTCTCGCAGAACGCCGGCGTTTCCAGCGCACCTCCCCCGCCTGCGAGGGAGGGAGGTCGGCGCCGCAGGCGCCGGGTGGGGGCAAGCGCCCGATGATGCGATCGAATTCCGCCCAACGCGGGCGGCGACTCGCTCAGTCCACCGCGGCCAGTACCGCCGCCGCGAACGCGGCGATGTCGAAGCGCTGTCCGGTCGGGTCCTCGCCGCGGCGCACCAGCACGAGGTCTCGCGAAGGCACGACCAGGATGTACTGCCCACGGTTGCCGAACGCGGCGAACGTGTCGGCCGGCACGCCCGGCGAGCGCTGCAGCAGCCACAGCGTCGCGCCATAGCCGAAGTCGCCCTCGGGCTGCGGGCCGGACGGCGTCGTCGCCTGCCGCACCCAGCCTTCCGGTAGCAGTCGACGTCCGTCGGCCACGCCGTCGTCCTTGAGCAACAGGCCGAAGCGGGCCAGGTCGCGCGCGGTCGACCAGACCTGGCTCGACAGCACGTAGCCGCCCTGCCAGTCGGTCTCGGCGAAGGTCCGCGTCATGCCCGTGGGCCAGAACAGGTCGGTATAGGGACGCGACAGCGCCCGTGCGTCGTCGCCGGTGGCCGCGCGCAGCGCATGCACCGCCAGCACGCTGTCGTTGTTGGCGTAGCGGAACCGCACGCCCGGCGGCGCGGCCAGCGGCCAGCCGGGCGCGGCCTCGGCCACGGTCGCGCCGCCGAAGTACAGCGCATCGGTGCGATTGCCGGCGGTGTCGCTGTGCAGGCCGCTGGCCATGCGCAGCAACTGGTTGACGGTGATCGCCGCGCGCGGGTCGCCCGGGCGTTGCCATTCGGGCACCGGCGCCGGGCGCGCCGGATCAAGCGTGCCCTGGGCTGCGGCGACGCCGACCAGCGCGCCGGCCAGGCTCTTGGCGACCGACCACGTGCGCTGCGGCACGTGCGGGCCGAAGCCGTCGCGGTAGCGCTCGGCGACGATGCGCCCGCCCTGCACCACGACGACCGCGGTGGTGACGTGCCCCTCGCCGAACGCGGTGGCATCCAGTGCGCCGTCGAGTGCGGCCGACAGCGCGCGGTCGTCGCCGCGCAGCGGCGCAGTCGCGTCACGCTCACCCAGCGGCCAGGGCCGGGCATCGAGGTCCGGCGCGGCGGCATCGAAGCGCGGCAGCGTCGCCACCGCGGCGGCGCCGGCCCCGATCGGCAACTGCGCGCAGCCCAGGTTCGGACGCCAGGCGGCGATACGCGGCGGCAGCGACGGGTCGAATGCGACCGAGACCGTCTGCGCGTCGCGGTCGACCACGGCGGTCAGCGCATCTACCTGCGCCTGGTATTCGGGATAGATGCCGCGCAGTTCGACCGCGTCCACTTGCGCAGGCGTGCGGCCGCCACCCAGATGCGCGCTGCACAGCGTCAGCGCCTTGTAGCCCGCCGCGACCGCGCGCGCATGCGCCTCGGGGGCCGGCGGCGGCACGGTCTGCGCGAGCGCGGGTGCGGCGGCGAACAGGAGAACGGGCAACAGCTTGCGCATCGGCGGCATTCCGAAGACAGGACGCCGCAGTCTAGGCGGCGCCGCCAGCCTTGGCTTGCTGCCCTCGGCATAATGTAATATTTTGAGTTACATGAAACCCGACAGCCGCCTGTCCTCCGTCCTGCACGTCTTGCTGCACATGGCCCAGCACGACGGCCCGCTGACCTCCGAGACCCTAGCGCGCGCGCTGGGCACGAACCCCGTGGTGGTCCGCCGTACGCTCGCCAGCCTGCGCGAGCGCGGTTACGTCGCTTCGGCCAAGGGGCCGGGCGGCGGCTGGACCCTGGGCTGCGACCTGCGCACGGTGACGTTGCTCGACATCTATCGCGCGGTCGGCGAACCGACCGTGTTCGCGATGGGCCATCGGCTGGCGCAGCCCGCGTGCCTGGTCGAGCAGGCCGTCAACGAGGCGCTCGACGTCGCCTTTCGCGATGCCGAGGCGCTGTTGATCGCGCGCCTGGGCGAGGTGACCTTGGCCGAACTGGCCGCCTCGTTCGCGCGGCGCATGCCGCATGTCCCGACCGTCCCCTGCGAGCGCCCCGACCATGCCTGACCCCATCGCGTCCTTCGATGCCGTCGTCGTCGGCGGCAGCTATGCCGGCCTATCGGCTGCGATGCAGCTCGCCCGCGCGCGCCAGCGCGTGCTCATCATCGACGCCGGCCAGCGGCGCAACCGCTTTGCGTCCGCCTCGCACGGGCTGATCGGGCAGGACGGCCGCGCGCCGGACGCGATCGCCGCCGACGCCCGCGCCCAGGTGCTGGCCTATCCGAATGTCACCTGGCGACAGGCGACCGCGGTGCGCGCCGATGGCGGCATCGGCCTGTTCGCGGTCGAGGACGAGGCCGGCCAGCGCGTGCAGGCCCGCCGGCTGGTGCTGGCAACGGGCGTGGTCGACACCCTGCCGCCGATCGACGGCCTGCAGGTGCGCTGGGGACGCAGCGTGTTCCATTGCCCGTACTGCCACGGCTACGAGCTCGACCGCGGCCGCATCGGTGTGATCGCCGTCGGCGAGGTCTCGATGCACCATGCCCTGATGCTGCCCGACTGGGGCGCGGTGACGTTCTTTCTCGATGGGCGCTTCGTGCCCGACGATACCCAGCGCGCCGCGCTCGCTGCGCGTGGCGTGCGGATCGAGCCGGCGCGGATCGCCGCGGTGTCCGGGCACGCGGATATCGTGCTCGACGACGGCCGGCAGATCGCATGCGACGGGCTGTTCGTCGCCAGCCGCATCCACGTCGCCAGCCCGCTGGCCGAGCAGCTCGGCTGTGCCTTCGAAGATGGGCCGCTGGGCGCCTTCGTGCGCACCGATGCGATGCAGGTCACCTCGGTGCCCGGCGTGTTCGCCTGTGGCGACGCCGCGCGCGCTGCGCACAGTGTTGCGCTGGCGATCGGCGATGGCGCGATGGCCGGCGCCGCGACCCATCGCAGCCTGCTGTTCGACTGAACCAGCGGGCCTGGCGCTTTGCCCGTGCACCGCGCACGCGGCATCATGACAGGCTGGAACCCGCCCACACGACGAGACCCGTGCGCATGAAGCGATCGAAGACGACGGCCCTGCTGCTGATGGGCGCCGCCCCCCTGCTGTTCACCGCCTGCCAGCGCGAGCAGCCGGTGCAGATGCAGGAAGGCCTGTTCACCTCGGTCGAGCGCTGCACCGAAGCCACCGGCGATGCCTCCAACTGCCGCGTCGCGTTCGAGCAGGCCCGCCAGCAGGCCGCCGATGCGGCCCCGCAGTACGGCAGCCGCGAAGCCTGCGCGCGCGACTATCCGGCCGAGGATTGCGTGGAGCAGCGCACGACGGCCGGGCACTCGTTCATCGGACCGATGATGGCCGGCTTCTTCCTGTCGCAGATGATGAGCGGCAACCGCGCCGGGCTCGCCCAGCGGCCCGCCGCGGGCCAGGCACGCGGCGCCGCCCCCGGTCGGCCGCAGGCCACCCCGGCCTGGCGCAGCAACACCGACGGCTGGTTGCGGCCGTCCGGTGCGACGGCTGCCGGCCGCGCCGGCCTGACGCCGGTCGCCGCCACCCCGGATCGCGCGATGACCGCGCAGCGCGGCGGCTTCGGCGCCTCGGGACGCGGTCGCAGCAGCGGCGGCTGAGCGTGCGGCGGATTCCGATCGTCGAGCGCGGCGACTGGCGCGCACGCGCTGCCGAAAGCGGTTTCCGCTTCCACACCATCGACGGCGCCCGCTACTGGGACGAACGCGCCTACTACGCCTTCACCCTGCGCCAGATTGAGGACGACCTCGAGGACCCGAGCGCCGAGCTGCACGCGATGGCGCTCGACTTGGTCGATGAGATCGCCGGCAGCGATGCGCTGATGCAGCGCCTGGCGATTCCCGCGCCGTTCCGCGACTGGGTCGCCGAGAGCTGGCGTCGCCGCGACGGCCATCTCTACGGGCGTCTGGACTTCGCCTACGACGGCCGGGGCCCGGCCAAGCTCTACGAACTCAACTACGACACCCCGACCTCGCTGTTCGAAGCCGCGTTCTTCCAGTGGCAGTGGCTGGAGGACCAGCGCGAGACCGGCCGTCTGCCGGCCGAGGCCGACCAGTTCAATTCGATCCACGAGGCGCTGGTCGAGCGCTTCGGTGTGTTGTCGATGCACCTGCCGCCGCCGCTGCTGTTCGCCGCCTCGCGCGATTCCGAGGAAGACCAGGGCACGGTCGACTATCTGCGCGATTGCGCCGCCCAGGCCGGCCTGCATGGCGCGCCGATCGCGATCGAGGATGTCGGGCTGTCGGACGACGGCCGCTTCACCGACCTCGACGACACCGTGATCGGCACGCTGTTCAAGCTCTACCCGCTCGAAGACCTATTCGCCGAGGACTTCGGCCGCGCGCTGCCCGGCTCGGGCCTGCGCCTGCTCGAACCGCCGTGGAAGGCACTGCTCAGCAACAAGGGCATCCTGCCGCTGCTGTGGGAGCGCCACCCGGGCCATCCCAACCTGTTGGCCGCAGCGTTCGACGACGGCGGCGCGCTGCCGGCCGGCTGGGTGCGCAAGCCGCTGCATTCGCGCGAAGGCGCGAACGTCGCCATGCATCTGCCCGACGGCCGCTGGCTCGAGAGCGAAGGCCCCTATGCCGGCCCCTGCATCCGCCAAGCGCTGCACCCGCTGCCGCAGTTCGACGGCCGCTATCCGCTGGTCGGCAGTTGGGTGGTCGGCGATGTCGCCTGCGGCATCGGCATCCGCGAGGACGACGGCCCGATCACCCGCGACAGCGCCCGCTTCGTGCCGCACGCGATCGTCGAGGACGGCGCGCAGACCACGCTGTACGCCTGAGCGGGCGGATCAATCGCAATCGCGGGGGCGATTCCCGGCCGTGCGTGCGCGAACGCCGAGACGTTCGATGCGCAGCAGGCGCTCGAAACGCATGACGTGGACGATGAGCACGCGTGGGCCCTCGTGCCGATAGAAGACACGGCACGGCGGTTCAACGATCTCTCGGTAGCGCGAGCCGGGCAACTCGGGAGGGCGGCGACCGCTGGCCGGATGATCGGCGAGTCGCTCGACGTGGACGAATACGCGCGCCACGAACGCCGCCGCAGCCCGCGGGTTTTCGATCGCGATGTAGTCGGCGATGGCATCCAGGTCCGCGATCGCCGGCTCCGACCAGACTACTTCAGCCATCGAGCCAGACGTGCCTTGGCCTGGTCGTGGCTTGCAACGCGGCCTTCGGCGATCGCCTGTTCGCCACGTGCGATGCCTTCGAGAATCGACATGCGTTGCTGCATGCGCTCGTAACTCTCCACATCCACCAGATAGGCGCTGGGCAGACCATGCTGCGTGATGAGGATCGGCTGCCTGTCCCGTTCGATGTCGGACAGCAATTCGGTGGCCTGGCGCTTGAGCGTCGTGACGAGTTCGGTGCGCATGAGAGTGACACTAAAGTATCACTAACGCGAGCGCAAGCGGCATGGCGCCTGAGCATGGGTTGGCCTTGAAGCACCAGGCAGGATTGGGTGCATAGCCGCGTGCGGCCATTGTCGTGACGCTTCGCCCGCGACGCCGATGCCACGCACACGGCCCGCGCCTGCGATCATGTGCGGATGACCGAGCCCACCGCGTTTTCCACTCTCCCGCTGTCGCCCGCCCTGCTGCAGGGCGTCGCCGCCCTCGGCTACACGGTGATGACGCCGATCCAGGCGCAGGCGTTGCCGGCCATCCTCGCCGGCCACGACACCATCGCGCAGGCGCCCACCGGCAGCGGCAAGACCGCGGCCTTCGGGCTCGGCCTGCTGCAGCGGCTCGATCCGGCGCGCGTGGAAACGCAGGCGCTGGTGCTGTGCCCCACGCGCGAGCTCGCCGACCAGGTCGCGCGCCAGCTGCGCCGGCTCGCGGTCGGCATTCCGAACCTCAAGGTCTCGGTGCTGTGCGGCGGCATTCCGCTGGGTCCGCAGCTCGCGTCGTTGACCCACGATCCGCATATCGTCGTCGGCACCCCCGGACGCATCCAGGAACTGACCAAGAAGAAGGCGTTGCACCTGCGGCATGTACGCACGCTGGTGCTCGACGAAGCCGACCGCATGCTCGACATGGGCTTCGAAGAACCGATCCGCGACATCGTCGGACGCACGCCCAAGACCCGCCAGGGCCTGCTGTTCTCGGCCACGTTTCCCGGCGACATCCGCGCGCTGGGTGCGGCGATGCTGCGCGACCCGGTCAGCATCGGCATCGGCGGCGACACCGAGGCCCCGGCCATCGATCAACGCTGCTTCGAGGTCGAACCCGCGCGCCGCGCGCCGCTGTTGGCCGCCCTGCTGCTGCGCTATCGGCCCGAGTCGGCGGTGGTGTTCTGCAACACTCGCGCCGACGTGGTCGAGGTCGCCGGCTCGCTGGCACATTACGGCTTCGCGGCGCTTGCGCTGCACGGTGACATGGAGCAGCGCGATCGCGACGAAGTGCTGCTGCAGTTCGCCAACCGCAGTTGCGCCGTGCTGGTCGCCAGCGACGTCGCCGCGCGCGGGCTCGATGTCGAGGACCTCGCCGCGGTCGTCAATTTCGAACTGCCGCACGACCCCGATACCTACGTGCACCGCATCGGCCGCACCGGCCGCGCCGGTCGCACCGGGTTGGCGTTGAACCTGGTGACGCCACGGGAGTTGCCGCGCACGACGGCGATCGAGGCGCACCTGGGCCAGCCGATGCGCTGGGAGACGCTGATGCCGTTGTCCGGCAAGGCGACGAACGTGCCGCCGGCGGCGATGGCCACGCTGCGCATCGACGCCGGCCGCAGCGACAAGCTGCGCCCCGGCGACATCGTCGGCGCGCTGACCGGCGAGGCCGGTCTGCACAAGGAGGCGATCGGCAAGATCGACGTATTCGCGACCCGCAGCTATGTCGCGATCGCACGCGGCCAGGCCGCACAGGCGCTTGCGCGGCTGCGCGAAGGCAAGATCAAGGGAAGGCGGTTCCGGATCGCGCGGCTCTGACATCACGCGCGCCGAACGCCTCGGGGGCGGACGCGCTCAGCGCCCGCGCCAGCGCGCCCACACCGCGCGAACGGCCGCGTAGACCACGCCGATCGCCAGGCCAAGGCCGATCCATTGCAGCAACGTCATTGCGAAGATCTCCTCGGGCCGGGGGACGGACGGACCGGCGCGCGCCACGACGGCGCGGCCGGGGTACAACGCGGTATCAGCCCTGCACGCGGCCGACGTTCTTCTCGTCCTCGGTGGCCTCGCGGACCTCGGCCACTTCGACGGCGAAGTGCAGCGTCTGGCCGGCCAGGGGATGGTTGCCGTCGATGCGCACCTGCGTGTCGGTCACGTCCACCACGGTCACCAGCACCGCGCCCTGGCCGCCCTGTGCCTGGAACTGCATGCCAGGCTCGACGGTATCCACGCCCTGGAAGGCTTCGCGCGGCAGCACCTGGACCAGTGCGTCGTTGCGCTCGCCGTAGGCCTCCTGCGGCGGCACATCGACGGTTAGCGAGTCGCCGACCTTGCGGCCCGCCAACGCCTTCTCCAGGCCGGGGATGATGTTGCCGGCGCCGTGGAAGTAGCGCAGCGGCTGATCGGCGGGCGACTTGTCGAGCACCTGCCCGGCATCGTTGGTCAGGGTGTAGTGGATGCTGGCAACGCGTGCAGCGGCGATCTCCATGAGGATCTCCTTGAGATTCGAATAAAAGGGGGAGGCGTGGCGGAAGACGAAACGACACCGGACGACACACGGTGTGGATGACCACCTCGCCACCCTACCGGGCGGGCTGGCCGCACGCAAACCGGCGCGCGCGCTGCGATGCGCCTGGACAGTGCTGTTCGGCCACGCCTGCGCCGTCGTGGCGCGGTCGGGAATGGATGACGCCACAATGAACCGGCGCGCGCGCCCCTAGGGCGAACCCCAGATCCTGGCCGCAACCGCCGCGATTACGTTGTCCGCCATCCACCGCGTTTGCACGCGGTGCCCCTTTTCCGATCAGGAGAAACGACATGACCGATGGCGCTTCTGGCGTTTCGGGTGGTTCTGGCGCAGCAGATGCCGCCAACGATGCCGCGCAGTCCGCGGCCAACGATGCCGCCGCCAGCGCCGTCGAATCGATGGGCCCGGCTTCGGCCGAGGCGGTGAGCTCGGCCGAGGCCGCTGCGGAGGCTGCGAAGGTGGGCGATGCCTGCACCGCCGAGGCCGCCCTGTCGCGCGCCGAAGCGGCGGCATCGCAGACCGCGCACGCGGCGCAGTCCGTGGCCGACATCGCCTCCCAGACCTCCACCCAGGTGACCGAAGCGGCCGCAGCCCTTGCGGCTGAAGACGCGCAGAACGCCGCCGCCGCCGTCGATGCCGCGCGTCAGGCGGTCGAGAGCATGCGCGAAGACCTCGGCGTCAGCGGCTGCATCTCTCAGGCCCCCACCGCGCCGACCCAGGGCTTGGCCCTGAACACCATCGAGCAACTCTGGGCCTAAAAACCGGGGTCAGAGTCGCTTTTAAAACCGGGGTCAGGCTCGCTTTTCCCTCAGCCAAACAGCAGCTGCGACATCACTGCGGGAAAAGCGACCCTGACCCCCGCACGCTGACCCGGCATAGTGCGGTCAGAGTTTTGCGTCGACCTTGAGGTCGCCGGGCTGGATCCAGCCGCGGCGGCGCATCGGCGCGGCGATGGCCAGCGTCAGCAGGGCGGGCGCCAGGAAATGCAACAGGCCGATCGACAGCCACACCGACGGTGCGTTCCCCATCGCCGCCAGTGTGCCGACCTGACCGACGAAGCCACTGGTGCCCATGCCCGAGCCCGTCGGCACGTTCTGCATGCCGAAGCCCAGCGTCGCGACGGGGCCGAGGATCGCGCCGGCCAGCGTCGGCGGCATCCAGATTCGCGGATTGCGCACGATGTTGGGCAGTTGCAGCATGCTCGTGCCCAGGCCCTGGCTGAGCAGCCCGGACGTGCCGTTCTCGCGCCAGCTCATGACCGCGAAGCCGACCATCTGCGCCGCGCAGCCTGCGGTCGCCGCGCCGCCGGCCAGGCCACCCAGGCCCAGCGAGATCGCCAGCGCCGCGCTCGAGGTCGGGCCGGTCAGGATCATCCCCATCGTCACCGCGATCAGCACGCTCATCAGCAACGGCTGCAGCGTCATCGCCCACTCGATGGTCTGCCCGGTCACCGCCAGCACGTTGCCGATCACCGGCGCCAGCGCGTGTGCGGTGGCGAAGCCGGCGACCAGGGCCGCGGCCGGCGTTGCGATGATGTCGATCGGCGTGGTGCGGCTGACCAGCTTGCCGATCTCGGTTCCCACCGCGACCGCGACGAAGCAGCCGACCGGTCCACCGAGCTTGGCGCCCAGCAGGCCCGTCGCGGCGCTGGCGAAGATCACGATCGGTGGGCCCTTCAATCCATAGGCCACCGCTACGCCGATCGCGGCCCCCATCGCCTGCTGCGCCATCGTGCCGGCGTCGATCAGCCAGGCCTGTGCGGTCCAGCCGCCGACGGTCTTGAGGATCAACCCGATCACCAGCGAGCCGAACAGGCCCAGCGTCATTGCGTTGAGCGCCTCGATGCCGTAGCGCCGCAGCGAGAACTCGATGTCGCGCGCGCGCAGGAAAGAGGTCAGGGACATGGTCGTGCCGGTACGGGGGAGCGGGACGGCCTGGACGGACCGTGTGGATCAAACGAGCGCGCAAGGATAGCGGCTCGGCGACCCCGGCCGTCCGCTACGGGCGTGCGGCCCCGGGCATGGGCGATGGCGCCCTGCCGCCGACCGTGCGCGACAGGCCGCCGACGATCCTGATCCACATCTCCATACTTGATGGTATGGTCGAGTTGCTCACCTCCCCCGCGGCGGGCCTTTGGATGTCGGTCGGACCCGCCGGTCCGGCGCCTACTGGAGGACCGTTGTATGAGCCGCTCACTGATCCGCTGGCTTGCGCTGTGCGTGTTGCTGGCTGTCTGCACTGCTGCCTCGGCCGCGGGATTCAACAAGACCTACGAACGCATCCCCAGCTGGGACGGCACGCAGCTGGGCGCCCTGGTGCTGGTGCCGCGCGGGCACGGCCCCGGCCCGTTTCCGCTGATCGTGATGCCGGCCAGCTGGTCGCTCCCGAATCTGGAATACGTCGGCCGCGCCGCACAACTGGCGAATGATGGCTACGTGGTGGTGAGCTACACCTCGCGCGGCTTCTGGGATTCGGCCGGCCGGATCGATATCGCCGGGCCGCCGACGGTCGAGGACGTCAGCGCGGTGATCGACTGGGCCTTGACGCATACACCGGCCAACCCGGACGCGATCGGTGCGTCCGGCATCTCGTATGGCGCTGGCGTCAGTTTGCTGGCGGCGGCGCGCGACCCGCGGATTCGCGCGGTCGCGGCGCTGAGTGGCTGGGCCGACCTGGAGGCCTCGCTCTACGCGAACCGCACCGTCAGCCGACAGGGCGTCGCCCTGCTGGTGGGCGCGGGCGCGTTGACCGGCCGGCCCGGTCAGGAGCTGGCGGCGATCACCGCCCGGGTCGCCCTCGGCGACTACGACGGCGCGGTCGAGGGCTTCCTGCCGCAAGCGGCCAGCCGCGGCGCGGTGCACGAGGTCGACGAGATCAACCGCAACGGCACCGCCGTGCTGATCGCCAACGCGTTCAACGACAGCCTGTTCCCGCCCAATCAGTCCGTGGACTTCTACCAACGGCTGCGTGGCCCCCGGCAGTTGCTGCTCAGCCAGGGCGACCATGCGACCGCCGAACTGCCGGGCGCGTTGGGCCTGCCGAACACGGTGTACGAGGCCACCACCCGCTGGTTCGACCGTCACCTCAAAGGTCGGGACCCGGATGCGTCCGAGCCGGCGGTGCGGCTTGCCACGCTCGACGGCCAATGGCTCGCCTACGCGGACTGGGACGCCGTCCAGGCGGACCAGGTGACGTACGGACTGACCCGCCCGTCCGGCCTAGTGCAGGCGACCGGCACCCTGGCCGCACGCGACGCCACCGGCTGGAACCACCGCATCGCCACCGGCGTGCCGACCGTCGCCGAGGCCGGTCCGGTGCTGATCGGCGGCCTGTTGCAAGGCTTCGGTGTGCCCGTGGTCACCTCGATGCCGCTGGTCTCGCGGCTGGGTGCCGCTGTCTGGGCGGGGCCGGTCTACCCGAACGGGCGCATCCTGGCTGGCGCGCCGACACTGCGGATCACCGTGGTGCCCGACCGCCGCGAGGTTTCGCTGTTCGCCTATCTGTACAGCGTCGACGCGCTGGGCATGGGCCAACTGCTCACGCACAAGCCCTACAGCCTGCGCGACGCGGTGCCCGGCCAGCCCCGGACGCTGGACATCGCGTTGGAGGCCACAGCCGCGAAGATCCCCGCGGGTCGCAGGCTGGTGCTGGTCGTGGACACACTCGACCTGCGCTATGCCGATGCCACCGCGCCGGGGCGCGCACTCACGTTCGCCTCGCCGCGCGAAGCGCCGTCGCAGCTGCGCGTGCCGCTGCACTGAGCCACGGCCGACGCGGCGCGCAGGGCGCCGGTGCAACAGGACCGGCGCCCTGCGCGCGCATCGCGCGGCCCGTCCGCCGGGCGAGTGGTGTGCCCGGTGGGCAGGGCCAAAGTCAGCGCACAACCAGCTCGATGTTCGGATGGCTGGCCAGAATCTCGAGCACGATCTCGAAATACGTCTGTCCGGTGCCGGCCTCCAGCGCATCGAGCTGGCGCTGCACATGCGCCACGTTGAAGCGCTCGGGCTGATCGAGCTTGGCCTGCAGGAAGCGGCGCGTCGTCTCCACGCCCAGGTCCTGCCGGTTCTTCTCGAACGCTGTCCACACCAGCGTGACCGGCGCATCGCCGTCGAGCGCGCCGTATCCGCCATAGAGCATATCGTCGAGTGCATCCAGGCTCGGCCCGAGCGTCCAGTCGACCTCCGCCATGAAGACGCGGTTGATCTCGTCGTAGAACGACGCGATGTCGTGGATCCGGCTACCGTCGAGCAGCAGCGATTTGGGCGCGGTGGGCAAGGCGGTCGGCATCGAGTTCGGGCAGAGACGAGCCTGATGGAAGCGAGTGGAAAAGTGAACCTGCCGAGGGCTTAGGGATCGATCCTGCTGTCCTGGCAACCAGAGGGGTCAGCTGGCACAGTGGCAGCCGGACGAGGCGCAGTGTGGCCGTCTTCGAACGAGCTGCGCGGCCTTCGTCCAATCGATTACAGCTTTGGATTCATTCCCGCCCGAGGATAGGCATGAGATACGTACTCATCATTTTCCTTGCTGTGCTCGCTCCATCCACGGGTTTCGCAGGGTTCCCCTTCGAGGCCACGCTCGAAGAAATGAGTCAGAGCGCTGATCACATCTTGATTGGCCGCGTCACCGGCGTCGACATGATCGACGAATACGGTCAGCCTGTTCTGGACCGAGCGGCGAGGACTGGTCCTGGGATGACAAATACCATCAGACTCGTGATTGCGGTCGACGAGGTGCTCGTCACGAACGCAGCGACAGTCCCCAAAGTGCTGTCCGTGCCGCTTGCAAGCCACTTGCACTACAGTCTCGGACAAGTGGCGGATGCGCATGAGGGCGATACCGCTGTGCGACTGTTGCTGCTTCAAGGGGACGGGTTTGTCGGGATAAAACCAGGCGTGTTCATGCGTTCGATACGTGACAGGGACGAAGCGCTTCGCCTTTATAGCGCTGCGCATCCATAGGGCCTGATCTGAAGTTCCTTTCGACTGTGGGCTCCCTCAGGTCTCGACTGAATGGATGCATTGCTCGGAACACGCAGGTATCTCAGGCCACTGCGGGTACGCGGTTGGGACATGCTTGATGGCGCATCAATTTTTCGAATCTCGGGTTCTCCAAGGCGTCCTTTGGCTTGTGCTCGTTGGGAGCCTTGCTGGCGCGCTGTGGTGCTCCAATCTGTTGGTGTTTCACTACTGGGCCGCGTACGCGCCGCCCGGCGATACAGAGCGTCACCTCCACTGGGCCAAGGTGTCCGTGGCGGCGGCTGCGGTTTTTTTGCCATGACGTTGCTGTCCGCGGGCGGGATTGCCGCCATTCGTAGGCACCACGGGCCGCATGCTGGTTAGGTCGTGCACCCGCGGGTGACCGCAGCGGCTTGAGGCTGGCGATCTTGGAGGTGCTGATACGGCGCGCGGGTCAAGGTGGGCGTCAGTCGAGCCCACTCTCGAATTAACGAAATATTGACATCGCCGTAGCCCGGTCCCACAGTGCGCGCGCCCGGATGGGCATCCACTTTCTGGAAGGACCTGAATGAAGCACACCCTGATTCTTGCCGCCGCCATCGCGTTGGCCGGCGCCTCGACGCACGCCGCCGCCAGCGGCGCCTTCATCCGCGCCGAGGTCGGCAGCGCGGACACCGAGGCCCGCTATGGCGGTCTGCGCGAAAGCGACTCGGACACCTCGGCGTTGTTCGGCGGCGGCTATTGGTTCACGCCGAACATCGCCGTCGAAGGCCATGCGGGCACGCTGTACACCGAAGACCTGGGCTACGACACCGATTTCGATCTGGTGACGTTTGGTGTGGGCGTGGCGCTGAAGCACAACTTCGGCGCAGATGGCACCGGCTTCTTCGTTGGCGCGCGCGCGGGCGTGGCGCGCATGGTCGCGCAGATCCGCGAGGACACATTCGATGTCGTCGACGACGAGGGTTCGACCAAGCCGTACTACGGCGCGACGCTCGGCTACGACATCAACCGCCGCTGGGGCCTGAGCCTGAACTACACGCGCCATCGCGGCGAGTTTTCGGGGATCGAGGTCGACGTGGAGAACGTGACCGTGGGCGGCGAGTTCCGCTTCTAAGCCATCGATAGCGCGTCATCGCGGCGGCAGGTCCGGCATCGGGCCTGCCGTCGTCGTTTCGGGCGACCGCCGCCGGCCACCGCGGATCATCAGCAGCATGTCGTTGGCGGTGCTCTGCGGCGCGACCTGCATGTGGAACGGGCGGTCGTGAATGCCTTGCAACCATGTGACCACTGCTTCAGCCTGGCTCGATTCGCTGCAAGGCGAAATCAGATGTTAGACAACCCCGTGATCCGACAGTCTGCTCCAGTCAATAAATGCCTGGTCATCGCGTCCGGCCTGAGCGCGCTCGCCGCGCTGCTGCATCTTGTCTGCATTGCTGTGGGTCCTGCTGGATACCGATTGCTCGGTGCCGGCGAGGGCATGGCTCAGATGGCAGCGGCTGGGCATTGGTACCCGACCCTCGTGACATTGAGCATTGCCGGGATCCTGTCGATATGGTCGCTGTATGCGGCCTCAGGTGCTGGGCTGATTGGCCGCCTGCCCTTGCTGCGCTGGGTTCTGTTGGCCATTACCCTTGTGTATCTGTTGCGTGGCCTGGGATTTTTCTTTCTGACGGAAACATTCCCTGACAACAGCATTGCATTCTGGTATGTCAGCTCAGCGATCTGTCTGGTGTTCGGCGTTGTGCACGCCGTCGGCCTTCGGCAAGTCTGGTCGCGCCTAACGCTATCTCTTCATCAACGTGATAGCCGTGCGGTGACGCAGGGCTGAAGTATTCTCACTGCTCCGGTGGCTTTGCGAGATGCCGACGAGCGACCCGTTACTATGGACCCGGTCCAGCGCAAGAAATTGTCCGCAGATGAGATAGAAGGCCATGAAACCCTCCGACGCCATCCGCCACCAGTTGACCGCTTTGCGCGGCACCGCGCGCCGCTTTCGCGTCGCCAATCCGCGCGTGTATGGATCGGTGATCCATGGCACCGATCGTGACGGCAGCGACCTCGATCTGCTGGTAGACCCTACGCCCGAGACCACGCTGTTCGACCTCGGCGGGCTGCAGGTTGCCTTAGAGGAACTGCTCGGTGTCCCGGTCGACGTGCGCACGCCTGGCGATCTACCGGCCCGGTTCCGGGATACCGTGTTGCGGGAAGCTCGGCCGCTGTGAGCCCCGACCGATTCGAGGGTTGGCTCGATGACATGCGTGGGGCGGCGCAGCAAGCCTGCGGTTACGTGGAAGGCATGACACGCGAGGAGTTCCTCAACGACTCCCGCACTCAACAAGCGGTTGCCATGAACTTGCTGATCATCGGCGAGATTGCGGCAAAGATGATCGAGCGGTACCCAGAGCGCATCGCACGGTACCCCGGCATTCCCTGGGCGGGTATGAAGGGGTTGCGCAATCGCATCGCGCACGGATACTTCGAGATCGACATGGGCGTGGTATGGGAAACCGTGCAACGTGCCTTGCCCGATCTTGTCAGCTACCTCGAAACGCGCTCCGACTGACGCTGCGTAATCAAACTTCTCGGGCGGGGCGGCGACGGCATCCGCGGCCTTCTTGCGACGGTGCTCAGTCCTAGGCCGCATTCGATACCAAGGCAACGGCGCCGCGATCGCAATGCCGGCGTCGTCAGCGGTCATTCTCCCGATACGCTCGCACATGCTCGATCATCGCGCGCAGCTTCGGCGGCTGGTGCCGGCGGTTCGGGAAGTACATGAAAAAGCCCGGGAATGGCGGGAGATAGGCCTGCAGCAGCGGCACCAGTTCGCCGCGTGCGAGGTAGGGCGCGAAGGTGTCCTCGATACCGAAGGTGATGCCGCCGCCGGCCAGTGCGGTGCGGATCATCAGCAGCATGTCGTTGGTGGTGATCTGCGGGGCGACCTGCACGTCGAACGGGCGGCCGTCCTCGACGAACTCCCAGCGGTGCGGCGCGACGGCTGGCGTCACGCGCCAGCCGATGCAGCGGTGTGCGAGGAGCTCGCGCGGGTGCGCAGGCACGCCGTGGCGGGCGAGGTAGTCCGGCGCGGCGACGGCGACTTCGCGCTGCGGGCCGGTTAGCGGCACGGCGACCATGTCCTGCTCGATCACCTCGCCCAGGCGCACGCCGGCGTCGAAGCCGGCAGCGACGATGTCGAAGACCTCGTCGGTGACAGTCACATCCAGCGTGATGCCGGGATAGGCCCGGGCGAATGTCGCGATCAGCGGCCCGGACAGGAAGCGCTCGGCGATCGAGGTGACCGCGACGCGCAACAGGCCACGCGGCGGGCCGTCATCGACGGCTTCCTCGAGTGCGGTGCCCAGTGCGGCCAGCGGCATGGCGACCTGGCGATGCAGGCGCTCGCCGGCGTCGGTCAGGCGCACGCTGCGCGTGGAGCGGTGGACCAGCGCGATGCCGAGCGCGTCTTCGAGCCGGCGGATGCCCTGGCTGACCGCTGAGCGCGTCACTCCGAGCCGGTCGGCGGCGTCGCGGAAGTTGGGGCCTTCGGCGACGGCGAGAAAGACGCGCAGCAGGTTGAGGTCGAGGTCCATTGGTTAGCGAGTCTAACCAATACGTCCAGCGGCCAGGGAGTTCCGGCCGCGTTGCACGACGCCTACCGTGGGCGCTCCCCACTGGAGACCGTCTCATGCAGACCCTGACCGACCGCATCATCCTGATCACCGGCGCCAGCAGCGGCATCGGCGCCGCCACGGCGCGCGAGCTTGCGGTCCGCGGCGCGACCGTCGTGCTCGGCGCGCGGCGGACCGAACGTCTCGACGCCCTGGTCGCCGAGATCGTCGCTGCCGGCGGGCGCGCGCAGGCGCGTGCGCTGGATGTCGTGTCGCCCGACGACATGCAGGCCTTCGCCGATCACGCGCTCGCTGCGCACGGCCGCCTCGACGCCATCGTCAACAACGCCGGTGTGATGCCGCTCTCGCCGCTGTCGGCGCTCAAGCGCGACGAATGGAACCGGATGATCGATGTGAACCTGCGCGGCGTCCTGCACGGTATTGCCGCGGTGTTGCCGGCGATGGAGCGGCAGGGCTTCGGGCACGTAGTCAACGTCGCCTCGATCGGCGCCCACCGCGTGTTTCCCACATCGGCGGTGTACTGCGCGACCAAGTACGCGGTGTGGGCGCTGTCGGAAGGTCTGCGCCAGGAGACCGACCGCCTGCGAGTGACCGTGGTCAGCCCGGGTACCACGACTTCGGAGCTTGCCGACACCATCACCCATGCGGGCGCGGCCGAGGGCATGCGGATTTCCGTCGCATCACGATCGCGCCCGAGGCGGTCGCACGCGCGATCGCCTATGCGATGGAACAGCCGACGGATGTCGATGTCAGCGAAGTCGTCGTGCGCCCGGTCGCCAGTCCGTACTGAGGCGCGATCGCCGTCCCGTGCCGCGTTCCACAAGCGATGGTCCGTCCGAGCTCGACTTCCCGCGTGCGGGGCAAGCGCCGTGCAGTGGGAGTCTCCGACATCCGCGCTGCAGCCCGAGCGCGCCACTGGGCGTGAGCGTCAGTCCGCGGCCGCTGTCGGGGATGGCGCATCGTCGTCTCCCGTCGACGTAAGGGAGGCATCGATAGGGCCGTGATCGGCGAGCAGACCGTTGAGCCGGTTGACGAGATGTGGAATGAACCCTTCGGAGTCGCCGCGCATGATGTCCGCGGTGTTGCCGTGCCGGGCGTCAACGGCGACCGGAGGACCGATACGCAGCGCAATGCACGCAGAGGCTGGTGCGCCCGGCATCGTGGGCCAGGGCGATCGGTAGAGGGGCAGGCCGCTTTCATACGATCTTTGCGACCCCGATCGCACAATCGCCGCTCCCGACAGATGGAGCGTCACGCATGGGCCTGTTCTCCAAGATCACCGATCGCATTTTCGGCCGCAAGGCCACCCCCGCACCGCCGGCCGAGACCAAGCAGCCCAAGGCCGTCGTCTTCACCGGCAGCGAAGACGATCCCAAGGTGTCGCCGCCCGCGCGCAATCCGGCGCCTGCGGCGGCTGCCGCCGAGCCGGTGGATGTCGAAGCGGTGCTGACCGGCATTGCGCAGGAGAAGGGCGGCAAGTCCGACTGGCGGCATTCGATCGTCGACCTGCTGAAGCTGCTCGACCTCGACTCCAGCCTCGATGCCCGCAAGGAACTGGCGACCGAGTTGGGCGTCAATGCCGGCGCGCACGGCAGCGCCGAGCAGAACATCGCCTTGCACAAGGCGGTGATGCGCAAGCTGGCCGAGAACGGCGGCAAGGTGCCGGCCGAACTGCGCGACTGACGCGCGATATCGCGGCGACGGCCCGGTGCGCTTGCACCGGGCCGTTCGCGTACTCGTCGCAAGACGATCCCTGCCGCTGCCGTTTTCCGGTTCGCAGCACCGTTCGACGTGCAATGGCGACCGTACGCGGCGCCGATCCGGGGCCGCATCGCGTTAGGATGCCGAACTCCCCGGTCGTCCCTCCTGGCACCCGCATGAAGGCCCGCTTCCCCGACGCCTTACAGGCGGCATGAGCACTGCACCGCGCCGCGCGGGCGCCCGAATCGAACCCCGTATCGAACGTCTGCAACCCTGGCTCGCCGCGCTGGGCAGCCTGCTGGTGCACGTACTCGCGGTGCTGCTTCTGCTGGCGTCGACGCCGGTGCCGGTGACGTCGCCGCAGGGGGCCTCGTCCGGCAGCCGAATGGTCGTGGACTTCATCGGCATCCCGCCACCGCAGACCGCTGAGGCGCCGCCCAGCCCGCCGCCGCCCACGCGTCCGCCGGTCGCGCCGCCGCCAGCGGCCTCGCGCCTGCAGACCACGCGCGTCGAACGCGCGGAACTGGCCTTGCCGCCGGAGCGACGGGCGCCTGCGGACGTCCCGATGGACCCGCCGCGCCCGGCACCGCAGCCCGCGCTACCGCAGGCGGTGCCGCCCCCCACACCCGCGCCTGCGCAGGCACAAGCCGCCAGTCCGCCATCGCCGCCGCGGCGCGACCACACCTGGGGGCAGCCGCCGGGCATGCTGCCCACCGAGACCGCACCCGTGAACGCCGGCATGACCCGAAGCCCGACCGCCGGACGCACGCGCGGCCGCGATTCGGACGCCGACCATCCCAGCCTGGAAGTGGGCGGCTACCAGGTCTATTACGACCTGCGCAGCGAAACCCGGCTGCAGGCCTGGCGCGACCAGGGCATGACCGAGGTGTTCCTGCCGTTACCGGGAACGCGCAAGCTGATGGCCTGCCCGCTGGAGACCGCGCTGCGGCGCGATTCGGGGCCGTGCCGACTGCTCGATCCGGAGGACCCGGCGCTGGCGAAGATCGGCGATGCGCGCGAGGTCATCAACATGCAGCAGGTCTATCGTCGCGGCGAGCCGGTCTGGCGCGGCCCGGGTCCATATCGCTGAGTCCGGCGCGGCCGTGCGCCGCAGCCCGACTCAGGTCGGCGTGTCGACGTCGTCCCAGTCGGCGTCCTCGAACCGCACCAGCCAGTTGAGCGCGTGATGGCGCTCGATCACCACGCCGCCGATGAGGCCGCCGGCCGGCGCCTGGGCGTCGAGCTGCGCCTGGCGGACCAGCCAGTGCAGCCGCAGATGCAGATCGAGCGCATCGAGGATCTCGGCGGCTGGGCGTGGCGTCGGCAGTGCCGGCAGCGTGCCGTCGGCCCAGGCGAGCGCCCGTTGCGCGCATTCGGGCACATCGCAGATCCGGTCCGGGAACGGCAGCGCCTCCGACAGCCCCAGCGCCCACTGCAGGACCGCGAGTGCTTCGTAACGCCACACCGCATCGATGGTCTGCTGGCGCGTCGGTGCCTCGTCGTGCAGGAAGGCCGCTTCCTTGGGCGACAGCGCCGGCCAGCCGGCCGCCAGACGAGCGCGGATGTCGGCCAGCGGCAGCGGATCGCCTTCGTTGAGGGTTTCGCCGCGAATCGCCACCGCCATCAGCGCCAGCATGCGGCCCGCCATTTCGTCGGGGCTGCGCAGGACGACCTCACCCTCGCCGACGACGGGCGGCAGCGAGGCCGGCACGCGCAGCGACCTCGCGGCCAGGGCCTCCAAGGTGCGTGCGCGGCGATGGCGCGCATCTGCGGGATAGGGCACCTCGGCATCGGGATCGGCCCCGGCATGGCCGACAAGACGCTGGCCGTTCGGCGCATGGACATCGCCGTCGGCGTCCGCGTAGATCGCGTTCGCATCTTCCGCCCACTGCTGGAACGCCGGCAACGCATCGCGTGTGATCTCCACCCGATAGTGCCAGTGCGTGCGCTGCAGATGACGGAACGTGTGATAGCGCTGCGCCGTCATCTGCTCGCGCGCGACGTGCATGACGTTCGCGATGCGCGTCTGCAGATGCGCGGCCAGCGCCGGATCGTTGCGCCCCCAGCGGGCGTGATGCACATGCGGCACGTCGAGTGGCGGCGGATCGCGCAAGGTGGCGTAGGCGTCGAGGGTGAGCGTCATGCGAGGTTAGGGCGGTGGCGGAAACGAGAAAGTGTGCCAGCGCCGGCGCAGTGCAGCCGTCGAGGGGCGCTGGATCAGGCGATCAGAAGCGGCGCGGACGTTGTGTGCCGTTCGCGCCCGCGCGCGCGTGGCAACGCCGTCCAGCGGAGGGTCATCCGCTCGACGGCGTCGAGCAGCAGCGCCTCCGACTTCGCGTAGGGCATCCGCAGCCAGTGGTCGAAGCCGCCGTCGACGGCGAACGCCGGCCCCGGCGCGAGATGCACGTCGTCGCGTTCGAGCGCCGCGGCCAGTTCGGTCGCGCTGCCGTGGGGCAGCCGCAGCCACAGGCTCAAGCCGCCGGTCGGCAGCCGGAAGCGCCAGTCGGGCAGGTGGGTCTGCAGCGCGTGTGCGAGCGCATCGCGCTGGCGGCGGACCTGCTCACGGCGGGCCGCGAGCATCGGCCCGTCGTCGAGCAGTTCGGCGGCCACCAGTTGATCGAACAGCGAGCTGCCGAGGTCGAGCTGTACGCGCGTGGCGACCAGCCGCTCGACCAGCGGCTGCGGCGCACGGATCCAGCCCACGCGCAGGCCGCCCCAGCACAGCTTGGAGGCACTGCCGACGGTGATCGCGTCGCGCGCGAACGTGGCGAACGACGCCGGCATCGGCGCGTTGGACAAGCCGGTTGCCTGCAAGGTCTCGTCGACGATGGCCTGGGTGCCGATGGCCGCCAGCGCGGTGGCGTAGCGCGCGCGCTGGGCCGCGTCCATCAGCAGGCCGGTCGGGTTGTGGAAATCGGCGATGACGTAGGCCAGCCGTGGCCGGGCCTGCCGCAACGTCGCCTCCAGACCGTCGAGGTCCCAGCCTGCGTCGCCGAGCGGATCGCCCATCGGCACGGCGACCAGCCGCGCGCCGCCCAGCATCAGCGCCCCCATCGCGTTGGGATAGACCGGGGTGTCCACCGCGATGCGGTCGCCCGGACGCGACAGGGTGCGCGCGACGATCGCGAGCGCCGAGAGCGCGCCGGATGTGACGACGATCTGGCCCGGCGTCGTCGGCAGCCCACGCCGCGCATAGCTGGCCGCGATGCGCGCCTGCAAGGCCGGCAAGCCGGACGGCAGATAACCGTCGCCCGACAGGTAGGCCGGCAGCGCCGCGAGCGCGCGCGCATATGCGGCTGCGGTGCCCGGCGTGGCCGAACCCGCGGCGCGGGTCAGGTCGATCGCGTCGTCGGCGAACTTCGACGCACCGAGCGTGTGGTCGTGTGCGCGGCGCCGGGCGACCGGAACCGCGGCGAATGTGCCCGCCCCCTGGCGCGCGGTCGCAAAGCCCGCCGATGCCAGTTCGGCATAGGCACGCGTGACGGTGTTGCGCGACACGCCGAGTGCACCGGCGACCGCGCGCTCGCTGGGCAGCCGGGTGTCGATCGGGATGCGGCCGTCGCCGATCAGCTCCTGCAGCGCCTG
Organism: Luteimonas sp. TWI596; assembly: GCF_039674105.1. Classification (NCBI taxonomy): domain Bacteria; kingdom Pseudomonadati; phylum Pseudomonadota; class Gammaproteobacteria; order Lysobacterales; family Lysobacteraceae; genus Luteimonas; species Luteimonas sp. TWI596. The sequence goes on from NZ_JBDJMU010000013.1 coordinate 40,878, forward strand.
GCACAGCGCGCGGTAGGCCGGCGCGCCATCGAGGCGGCCGACCAAGGCGGCGAGTCGTTCGGGTGCGAGGCTGCGTTGCATCCGGGCCACTATGTCACAAATGGCTCTATCGGAAAGGGCCAATTTTCGACATCGTGACGTCATGCACGCGACCTCCGCCCCGACCCTCGCCAACCTTGGTCCGCTCGCCCAACTGCGCGCCGGTCGCCTGCCCGAACGCCTGGGCCGGTTGCTGATCGGCCTGTGGATCTACGGGCTGGCGATCGCGCTGATGATCCGTGCCGCAGTGGGCGCCTCGCCCTGGGACGTGTTCCACCTCGGCGCCACGCGACATGTGCCGATGTCGTTTGGCATGGTGATGGTCGTCACCGCGCTGGCGGTGCTGCTGGCATGGATCCCACTGCGGCAGATGCCGGGGCTGGGTACGTTGGCGAATACGTTCCTGCTGGGCCCGTTCGCCGACCTGCATTTGCTGTGGCTGCCCGTGCCCGAAGGCTTGGCGCTGCGCTGGGCCTACATGCTCGGCGGCGTGGTCGCGTGCGCGTTCGCCACCGCGCTGTACGTGGGTGCGCAACTGGGGCCGGGCCCGCGCGACGGGCTGATGACGGGGCTCGCGCGCCGGACAGGCTGGTCGATCCGCAGCGTGCGCACCGGCATCGAACTGTCGGCACTGGTGATCGGCATGCTGCTTGGCGGCACCGCGGGCCTGGGCACGCTGGTGTTCGCGTTCGGCGTCGGTCCGCTGACCCAGCGCTTCCTGCGGCCGTTGGCGGTCAGGCTCGACCCGCCTGCGGCACGCCCCTGAGTCCGCCCAGTCCGGACCGACGGCCTGCGCGTGCCGTCCGGCTTCGCTGGCGTTGCCGTCGACGCTGGATCCAGCGCGCACTTGATCGTGGTCAAGGTGACTGAGGCCGGTTGCACGGACACTGCAGCCATGCACACGTACCGCCCTCGTCCACTGCGATCCGCACTGCCGGTCTTGCGTCGGTGCGATGCGGTGAGGCCGCGCGTGATGGCGTTGCGCAGGCGATATGGTCAGTCGCGGAATGCGCCGTCGGCATGGCACTGGCTTGCCCTGCTGGCGATGCTGCTGCTCGCTGTGGCGCCGGCGATCAGCCGGCTCCAGGCCGGCGTGCAGGCCGAGACTGCGCTGTCGTCTGCGGCCGCGCCTGCGCACGCGCACGCAGCAGGCCATGCCGCCGCGGACGACCACCCGCACGAGGGCGCGCGCGAGCACGCGGGCGCGGACGGCCATTGCGGCTACTGCCCGCTCGCCTCGCACCTGACGCTGCTGTCCAAGGTGCCGGTCGTGGTGTCTCCGACCGTATGGGCCGCAGCGCCGCCAGTCCGGTTCCAGTCGGTCGGGCGTATCGCTGCGACCAATCTCCGTGGCCTCGGCGGGCAAGGCCCTCCAACGCACGCGATCGCTGCCTGACCGCGGAATCCCGGTTCCAGCGCGCACCGTCCAAGCGCACGCCCGTGGCGTGATGCCGGGGGCAGGGCCGCGCGCGCCCGCATTCCCAATCCCAGACGTCGACCGGCCACAAGGCCTGCGTTTCGACGAAGCCGCATGCGTCACCGGCAGGGCCGGCGACGTTCGATCCGGAGCTCTTCCATGTTGTCCACACCTCCCCAGGCGCAACGCGCCTCCCGCATCGCGATGGCCATCGCCTGCGCGCTGGCGCTACCGCTCGCCGCCCAGGCCGACGACCTGCCCGAACCCGTCAACCTCGACGCCGTGCTGGTGACCGCCGCACCGGTGTCGCCGCTGACCTACGACCTCGACCCGCGCCTGCCGCGCCAGCCGGTGCCGGCCAGCGATGGCGCCGACTACCTCAAGACCATTCCCGGCTTCACCGCGCTGCGCAACGGCGGCACCAACGGCGACCCGGTGCTGCGCGGCATGTTCGGTTCGCGCCTGAACCTGCTCACCAACGACGGCAGCATGCCCGGCGCGTGCCCATCGCGGATGGACAACCCGATGTCCTACGTCTCGCCGGAAACCTTCGACAGCCTGGTCGTGATCAAGGGGCCGCAGACGGTGTTGTGGGGCCCGGGCGCCTCGGCCGGCACGGTGCGCTTCGAACGCGAGACGCCGGTGTTAGAAGCGCCGGGCGTACGCATCAACGGTAGCCTGCTGGGCGGTTCGAACGGCCGCAACGACCAGGTGCTCGACCTCGTGGCCGGCGCGCCGCAGGGCTATCTGCGTGTGAGCGGCAACCGCTCGGAAGCCGACGATTACGAGGACGGCGACGGCGTCGTGGTGCCCTCGTCGTGGAAGAAGTGGAACGGGGATGTGGCACTGGGCTGGACGCCAGATGCCGACACCGTGCTCGAGCTCAACGCCGGCGTCGGCGACGGGCAGGCGCGCTACGCAGGTCGTGGCATGGACGGCGCACAGTTCCGGCGCGAGAGCTACAGCCTGCGGGTCGAGAAGCGGGCCATCGGCGGCGCGCTCGACGCGATCGAGGGCAGCGTGTTCTACAACCATGCCGACCACGTCATGGACAACTACACGCTGCGCGACCCCAATCCGGCCAGTGCAATGCCGATGCCGATGGCGTCCAACGTCGACCGGCGCACGACCGGCGGGCGCATCGCGCTAGGCTGGAAGTGGACGGGCTGGGACCTTCAGGCGGGCGTGGATACGCAGCAAAGCCGCCATCGCGCGCGCAAGGGCATGGGCCGGGGTACGTATGCAGCGCAGCCCTGGACCACCGACGCGCGTTTCGAGACCGCCGGTGTATTCGCCGAGGGCACCCGCCACCTGCCGCCGGGCCGGCACCTGACCGGCGGCGTGCGCGTCGACCGCGCCAAGGCCACCGACGAGCGCGCCCTTGCCGGCATGATGGGCATGCCCAACCCGACCGCAGGCCAGACGCGCGAGGAGACGCTGCGCGCCGGGTTCCTGCGCTACGAGCAGGAACTGAAGGACACGCCGGTCAGCGCGTACGCCGGCCTGGGCCACACCCAGCGCATGCCCGACTACTGGGAGCTGTTCTCGCCCGGACGCGGGCCGGTCGGCGCCGTCAACGCCTTTGTCGGCATCGCGCCGGAAAAGACCACGCAACTCGACATCGGCGTGCGCTACCGCACGCGGAAACTGGATGCGTGGGTGTCGGGCTATGCCGGGCGTATCGAGGACTACATCCTGTTCACCTACTCGGCCGGCGGCATGATGGGCATGACCTCGTCGGCGGCGAACGTCGATGCCGATATCCGCGGCGCCGAGGCCGGCGTGGAATTCCGGCCGTCGTCGACCTGGAAGTTTGGTGGCACGCTCGCCTACGCCTGGGGCGAGAACCGCACCACCGGTCAGGCGCTGCCGCAGATGCCGCCGCTCGAGGCGCGTCTGTCGGCAGGCTACGACGACACGCGCTGGAGCTTCGGCGCCCTGGTGCGCGCGGTCGCCAGCCAGGACCGCATCGCCGTCGGCCAGGGCAACGTGGTCGGGCGCGACCTCGACGCCAGCGCCGGCTTCGCCACGCTCGCCCTCAACGGCGGCTATCGCATCAACGAGCGCCTGCAGCTGACGGTCGGCATCGACAACGTCTTCGACCGGACCTACAGCGAGCATTTGAACCTGACCGGCAGCGCCGACTTCGGCTACCCGGCCGACCCGGTACGGATCAACGAGCCCGGCCGCACCGCGTGGGTGAAGTTGAACGTGAACTACTGAGGGTTCGGACGATGAGTAAATTAATTTACATTACAGGCCGGAAAGATGTAATTTAATTTCCATGCCGAAGCGAACGCCGCCGACGATGCCACGCGCCCAACGCCAGATCCAAGCGTTGGGCGCGCGGCTGCGCGCGGCGCGCATGCGCCGGCAGATGACCCAGGGCGAGCTCGCGGCGCGGGTGGGGGTGAGCGTACCGACGATCGGCAAGCTGGAGCGCGGCGATCCGGCGACGAGCCTGGCCACGATGTTGCGCGTGCTCACGGCGCTGGGGCTGGAGCAGGACATCGACCAGTTGGCGCAGAACGATGAACTCGGCCGCGAACTGCAGGACAGTCGCCTGCGTCGCCCCGCTGCACGTCGCGCGAGCGCGTCGTGAGTCCGTCTCCTGCCGATGTTCAGGCGATCGACCAGGTCGAGGTCTGGTTGGATGCCGCTGGCCTCGGCGGCGAGACGTTGGTCGGCCATCTGGCCCGGCTGCCCAGCCGGACCGGCGACACGCTCCAGTTCCAGTACGCCGACGACTGGGTGGACAGCACAGCCCCGATCCGCAGCTTTGCGCTGGACCCGCAATTACCGCTCCATCGCGGCCTCCATGTCGCGCGCACGGGCGCCAGCACGTTGACCGGTGCATTCACCGATTGCTCGCCCGATCGTTGGGGCAAACGCCTCATGGATCGGCGCGAGGTCATCGATGCCCGCGAACAGAATCGACGGGTGCGAGCACTGCGCCCGTGGGACTATCTGATCGGCATCCACGATGCCTCCCGGATGGGCGCACTGCGGCTGCGCGCGGCCAACGGCCGATATCTGGACGATCGTGAACTCAGCGCGCCGCCGATGACCGAGTTGCGCGCGCTGGAGGCGATCGCCGTGCGCGTGGAACGCGACGACATCGAAGACAGCGCGCTCGACGCCAGATGGATCAGGCAATTGGTGGCACCGGGCGCGTCGCTGGGCGGCGCCCGTCCCAAGGCGAGCGTGCGCGATGTCGATCAGACACTGTGGCTGGCGAAGTTCCCGTCCAGCGACGATCGGCACGATGTGGGCCTGTGGGAGTACGTGACCTATCGCCTCGCGCGCGCGGCTGGCATCGACATGCCTCAAGCACGTCCGCTGTCTCTGTCCAACCTGGGCACCACCTATGCGGTGCGCCGGTTCGATCGGAGTGGGGCCGACCGCCATGCATATGCCTCGGCGCTTACGCTGTTGGATGCGGACGACAGCGAGGACATCAGCTACGTCGAGATCGCCCACGCGATCGAAAACCAGGGCGTTGCCTCGGCGATCGTCGCTGATCTGTCGCAGCTCTATCGTCGCGCGGTGTTCAACGTCCTGGTCGGTAATCGCGACGACCATCTGCGTAACCACGGATTTCTGCGGGCGCCCGATGGCTGGCGCCTGGCCCCGGCCTTCGATGTGAATCCCAACCCGGACAAGGACACGCACGTCCTTTCGATCGGCCTGGACGATCCGTCCCCCGATACCCGGCTGTTGCTGGACACCTGCGCCTACTACCGTCTGAGCAAAACGCGGGCGCGCACGATCGTCGAGGAGGTACGGGTGGCGGTGCGCGGCTGGAGGGACGAAGCCAGGCGCTGCCAGGCACGTGGTACTGAGATCGCGGCGATGGAGGCGGTGATCGACCCGGAGCGCTGACTGGCTGTGGTCCCCCGTATCATGGGGCCCGACACTCCACACGACGTTTCGGACATGGCGAAGGCGAACCCGCTCCAGGAACAACTGCTCAAGGCGGGCCTGGTCAAGAAGAGCAAGGTGGCCGAGGTCGCGCGCGAGCAGCACAAGGCGCGGCATGGCAAGGGCGCGCCAGCGCCGACAGAGAGCCAGCGCGAGGCCGAGCGCGCACGCGCGGAGAAGGTCGAACGCGACCGCGCGCTGGCCGCCGAGCACAAGGCCCGGGCTCGCGCTGCCGAACTGGCCGCCCAGGCGCGGCAGATCGTCCAAGACAAGCAGGTGCCGCGCGCCGGACAACTGGAGTATCGGTTCACCGCCGACGGCGCGATCCGCAGCCTGCTGGTCGACGAGGCGCAGCGCAAGCAACTGGCCGCAGGCACGCTGGTCGTGGCGCGGTTGGGCGATGGTTACGCGCTGCTGCCACGTGCGGCGGCCGACAAGGTGCGCGAGCGCGATGCCGCGCTGATCGTGGTCGATCACGGACAGGCTGCGGAGGCACCGCCTTCCGACTCCAACGCCGAGGACGACGCCTATTACGCGCAGTTCAAGGTGCCCGACGATCTGATGTGGTGAGGCTGTTGCGGTTCGCGATGACGCGATGTGGTGTGCGCCGGCGATGCACAGAGGTCATGACGTGACCGCGGTGCCGCGGTTGGCGTTCGCGCCCGATGGCGAGAGTCAGCCGATGTGGCTGGGCGATGCCGATCTGCAATCGCCAGACGGCCGGCACGTGGTCATGCTGCGCTACGCGGGCGAGCCGCCGCATGGCGCAAACTTCTACGAGGGGCAGATCGATGGCGTGCCCGTTCCCGGTTTCTTCTGGGCCGGCGCGCTGGGCTTTTCGGCCGATTCGCGCTTCTTCATCGGCGGGTGGATGCCGGCGCGCTATGCGCGCAAGACCATCGTTGTCGACATGGCCGCACGTCGGTGTCTGGTGTTGCCGTTGTATCTGCGGAGCTTCGCGTTCCACTGGCCGCTGTTGCAGGGCGTCGGGGCCGACACCGACACCGCATACACCGGCGTCGACGACGCACTGACCTTCACCCTCCGCAGCGACGCGGCGTGGACCGCCTACTGATCCACGCCCAGCCGCGCGCCTCAGGGCGCGGCGATCGGCAGGACCAACCGCGCCCGCAGGCCACCGCCGTCGCGGTCGAGCAGTTCGAGCGCGCCACCGTGGCGCTGCGCGGTCGAGCGCGCAACGGCGAGACCGAGCCCTGCACCACCGGTGTCGCGACTGCGCGAGCGTTCCAGGCGCTGGAACGGCTGCACCAGCCGCGCGCGTGCCTCGGCCGGAATGCCCGGACCACGGTCGACCACGTCGACGTATAGCCGGTCGTCGCGCGTGTGGAGCTCGATCTCGGCCGCACCGGTGTAGCGCACGGCGTTGTCGATCAGATTCGACAGTGCGCGACGCAGCGCGAGCGCATCGCCGTGCACGATGGCCGGTGCGTGCGCCTGCACCTGCACCGACTGGCCCAGCGCGTGCGCGGCCATCGCCAACTCGCCCGCAAGCGCGGTCATGTCGACCGGCGCGCGCTGCAGCGGCGCGACCTCGCCCTGCGCATAGGCCAGCACCTGCGCGATCATCGTCTGCATCCGCGCGATGTCGGCGACCATGCGCTCGCGATCCGGAGACGGTGCGGTCTCGGCGCGCAGCCGCAGGCCGGTCAGTGGCGTGCGCAGATCGTGCGCCACGGCGGCGAGCATCGCGGTGACATCGTCGGCCTGCGCGCGCAGACGGGCGTGTGCGTCGGCGATCGCCTGGCCCAGCATGCGGACCTCCGCGGCGCCTTCGACCGGCACCGGTGGCGCGCGCGCGGCCAGGTCCATCCGCGCGCTGGCCTCGGCCAGTCGCCGCAGCGGCAATGTGAGCCGGCGCGCCATCCACCACACCAGCGGCGCGATCAGCAGCGCGCCCAACGCCAGCGCCAGCAGCACCTGGCGGCGCCACTGCCCGCGTCCGGCGTCGACCGCGCGCACGACCCGCCACGTTCCATCCGGTTGCGCGACCGCCAGTTCGAATGCCGGCACCTGCAACCCGGTCGCCAGCAACGCAGCGCGCACGCGCGCCTGGCGTGCGCGGTCGGTCTGTCCGGCCATCGCCAGTTGACCGTCGTCGACGACCTGCAGCGCGACGTCCGGCTTGCGCTGCCAGGTCGCGCGCACCTGCGCGGCGGGACGCTGCAGGCGCTCGGCGGCCAGCCCGGCCAGCCACGGCACCGGCGTGCCGGTCGGCGCGGCCGTCTGCGTGCGCACCTGCAGTCCGGGCGCCGGCGGCTGCGCGCCCGACAAGGCCGCGATCGCGTCGGCGGGCACCATCGTGGGCATCGGCGGTGCCGGCCACCAGCCGACCACCGCGAAGCTCACCGCCTGTGCCAGCACCAGCGTGGCCAGCGCGAGGCCCCCGACCAGAACCAGAATGCCGCGCGGCCGGCTCACAGGCGGTGCACCGTGGCCGCGAAGCGGTAGCCCTCGCCGCGCAGCGTCTGGATCAGCGCATCGGCGCCGGGCCGCGCCTGCGCCAGCTTGCGGCGCAGCCGGCTGATGGCCAGGTCCACGGCGCGATCGAAGGGTTCGGCCGCGTCGCCGTGGGTCAGCGCCATCAGGCGTTCGCGGTCGAGCACGCGGCCGGCGCGTTCCACCAGCGCCCGTAGCAATGCGAATTCGCCCGCGGTCAGCACCACGTCGCTGCCGTCGGGCGTGCGCAGGACACGGGTGTCGAGCCGCAGCGTCCAGCCATCGAAGCCGTAGCCTTCGGCCGGGCGCCTCGCCTGCTGGCGCAGCTGCGCACCGCGCCGCAGCAGCGCGCGTACACGGGCCAGCAGCTCGCGTGGGTCGAACGGCTTGGCCAGGTAATCGTCGGCGCCGACTTCCAGCCCGATCACCCGGTCGGGCGGGCTGTCGAGTGCGCTGAGCATCAGCACCGCGACATCGGCATCGGCCAGGCGCCGGCACACCGACAGGCCATCTTCGCCGGGCATCATCCAGTCCAGCACCACCAGGTCGACCGGCCCCTGCGCGAGCAACCGATCCATGGCGGCGGCGCCGTCCGCACCGCGCACGGCGTAGCCGTGGCGCGCGAGGTAATCGCACAGCGCGTCGCGGATACTGGCGTCGTCGTCGACGACGACGATGCGGGCGGTCTCGGCAGTCATGTGGGCATTGTCGCCCGCCTGTGTATCGCGTTCGTATCGGCGATACCGGCACCGCGCCGGCGACGACATCGTCGCGATACCTGCGCCTGCTGCAATGGCGGCTCCTTCATCGAGGTGCCCTCATGTCGCTCCGCTTCCTGCTGTCCACTTGCTTGCTGTCCCTGGCTCTGGGCGCCCACTGCGCCGCCGCCGCCGCATCGCCTTCGATTCCCGCAAGTCAGACTCACCGCATCGAGATGCGCCTCGTCGGCAAGCACCCGCGCGTGCAGGTGCAGATTGAAGGTGTCGCGCGCCCGTTGAGTTTCGTCGTCGACACCGCGGCCGGCGCCAGCGTCGTCGATGCCGCGCTGGCCGAGCGCTTCGGGCTGCTCGCGCCGGCGTTGCGCGAGATGACCATCCAGGGCGCCGGCGGCAGTGCGGCCGCCACCCGGGTGACCGCGCTGCAGGCCTTGTCGGCCGGCGACTTCGCATGGAAGGCGCAGCTGCTGGCGATGGATCTATCGCAGATCGCCGAGGGCGATGCGCCGCCGATCGAGGGCATCCTGGGCAACGATCTGATGGCGCGTTTCGACCTGCGCTTCGATCTGCCGGCCGGCGAGCTGCTGCTCGCCTCACCTGGTAGCCTGGCGCGCGCCGATTGCCTGGACAACGCATTGCCGCAGCGCGCCGCGGGCCTGCAACGCTTCGCGTTCGTGCCGGTGCAATTGCGCGACCGCGCGCAGGCCGTTGAAGCAATCGCCGTCGTCGACACCGGCGCTGCGCAGACCGTGCTCAATCTTCCCGCCGCGCGGGCGCTGGGGGTGACCGAGGGCGATGCGCGGCTGCGTCGTCGCGAGGCCGGCACCCGCGGCATCGCCGAGCAGGTGGTCGAGACCTGGCTCTACACACTGCCGGCGCTGGCGGTCGACGACTGGCAGCTCGCGGCCACGGAAGTGCGGATCAGCGCATTGCCGGTGTTCTCGGTGCTGGGCCTGGCCGAGCGGCCCGCGGTGATCCTGGGCATCGATGCACTGCGCCACGGCCACGTCGACGTGCTGGCGAACGCGGTGGGGGTGTGCCTGGCAAGCGGAGCAGGCGCGGGCACGCCCTGATCGCGCGCTATCGCGTTCCGCGGCAGGCCGGATAGGCTGCGCATCCCCAGAACGTGGCGCCGGTCTTGCGGTTGGCGCGCCGGATCATCGTGGCGCCGCAACGTGGGCAAGCAGGCGATGCACCGGCCTGGGGATCGGGCTCGCGTTCGACGGCGACAGCGGGCGACACGACCGGTGCATCGTGCGTGCCGGCGCTGCTGGGGTCGGCGGCCTGCACGCTGCGGATCATCGCCAGCAGCGTGGGTCCGTCGATGAGGTCGATCGGTTTGCCCTGCGCGAAGCGTGCAGCGTCCCGGGTGAATCCGCCCAGTGCGGCGATGCGCACCGCCTGCGCGCGATGGTGCGCGAGCAGGCCGTACATCTCGCGCACGACGCCGACCGGCACCTGCCGGCGTCGCCACTGCTTGCATTGCACGAGGGTGCGTTGCCCGCCCTTGCGCAGGATCAGGTCGATGCCGCCGTCGGCGCCGCCCAGGCCAGTCTCCTCGACGCCGTAGCCCTGGCGGCGGAACGCCTCGCCGACGAGACGCTCGAAATCGCGCCAGCCCAGCGCCGCCACGTGGTCGAGCTGCGTGCAGGCATCGAGCAGGCGGCGGCGCCGGCGCGCGCGGACGAACGCGGCCAACGAGCCGAGGCTGCAGGCCGCGAGCCACAGCCAGGCGATCGGGGCGAACGCATCGGCTTGCGTCGCCAATCCTTGGGCGAACGGACCGTCGAGTCGCGCGAGATAGGCCGGCACGCCATGCCGGATCGCCGCATAACCGAGCAGCCCGCTCACGAGCGCGACCGGCCACGGCCATGCGGCCAGAGCATCGAAAATGTTGCCGCGTCCGCGTCCCATGCGTCCCCCGCTGTCCTGCGGTGCACGATAGCGGCACGCGGGGGCCAGGAGAAGCGACGCCCCGGCGCGGAGCACCGAGGCGTCGAGCCTGCGGAGATATCAGCCGAGGTCGGTCGGCGTCACGCAGACAGACAGTGCATCAGTAGACCAGGCTCAATCCCAGCGCCGAGTAGGCGTAGTCGGTGCTGGTGTAGACGCACCGGCCCGCCGAGGGGTTGCCGGCGCTGTGGACCCCGGCGGCGACCACGCCACCGGCGACGGCAATGAACCACGGGCCGCCGCTGTCGCCGCCTTGGCACAGGCCTACGCTGGAGTTGAGGCCGACGAAGGTCGCCGAACACGCGGCAGTGCCCGGGACGGCCGGGCCGCAGATACTGCCGGGGCTGTAGGCCGTGGAGAACACCGTTGCGCAGCCGTAGCCGCCGGTGCGGCCGTAGCGGCAGATCACATTGCCCACGGTCGTGGCCGCCTGGGTCCGGCGTCCGGTGACCTGCGCATAGGCGGCGCCCGTCCACACCCAGGGGCCGACGCTCACGGCCGGTACGGGACGCGCCCAGCCGATGTCCGAGGTGCCGTTGTAGGCCCGGGCCACGTGGGTCAGGCTGTGGCTGGCGCCATCGTGGCCGACGTAGCTGTAAGTGCCCGAGGTTGGCTGGCAATGGCCGGCAGTCAGCGTCCCGTATTGGCTGGCGGTGTTGCCGACGACGAAGCCGCCGGTACAGATGTACGTGGTGCCCGAACGCACGTAGTCCAGCAGCCCGCCGCCGAATACCGCCTGTTGCTCGTTGGGCGCATCGAGTTCGACCAGACGCACCGGGACACCGAAATGCGCGGCGGCGATGCGTTGGATGTCGGCTTGGCGCATCGCTTTCTCGCCGCGGACGCGTTCGATCACGATCTGGCCGGTGCGCTCGTCGACATAACCGCCCTGCAGGCCCTGCACCTCCTGGCCGAGGGTCGAAAAGCCAGTGTCGAATCGATGTTGCAGGTCGGCGAGCGTGTGGTCGGCGCCCACCTCGTACGCCACCTCCAATGGGTCGGCGCCGAACTGGTGGAACTCCGGTCGCACAGCATCGTGGCCGGTCAGCCGCACGACAAGCCGACTGGTCGGGGCGTGTTCGAGGTAGACGCCGGCCAGCCGGCTTGCGTAACGCTGGCGGACACGCTCGGCGATGGCGTCGGCGAATGGTTGGACATTCAACTGTCGGCGCGCCGCGTCTTCGGAAATGCCCAACGCGTCGGCGACGCCGGCCACATCGCGCGACATCGATGCGTCCGCGCTCAGCAGGCCATCCGGTGCGATCCATCGCGGATCGGCCGCATGGCCGTTTCCGATACTCCCTACGCCCAGAACCGCGATGCAAGCGACATACGGTAACAACTTGGCGTTCATGGTCACTCTCCATTGACTCGGGAAAATGTCACGTTCTCGTGACGCCCCGACCGTACGCCGATCCCGCACGGGGAGATGTGACGCGCATGCTTATTTTGGCGGTCCGGGCGGCGCCTGATCCGCTCGCCGCTGACGCAGCGCTTGGTACTCGGCCGCATTCATCAGTTGCCCGGCCATCCAGTACTCGCCGGTCGCGCATGCAGCCGGCATCTCCGGGATGACGCGCGCGGGCGCGTTCGGCCCGCCCGCACCGCCCAGGGCGATGTTCTCGCCGATCGAGGCCGCGTGGCCGGTGAAGCCGTCGATGACCTGGACGCGGCCGTCGGCCCCACGCTCCAGGCGGCTGTCGTGATGCCAGATGAGCAGCGGGCCGCTGTCGTCGCCGATCCGCAGGCAGCCGGCGGGGTCTGCGTGCAGTCGGCCTTCGATCAGGGCCTGATGGGCCACCATGAATCGCTCGGCGTTGCGGATCAGAATCGGGGGCGCTCCGGGGCGGTCGCTGGACGTGCCAGTGGTCGTGCTGGCAGGGGCGTCGACGTTCGACGAGCAGGCCGCCAGCATCGCGACCGCGGCGCTGGCGAGGAGCAACGTGCCTGGATGCTTCATCTGGATGCACTCCCTTGTGATCGCCTGGATCGGTGTCGGGCCGAACCGCATCGGCGGCTCGACGTTACCAGCCTGCGTGCGAACGGGCCGAGGCGCCCGATGGGGTCGACGGCGCGCGGTCGCGCTTGACCTTCCCACGGTGGCAAGCCGCACACTGCTGCCAACGCATCCCAAGGAGTCCGCCATGCAGTTCCATCTCGACGACATGACCTGCGGCGGTTGCGCGCGGTCGGTGACCAAGGCGATCCAGTCGGTCGATGCGCAGGCGGGCGTGGAGGCCGATCCGCCGAACCGCACGGTGGTCGTGCAGACCTCGGCCTCGCGCGAGGCCGTCGTCGCGGCGCTGCGCGAGGCGGGCTTTCCGCCGCGCGAAGACTAAGCTTGGCGCGCGCGTTGCGGCCTGCATCGCCAGGTTGCCATCGTCGTCCTGCTGTGTAGGCAGACGATCGCGCGACGCCTCTGCCTGCGCTAGCGCGGCCGCGTCCGTTTCGGCGCAGGTCGCGTCGCCCCTGGTGCGCTCGGGCGCCGGCGGACGGCGCCGGTCCGTGGGCTGTCGTCCACGGGTCCGCAGACCGGTTGTTGCAACTGGTCGAGGATCGGGCAGTCGGGCCGGTCGTCGCCGGCGCAGCAGTCGACAAGCGTGCGGAGCGTGTCGGTCATCTGCTGCAGGTCGCGCATGCGCCGTTCGAGTTCGGCGATACGGTCCTGTGCCAGGCGCTTGACGTCGGCGCTGTGGCGCGCGGTGTCGTGCCACAGGCCCAGCAGGTCGGCGATCTCGGCTACCGAGAACCCGAGGTCGCGGGCACGGCGAACGAACTGCAGGCGGTGGACATCGTCCTGGTCGTAGGCCCGATAGCCGGCGGCGGTGCGGGCGGGCGCGGGGATCAGGCCGGTCTGCTCGTAATAGCGGATCATCTTGGCCGAGACCCCGGACGCGCGGGCGGCGTCGCCGATGTTCATGGCGCGGCGCCTGCGGATGCGGCGAAGGCGGGCGTGGCCTGCGGCGGCTGGAATCGACGCAGCCGCAGCGCATTGCCGAGTACGAACAGGCTCGACAGCGCCATCGCCCCAGCGGCGAAGATCGGCGACAGCAGTACGCCGTAGGCCGGATAGAGCACGCCGGCAGCGACCGGGATCAGCGCGGTGTTGTAGCCGAAGGCCCAGAACAGGTTCTGGCGGATGTTGCCCAGCGTGGCCCGCGACAGCGCGATCGCGTTGGGCACGCCCTGCAGGCTGCCCGACATCAACACCACATCAGCCGATTCCATCGCCACGTCGGTACCGGTCCCGATCGCCAGGCCCACGTCGGCCTCGGCCAGCGCGGGCGCGTCATTGATGCCGTCGCCGACGAAGGCGATGCGGCCGTGCTGCGCCCGCAGCCGGCGTACCGCCTCGACCTTGCCCGCGGGCAACACCTCGGCCACGACCTCGTCGATGCCCAACTGCCGGGCGATGGCCTGCGCGGTGCGCGCGTTGTCGCCGGTGATCATCGCCACCTGCAGGCCGAGCGCGTGCAGCACGGCGATGGCCGCAGGCGTGCTGGCTTTGATCGGGTCGCCGACCGCCACGATGGCAGCCAATCGACCGTCGATGGCGGCGTACAACGGCGACTTGCCTTCGTCGCCCAGGCGCTGCGCGGTGTCGGCGAAGATGGCGACGTCCAGGCCGAGCGTGCGCATGAAGCGATCGGCGCCGACTTCGACGCGTGCGCCGTCGACGTGTGCGCGCACGCCCATACCGGTGATCGACTCGAAGCCCTGGGCGGTGGCCGTCGCGAGATTGCGGTCGGTCGCGGCATCGACGATGGCACGTGCGATCGGGTGCTCGGAGCGCGCTTCGACTGCGGCGACCTGCGCCAGCACGCGGTCGCGTTCGAAGCCGTCGGCGACCACGAGGTCGGTCAGCAGCGGACGGCCTTCGGTCAGCGTGCCGGTCTTGTCCACCGCCACAACGCGCGCGTCCTTGAGCAATTGCAGCGCCTCGCCCTTGCGCAGCAGCACGCCGAGTTCGGCGCCGCGGCCGGTGCCGACCATGATCGAGGTCGGCGTCGCCAGGCCCATCGCGCAGGGGCAGGCGATGATCAGCACCGCCACCGCGTTGACCAGTGCGAAGCCCAGCGCCGGCGCCGGGCCCAGCCACAGCCAGGCGAGGAAGGTCAGCAGCGCCGCGAGCATGACCGCGGGCACGAACCACAGCGTCACCCGGTCGACGACCGCCTGGATCGGCAGCTTGGCGCCTTGCGCCTGCTCGACCAGGCGGATGATCTGCGCGAGCGTGGTGTCGGCGCCGACGGCGGTCGCGCGCAGCGTCAACGCGCCCTGCTGGTTGACGGTGCCGCCGACCACCGCGCTGCCGAGGGCCTTGTCGACCGGCACCGGTTCGCCGGTGATCATCGATTCGTCGACGTAGCTGCGCCCTTCGACGATCTCGCCGTCGACCGGGATCCGCTCGCCGGGAAGCACCTCGACCATATCGCCCAACACCACGTCGTCGACCGGGATGTCGGCCGTCGCGCCGGCACGACGGACGTGCGCGACGCGCGCCTGCAGGCCGACCAGCCGCTGGATCGCTTCGGAGGTGCGGCCCTTGGCCCGCGCCTCCAGGAAGCGCCCGAGCAGGATCAGCGCGACGATCACTGCCGCGGCCTCGTAGTAGACGTTGACCGTGCCGGGGGGCAGCAGGCCGGGCGCGAACGTGGCGACGACCGAGTAGCCGAATGCGGCCGCGGTGCCGACCGCGACCAGCGAGTTCATGTCCGGCGCCAGCCGCAGCAGGGCGGGAATGCCGTGCCGATAGAAGCGCCTGCCTGGCACGGCCAGCACCAGCAGCGTCAGCGCGAACTGCAGATACCAGCTCGTGCGTATGCCGATGTGGGTCATGACCCAGTCGTGCATGCCGGGAATCGTGTGCGCCCCCATCTCCAGCACGAACACCGGCAACGCGAGCGCGGTGGCCAGGATCAGGTCCCGGCGCAGGCGGGTGCGTTCGTCGTCCTTGCGCGCAGCGCTGGCATCGTCGTCGCGGCCATGTCCCACCGGTCGGGCCGTGTAGCCGACCCGATCGACCGCCGCGATCAGCGCCTCGATCGCGGCCGTCCCGCGCACAGTGGCCCGCTCGGTCGCCAGGTTCACTGCCGCGGACTCGACGCCGGGCACCGCCGCGAGGGCCTTTTCCACACGGCCCACGCACGAGGCGCAGGTCATGCCCTCGATCGTGAGTGCGCGCGTGGCGGCAGGCACCGCGTAGCCCTCGCCCTCGACCGCCTGCATCAGCGCCGCACGATCCACTGGCCCGGCCGGCACGATGTGCGCACGTTCGGTCGCCAGATTGACCGACACCTGGGCCACGCCAGGGACCTTGGCCAAGGCCTTTTCCACCCGACCGACGCAGCTTGCGCAGGTCATGCCGGCGATCGGCAGGTCGATCGCTGCGTCCGAGGGCGTTGGGGAACCGGGAGAGGCCATGGGAACTTCCGCAAAGGCTGACAGCTGCAGCCAGCCTAAGCCTTCCCATCGTGGGAAGGTCAAGCGCGGTGCTGTCCACGACCATCGCGGGCCACCTTGGCAGCGCGTCGCGCCGCCGATCGTCGTCGGACTTGACCGTCCGCCCGGTGCCTCAGCGCGCGAACGCGATCCTGTCGAGGGTGTTGTCGGCCGCGTTGATCCACACGTTGAGTTCGCGGCCGTGTGCGGTGCGCCCACCGAGCAGGGGGGCGCCCTCGTCGGCCTGCTGGGGTTCGAACACGACCTGGAAGGTCCCCTGGTCGGCGGGATGGACGTGGACGCGGAACTTGGTGAGGTCGGCCTCCGGCTGCTTGTCCCGGAACACGGGGATGGCCGCGGCCAGCGCGGCGGCACGGGCGCCATCCAGGACGATCTCGGCCGAGCCGCCGGTGGCGCCGGCGTGGGCGAGAGAAGCGAACGCAAGCGTGCTCATGAGCAGAATCCTGTTGAAGACCATGGAACGACCTCCGGCACTCGGGGGCGGTGCCCAAGGGCCCGCTTCGCGCCGTCAGTTGATGACGGTGTCCTGGCGCGTGGCCGCATCATACTTGCGGAAATCGCCGCTCGGCGTCGACACGTAGATCACCGATCCCCAGAAGCCGCGGTCAGCCAGGCGCTTGTCCTGGGCCGAGAAGTGGTCGCTGTTGAACTCGTCGCCGGCCTTGTCCGTCCGCGAGCCGTCGGTCTTCGAATAGTCGGCGTGGCCGTGGTAGCAGGCCACCAGCGCCATGCCGTCGGGCTGCGGCACCTGGCCGGGATCGAAGCCGTCGAGCGTGCCGCCCATCGGTGTGGTCACGAAGAAGTGATTGCCGTCGGGATCGCGGAAGATCAGCCCGCCGTTCTCGAGGTTGGCCGCGATCGACAGTGGATTGGAGTACGTCATCATATCGATGGCGGCCGCATCGCTGGACGGGAACGGTCCGAGCGCGGTGCCCGGCGCCACCAGCGGCGCGACCTCTGCGACGACGACCGGGATGGTCCGGTCGTCGGCGATCGCCTGCGCGGCGCGCTCTGTCAGCACCGCGTCGGTCAGCGGGGTGTCGTCTGCGGTCTCGAGGCCGGCGACGAGATCGTAGGCGTGATCGCGCTGCGCCTGCGTGGCGTCGGGCGACACCAGCGTATCGACGATCTGCGCGTACCGTGGATCGTCGCGCGCCGGTGTGGCGGTAACCGCGCCGATGGCAGCGGCAGCGCCGCCAGCGATGGAAGTGATGCTCATGGGGCGCACCCGTGTCTGGACCTGTGCAGCTTTCCGGGCGCAACGGGCGCCGACAAGCTGGGGCAGACCCTTGGGGTGCACGCGCCGCCATGGGCACCTCGTGCTAGAACAGCGCGCCTTGGGCGGGAACGGGATCGGCGTCGCGCGCGGGCGGTGGGGCTGCCTGGGGGTCTGTGCCTCCCAGTCGCCACGCCAGCCCCGACATCCGCACCGCATGCCGCGCGAGCGCGTCGCGCAGCACCTGTGCGCTGCCGGCGATGTGCAGGCGGCTGCGCGCGCGAGTGATCGCGGTATAGATCAGTTCGCGCGAGAGCACGCGGCTGTCGTGGCGCGGCAACTGCAGCCACACCTCATCGAACTCGCTGCCCTGGGCCTTGTGCACGGTCATCGCGAACGCGCTCTCGTGCGCAGGCAACGCGGCAGGATGGAACGCGCGCACCTCGCCGGGGGCGTCGCCCGCGAACCAGGCCATCGGCGTGTCGGCGCCGTCGCGCCAGCAGATGCCGATGTCGCCGTTGAACAGGCGATGGCGGTAGCTGTTCTCGGTGATCAGCAGCAGGCGGCCATGGAACCAGGCAGGTGCCGGGCCGAGACGGCGGCCCGACAGCAGTGTCTCGATCTGGGCGTTGAGGCCACGCGCGCCTTGCGGGCCTTCGCGCACCGCGGTCAGCAGGCGCAATCGCTGCGACTGCGCAAGCGCCGCCGCAGGATCGGGGGCCTCGGCGAGACTGCGCCAGTGTGCGAGCAGCGTGTCCTGGTGCGCGTCGAGCGCGTCGGACATGTCCTCGTGGAAGTGCACGCCGCGCAACCGGCCGCCGCGCAACAGCGACAGCACAGTGTCGGCATCGCCATCGCGCGCGGCGTCGGCCAGTGGGGCCAGGTCGAAACCGGCGTGCTGGCGGTAGCCGCGCTGCAGTTGCACGCGATGGCCGTGCAAGCGGCCAGTGGCGGGGTCGACGGGCGTGGCCGTACCGAGCAGCGGCTGCAGTGCGCGCGCATCGTCGGCCTGCACCGCGTGACCGGGGCCCGCGGCGGCGAGGATGGCGGCCAGCACGTCGCCGGCCTCCACCGACGGCAACTGGTCGGCATCGCCGAGCAGGATCAGCTGGGTGCGGTCTGCGACGGCATCGACCAGTTTGGCCATCAGCGGCAGGTCGACCATCGAGGCTTCGTCGACGACCAGCAGGTCCAGCGGCAGCGGATTTGCCGCGTGGTGGCGGAATGCGGGACTGTCGGGCACCGTGCCGAGCAGGCGGTGGAGTGTGCTGGCGGTGTCGGGCAGGGCGCCGGGCAGCGCGGCGCGCAGCTCCGGATCGAGGGTGCCGACGAATCCCTGCACGGCCCGACGCAGGCTCTCGGCCATGCGTTCGGCGGCGCGGCCGGTCGGCGCCGCCAGCGCGATGCGCGGCAGTGGCCGCCCACCGCGCAAGGCCTGGGCGATGCGCAGCACCAACAGACGGGCAATGGTGGTGGTCTTGCCGGTCCCGGGCCCGCCGGTGACCAGCAGCAGCGCACGGCGCAGCGCCAGCGCGGCGGCGCGGGCCTGGCGGTCGTCGCCGGTCTGCGCGTCGGGAAACAGCGTGGCAAAGGGATCGGCGACCGACGGCGGATCGGCTGCATCGAGTGGCTGCGCCGCGATGCGGCGCAGGCCCGCGGCCAGGCCCGCCTCGTACTCGCGGTAGCGACGCAGATACAGCAGGCCGCCCGCGGCATCGGCCGGCTCGAGGACCAGCGGGACATCCGTCGCCGATGGGGCGAGCGGATCAGCGGGCCGGCCGACCCAGCGCGTTTCGCGCAGCAGCGCGTACCAGGCGTCGGGCGCGGGCCAGTCCAAATCGGTATCGACCAGCAGCCGCGGGCGCGCCGGATCGAAGCCGGCATGGCCGTTGGCAACCGCCAGCGAGGCCAGCGCCGCGGCCGCGAGCACCGCATCGGGTGTCTCCGGGGCGAGCCGCCGCAGGCGCTGTGCCAGCTCGAAGTCGAGTGCGCGCAACGCGCCACTGCGCTGCAGCGCGGCGAGCAGGTTGGGCGGGCGTGACCCCGTGGGCGCTGCGGCCTCGCGCATGGTGTCGGTCCTGGCGGTCATGCGCGCGCACCCGGGCCGACCCCAGGCCTGCCGGCGAACAGTGCGTCGAGCGCGTCCACCAACGCCGGCGCGAAGCGCTGCGCGTGGACGCCCGCGGACGGGTCGCGGTCGGGGACCAGACCGCGGCAGAACAGGTAGCGCACGCCGCCGAAGTCGCGCGCGTAGTCGTAACCGTCGCCCAGACGAAAGCGCAGCCAGCGATGCAGGGCGAGCGTATAGATCAGCGCCTGCAGGTCGTACTCGCTGTGCACCATTGCGCGCTGCAGCGTGGGTGCGTCATAGCCAGGCAGGCGATTGGATTTGTAGTCGAGCACGTACCAGCGGCCATCCACGGTGTAGGTCAGGTCGATCAGGCCGGTCATCAGGCCCTCGAGCGTGCGGCGCAGGCCGAAACCGCTGCGGCCGGTCGCCACGCCGTGGGCATGCAGCAGCGCAAGCATCGCCTCGACTGCGGTGGGCTGCAGTGCGAACTGGAACTCGATCTCCGCCCGGCGCGCGTCGACGGGCACGTCGCACAGCCGCACCCCCTCGGGCAGCGCGATGGTGAGCGTGGGGCCGATCAGCGCGGTCAGCACCGCCACGCCGTCGTTGATGTCCTCGGCCGCGTAGCCGCCGCCGCGCAGCGCCGCTTCGATGACGTCGCGTTGCCCGGTCGGTGCCGGGTCGCCCGCGCGCCATGCGCGCCAGGCCGCGAAGTCGCCGAGTTCCAAGGCCTCGTGCAGCACCACGCCGAAGCGGTTGCCGGCAAAGCGCGGGTCGTGGTCGTCCGCGCGGGGCATCTCGGGCGCGGGTTCGCCTTCAGGCTCGTCCTGTCCACCGGCCGCGGCGACGGTCGCACGCGTGGAGGCGTCCTGCGCGCCGCTGTCGGCATTGGCGAGCTGGGTGAAGCTGTAGACCCACCAGTCGGGTGCGATCGCACGCACGGCGGTCCGCGCGGCGGGGCGCTCGCCGGCCTCGACCGGCGGCAGCCATGGCAGTGTCGCCGGCGAGGTAACGTCGCGCACGATGCAGGGCGTGTCGGGCAGGCCGTCGAGCATCGGCGCCAGTGGGGTCTGGCGCGCGTTGTAGAAATCGCCGGTCGCGATCCACAACGCGTGTTCGGCACGGGTCAGGCCGACGTAGAGCAGGCGTGCGTCCTCGGCGCGCTGCGCGTCGATCCACGCGTTGCGTGCGGCGTCCCAGCCGGATGTGTCGGCCTGCAGCTTCCAGCACAGCGCACGGTCGCCGGCCGCATCGGCGACCACGCAGGCGCGGCCGGGATCGGGTGGGCGGCTGCCGATGCCGACGAACGGCAGGAACACCAGCGGGTACTCCAGGCCCTTGCTCTTGTGCAGGGTGACGATCTGCACCCGGCGCGCGTCCGATTCCAGGCGCAACAACTGGGCCTCGTCGTCGGCATCGGCGCGGGCGATCTGCTGGCCCAGCCAATCGACCAGGCCCTGCAGCCCCAGTGCACGTGCATCGGCCTGCTGCAGCAGTTCGCCCAGTTGCAGGTAGTTGGTCAGCCGGCGTTCGCCGTCGAGCAGGCCGAGCAGGCGCGGGCCGTTGTCGGCGCACAGATCGGCGATCAGCGCCAGCGGACCGCCGCGCTGCCAACGCTCGCGCCAGGCCAGCGCGCGCAGCTGCCAGCCGCGATGCGCGTCGGCATCGTCGTCGAGCGCAGCGATGCCGGCCGCATTCACGCCCAGCAGCACCGTCGCCAGCGCCGCGCGCAGGCGGCTGTCATCGGCAGTGTGCAGCAGCGCGAGCAGCAGCGTGAGCACCTCGTGCGCCTCGGGTGCGGCGAACAGGCTCTGCTTGCCGGCGGCGACCGCGGGAATGCCGACCGCCGCCAGCGCCTGCTGGATCCGTGTGGCTTCGCTGTGCTTGCGCACGAGTACTGCGATGTCGCCCGGCTGCACTGGGACGCCATCGAGCGTGGCGGTGCCGGCGCGCGCCTCGCTCAGCACCGCGTGGATCGCAGCGACGCAGGCGGCGGTCGCAAGTTCGCGCGCGCGATCGGCACTGTGGGGCCTGCGTTTGCCCGCGTCGTCGGCCGGCGGGGCCGGTGCCTGCCACAGGGTCAGGGCGGGCGCATGGGCGCCGTCGCGCTGGAAATCGGCATCCGTACGCGTCGTGCCTGGCAGCACACGATGGAACCGGATGTGCCGATCGACAAATGCGTCCTCACCGGCCTGCGCGTACAGCGCTTCGATCGCGGCGAGCAGCGACGGACGCGAACGGAAGTTGCGGTCGAGCGGTGGCGCGGCAACGGCATCGCGAGCGGCGAGCAGGTAGGTCTGCACATCACCGCCGCGGAAGCCGTAGATCGCCTGCTTGGGATCGCCGATCAGGAACAGGGCCGGTTCGAACCCGCCCTCCCGCGCTGCCTCGGAATCGCCGAACACGGTGCGGAAGATGTCCCATTGCCGTGTGTCGGTGTCCTGGAACTCGTCGACCAGCGCGACCGCGTACTGCGCACGCAGGCGCTGCACCAGCGCCTGTGCATGCGGCCCGTGCAGGGCATCGGCAACGCCGTCGATCAGATCATCGTAGGTCTGCACGTGCAGTTGCTGTTTGCGTTGGGCCAGGCGTGCGCGTGCCGCGTCGCGCAGGCGGTGAAGCAGGCGCGTCTTCGCCTGTTCGAGCCAATCCTGTGCAACACGATCGGCGTTGGACCAGGTGTGCAGCGCGTCGAACAACGGTGAGCACGGCACCTTCGACTGCGTGTCGTCCTTGCAGAAGTCCAACAGCCGGGCTGGCAGCAGTTTGTCGAGATGGGTCTTGTCGTCCATCACCCAGTGCGAAAGCGCGCGGCCGTCGCGCAGTGTCTGGAAGGCCTTGTCGAAACTGGGCCGGCGCGCGCGACGGCCATCGAAGACTTTGCCGTCGAATGCCATTGCGACCGCTGCCTGCGCATCCTCGATGTGCGCATCGATCGCGGCGATCAGGGCCTGCGCTGCGGCGTCGCGCGCAGGGCGCGGATCGGGTTGCGGCGGTCCGGCCGGTGGTCGCAGCACCGGCTCGCGGATCAACGGGCCAAGGTCGCGCGCCATGTCGTCGGGGCCGCCTTTCCACAGGCCCATCAACAACGCGGCGTCGTCTGCATCGGCAGCGGTGCTGCGCCACAGATCGGCGGCCAGTTCCTCGTGCAGCGCGCGGTCGCTGGCCAGCAGTTCGGGCGCGGCGAAGCTCTGCCCGCTCTCGAGCGCGTGTTCGCGCAGCACGCGAGCGCAGAAGCCGTGGATGGTGAAGATCGCGGCGAGGTCGATCTCGTCGGCGGCCTGCTGCAGCCGACGCTGCAAAGCGGCGGCGGACTCGTCGCCGGTTGCCAGGTGCGCGGCGATCACCGCGCGGCTGAGTGCGGCGTCGGACGCATGATCATCGCAGGCCGGCGCGTCGACCAGCCGGGCGGCCAGTACGAGGCGTTCGCGGATGCGCTTGCGCAGCTCCTGCGTCGCGGCCTCGGTGAATGTCACCGCAAGGATCTGGCCGATGCGCAGGCCGCGCTCGACCACCAGCCGGGTGACCAGCGTGGCCAGGGTGAAGGTCTTGCCGGTGCCGGCGCTGGCCTCGATCAGCTGTGTGCCGGCCAGCGGCAGCGTCAGAAACGGATCGATGGAGGCGGACGTGGACGCGTTCATGCCTCCACCTCCACGTCGGTCGCGACGTCGAAGCGGCGGCCGTCCTCGAAGCCGGCATGCACGCGGCCAAGTTCGACGGCCGAGAACACGCGGAAGGCGATCTGGGCGAACTGCCGGAACAGGGCCGGATCGGCGAACGGGTCGCGTCCGCGCAGCGCGAGTCGGTACGCATCGCCGCGCCCCTCACCCCATTGCCGGTCGCCGCCCCGCCACTTCGCGGTCGCGGCCTTCGCTGCCCTGTCGGCATCGGCGGCGCTGAAGTACTCCCAGCCGCTGTAGGGGCCGAACGGCAGCGGCGCCTGCAGGCCGTCGTGCCGCAATTCGAGCAGGGCGCGCAGCGCATCGCGCGCCGCGTCGGGCGGCAGTGGCGCGCGCACGAAGGGGCCGATGCCCGAGTCCTTGGTCTCGTGGAAGCGCACCAGCGGCAGGTCGAGGCCCGCGGCGCTCGCGAGCAGCCAGTCCAGGCCCTGCCGGATCGCGGTCGGGCCGTTGAGCGCACCCAGGCGCACGTGCGCGATGCCTGCCGGGTACACGCTGTCGAGCCGGCCCTGGAGGCGCAGGCCGTCGAGCGCGATGTCGACATGCCGCGTGTCCGGCATGGCGTCGCCGCGCCAATCGGCGAAGGCATCGGCGTAAGGGCGCAGCGACGCCACCAGCGCCTCGAGCTGGCCTCGGCCCAGCGGGCCGGATGGCAACAGCGCCCGGGCGCGCAGGTGCTCGTAGAGGCCGGCGTCCTGGCCGGCGAGCAGTGCTTCGAACACCTGCTGGTGCAACGCCGCCCGCTCTAGGCCACTGCCGGCGACCAGCAGCGGCTCCACATCCTGGCCGACTTCGGCCTCGTCGGCCAAGCGCAGGTCCAGGCGTTCGCGCAGGAACTGAGCCGCCGGCGCGATCAGGAAGCGGCGCAGTGCGTCGAGCGCAAGCGCGGCGTCGGCCGGCGACAGCGCGGCGGCAGCGGTGCGCGGCGGCAGCGGCGTCGCACACCATGGCGCGAGGTCCGTCCGCGCGCCGCCGATGCGTGCCGCGGCCGGCTGCCATTGCGCGCGATAGCTGAAGCGGCGCGGATCGCCGTCGGCGCCGAAGGCCGCTGGCGCGAACGGCTGCAGCGCATGGCGTACCGTCAGCGCTGCGGCGGCGGCTTGCGGGTCGGCGTGGTAGGTCGCGGCGGTGGCGAGCAATTCGGCGACCAGCGGCGAGGGCTCGCGCACGCTGCCGTCGCGCGCGTCCGCGCCCAGGTAACTGATGTAGAACACGTCCTGCGCCGAGGCGAACAGCTGCAGGAACAGGAAGCGATCGTCCTCGCGGGTGGAGCGGTCGCCATGGCGGCGCCGGGTCGTGCCCAGCTCCGCGGTGAGCCGGTTGAGGCCGGCAGCGGTGTCGCGCCGCGGGAAGTCGCCGTCGTTCATGCCCAACAGGCAGATCACCCGGAATGGCAGCAGGCGCATCGGCACCATGCGGCCGACGCTGATGCCGCCGGTCAGCAGCGGCGCGCGGGTATCGGCCTCGGCCAGCAACTGCGCAAAGTGCGCGCGCACGACGTCGGCCGCCACCGGCGTCTCGACGCCCGCGCGCGCGGCATCGGCGGCGAAGGCGTCGATCAGCCGTCGCAGCCGCTCGAGCGCGCGCTGGGTGGCCGGGGCGGCCGGGGTGTCGGGCAGCAGCGCGTCGAGCAGGCCGAGCAGGCGCTCGCGCCAGGCGGCGGCGGTCAGCGCCTCGCCCAAGTCGCGTTGCGCGCTGCCGAGCACGCGCAGCAGCCGGATCAGGGTGTCGAGCGCGTCGAGCGTGCCGCCTTCGAGCGCCGGCCATGGGGCGATGCCCGCGATCGTGTCGTCGCTGCCACTGGCATGGCCCAGCAGCAGGCGGTCGAGCGCGAACGCCCAGGTATAGGCCTCGTCGTCGGGCGCCCCGTGCGCGGCGCGGTGGGCGCCGTCGAGCCCCCAGCGCGCGCCGGCGGCCTGCAGCCAGCCGTGCAGGCGCTCGAAAGCCGCCGCATCCAGCCCCGCGGCCTGCGCCAGCGGCGGACTGGCGAGCAGGTCCAGGACCTCGTTGAGCCCGAAGCGCGACACCGGCAGACCCAGCAGCCGCACGAACACCTCGGCCAGCGGCTCGCCCGCCAGCGGACTGGTGTCGGCGAGCGCGTACGGCATCCGCATTCTCCCAAAACCGGGGTCAGAGTCGGATTTTCCGTGAAAATCCGACTCTGACCCCGGTTTTGATTCGCCGAAGACGGCTTCGAGGTAGGGGACGTAGGGGTCGATGTCCGGGGCGAGCACCGCGATTTCGCGCGGTTGCAGCGGCGGGTCGAAGCGCGGGTCCTCGAGCAGGCCGCGCAGTTGGTCGTGCAGTACCTGCAGTTCGCGCAGCCGGGTGTGGCAGGCATGCACCTGCAGGCTGGGGTCGCGCAGTTCGGGCGCGGGGCGCGGCGCAGGCACCGGCGGCGGGGCGCGGCGGAACAGGTCGCTCTGCATCCGCCGCAGCAAGGTGTCGCCCAGGCCGCCTGCGTCGAGCGGGCGCTGGCCCGACTCGAGCGGATCGGCGTAGACCTCGATCTCGGCGCGCGGATGTACGACCTCATAGCTGCCCAGCAGCGCCATGAAGTCCCGGCCCGCCGCGCCCCAGGCCTGCAGCAGGCGGTTGTCATCGGCGTTGCCTGCCAGCAGCGCGGCATCGAACGCCGCGTCGGCGTGTGCGCGCCGATGCGGGGCCAGCGCCTGCAGATCGCCCCAGTAGCCGCGCGCGGGCGTGGGCAGGTAGAAGTGCAACGTGCCCACGCGTGCCTGGGTCGCCAGCACGCGCAGCACGTCGGGCGAGACGTTGAGCGTGGCAAACGCGAACATCCGGCGCGGCAGGCCGTGCGGCAACGCCGCGTGCTCGCCGGAGAAGCGGTCCAGATAGGTCTGGATGCGGCGCGCGCGGGTGGCGTGACCGGCGGCGACATGCCGCCACAGTGCGGCCTGCGGATCGTCGGGATCGGCGCCGCCTTCCCAGCGCAGCAGCCAGTCGCGCCGCCAGGCCTGGTACTTCTCGAACACGCCGGCCAGCTCGCCGGCAAGCGCCCATGGCCGCAGCGCATCGTCGCCGGCGAGGTACGCGGCCAGCGGCGCGAGCGCCGGCTGTGCCAGCACGCCAGGGTCGACGAGCGCGGCGTACAGCCGCCAGCGCAGGCTCGCGGCGTCGAGTTCGTCCTGCGCTGGACCCAGGTTGGCCACGAGCGCACGGGCGACGAACTCGCCGGGCGTCAGGAACTCGAGGTTGGCGGCCACGCCGTGCTCGGCGGCCAGCGTCGCCTGCAGCCAGCGGCGCATGGCGACCTGCGGGATCAACACGACCTCGGGGGTGAGGATCGACCCGCCCGACACCGGCTGCCGCAGCTCGGCGGCCAGCAGCCCGGCCAGCACTTCCAGCGTGTTGGACGGGTAGAGGCGGAAGTCGGCGGGCGCTGCAGTCATCGCGCCATCTTGCCGCAGCGGGTTCGCAGCATGCGAGACGCGGTGGTCCGTGCACGGCTAACGGCGCCGTCACGGCCGGTGCCTAAGCTGTGCGGATGTCGCCGCCGCCGTCCCCGCAAGCGCTTTCCGACCGCGTCCCGACCGGCGAGCGCGCCGCGCGCCTGCGCGCCCGCTTCGACCGGGTGCGTGCCCGCACGACCGCGCTCGCCGCGCCGATCGGGCCTGAGGATGCGATGGTCCAGAGCATGGACGACGCCAGTCCGACCAAGTGGCACCTGGCGCATACGACGTGGTTCTTCGAACGCTTCGTGCTGGCTGCCGACGCGGGCTATCGCGAGGTCGACCCAGCCTGGGACTTCCTGTTCAACAGCTACTACCAGAGCGTCGGGCCGATGCATGCGCGCCCACACCGCGGGCTGCTGTCGCGACCGACGCTCGCGCAGGTGCGCGATTACCGCCAGGTGGTCGATGCGCGCCTGCGTGCGCGGCTGGCCTCGGGCGACCTCGACGACGCCCGGCTCGACATCGTCGAACTGGGCCTGCAGCACGAGCAGCAGCACCAGGAGCTGCTGCTGACCGACATCAAGCATGCGTTCTGGTCCAACCCGATCGCACCGGCCTATCGCGAGGACCTGCCGACCGCGTCCGGCACGGCGGCACCGCTGCGCTGGATGACGCGCGAAGAGCGCGTGGTCGAGATCGGCCACGCCGGCTGGCCGGGCACGGCGGGCTTTGCCTACGACAACGAGTCGCCGCGACATCGCGTGCTGGTGCCGGCCCATGCGTTGGCCAGCCGGCCGGTCAGCAACGCCGAGTACCGGGCGTTCGTCGAAGATGGCGGCTATCGCACTGTCGGCCTGTGGCTGAGCGCCGGCTGGGCGCGCGTGCAGGCCGAGGGCTGGCAGCGGCCGCTGTACTGGGACGAGGCTTTGACGCGCGAGTTCACCCTCGGCGGCTGGCGCACGCTCGACCCGGGTGCGCCGGTGTGCCATCTGAGCTACTACGAGGCCGATGCGTTCGCGCGCTGGGCCGGTGCGCGGCTGCCGACCGAGTTCGAGTGGGAGCAGGCCGCCGCCGGCCTGCCGGTCGAGGGCAACTTCGTTGATGCCGGCAATTTGCATCCTCGCGTGCCGGACGCATCCGACACCGGCCTGCAGCAGCTGTTCGGCGATGTCTGGGAATGGACCCACAGCGCCTACACCGCCTATCCCGGCTATCGGCCGTGGCCGGGCGCGCTGGGCGAGTACAACGGCAAATTCATGGATGCGCAGTGGGTGCTGCGCGGTGGCAGTTGCGCCACGCCAGCCGATCACGTGCGCGCCAGCTATCGCAATTTCTTCCCCTCCGACGCGCGCTGGCAGTTCGCCGGCCTGCGCCTGGCCAAGGATTCTCCATGAACGCCGCCACCGCCCGCGCCCGCGCGCAGGCCGCGCTGACCGACCTGCGTCCGCGTCCCGACGACATCGCTGCCGACGCCATCGCCGGCCTGTCGCGCACGCCCAAGCGGCTGCCGTCCAAGTACTTCTACGATGCCGAAGGCTCGCGCCTGTTCGAGGCGATCACCCGCCAGCCCGAGTACTACCTCACACGCACCGAGCTTGCGCTGCTCGAGGCGCGCATGGACACGATCGCCCAGGCGATCGGCGCAGGCGTGCACGTGGTCGAGTTCGGCAGCGGCAGCGGGCGCAAGACCGAGCTGCTGCTCGACGGGCTCGAGGATCCGGTCGCCTACACCCCGATCGAGATCTCGCGCACCGCGCTGATGGACAGCGTCACGCGGCTGTCCCAGCATCATCCCGACGTCGAGATGCTGCCGGTGTGCGCCGACTTCACCGTGCCGGTGCCACTGCCGGCTGCCGCGCGCACCGCCAGCCGCACGCTGGTGTTCTTTCCTGGCTCCACGCTCGGCAACTTCGGCGATGAAGAGGCCGTGCGGCTGCTGGCCTCGATGCGCCGCACGATGGGCGACGACGGCCGCGCGCTGATCGGCATCGACCTGGACAAGGACCCGGCGGTGATCGAGGCGGCGTACAACGATCTGGCCGGCGTCACCGCGGCGTTCACGTTGAACCTGCTGGCACGGCTCAATCGCGAGATCGGCAGCGACTTCGACCTCCAGGCGTTTCACCATCGCGCGGTCTACGTGCGCGAGCGTCTGCGCATCGAGACCGCGCTGGTCAGCGAGCGTGCGCAGACGGTGCGTGTGGGCGGCCAGGCGTTCGCGTTCGAGGCCGGCGAGGCGATGGATGTGGAGGTCAGCCAGAAGTACACCGATGTCTCGTTCGCCGCGCTCGCGCGAGCGGCCGGCCTGCGGGTGACGCATGGCTGGAACGACCCCCAGGACTGGTTCGGGCTACGGCTGCTGCAGCCGATCTGAAGCGATGTCCGATGCAGACGCCGCCGTGTTGCGCGAGCGCATACTCGGGCTGCTGGCCGGACGCGCGGCCGAGGCGTCGATCTGTCCGTCGGAAGTCGCGCGTGCGTTGCGGCCGGGCGGCGACTGGCGCGCGCTGATGCCGGCCATTCGCGAAGTGGCCACTGCATTGGCGCGTGTCGGCGCGGTGTCGGTCACCCAGCACGGTGCCGTCATCGATGCGAGTGCGCCACCGCCAGGGCCGGTGCGCCTGCGACGCGGACCACGCTGGCCGACGACAGGCTGAGCGCTCTACGATGGGGCGCCCCGCGAGGCCACCGTCCATGCCGTCGACCGACAAGCCGTTCTCGCCCGCCTGCGAGCGCAACCGCGATCCGATCCTCGCGGTGCTGCGCGATGCGTTCGCGATGCACACGCATGTGCTCGAGATCGGCAGCGGGACCGGCCAGCATGCGGTGCACTTTGCCCAGGCGCTGCCCGGCCTGCGCTGGCACTGTTCCGATCGCGTCGAACAACTGCCGGGCATTGCGCAGTGGCTGGGCGACGCCGGCCTGCCCAGCACGCCGCCGCCGGTCGAACTCGACGTGACCGCCGGTCCGTGGCCGGTGTCGGAGGCGGCCGACGGCCGCTTCGATGCCGCGTTCACCGCCAACACGCTGCACATCATGGACTGGCCGGCGGTCGAGGCCTGCTTCGCCGGGCTCGACCGGGTGCTCGCATCCGAGGCGACGCTGGTCGTCTACGGGCCCTTCAACATCGATGGCCGCTTCACCAGCGACAGCAATGCCGCATTCGATGCCTGGCTCAAGGCGCGTGACCCCGCGTCGGGCCTGCGCGACCTGGCGGCGGTCGATGCGCTCGCCGCCGGAATCGGCCTGCGCCGTGTCGACGACATCGCGATGCCCGCGCACAATCGCTGCGTGGTCTGGCGGCGTTAGCCAGGACGCACCGGCGCGCTCGGTGCTGGACTTCAGTGTTTGTCTTCGACCGGAATGCGGCGCTCGACCAGCCAGGCGCGGACCTTGTCGCGGTCGCTGCGCGCCTGCGGCGTCAGCACGGCGTCGCGCGCACGGAAGAACGACGGCTGGAAGGTCGCGCCGACACGATCACGCGCGGTTGGATCGGCACCCGCCTCGAGGAAGCGGACCACCCAGCCGGTCGCATTGATGCGCGCGGCCTTGTGCAGCACTGTCGCGCCGTAGCGGTCGGTGGCATCGACCTTGGCGCCGGCCGCGAGCAGTGTGCCGATGGCATCGTCGTTGCGGGCTTCGAGCGCATTGAACAGCGGCGTCTCGTCGTTGCGCGCATTGGGCATGTCGGGCGACAGCCCGCGCGCCAGCAACGCCTTGAGATACGTCGGATCGTCCTGCATCGCGGCGACGTGCAGGGCGGTGTTGCCGTTGGCAGCGGCGGCCGCAGGATCGGCGCCGGCCTCGAGCAGGGTCTGGAACGCGCGCCGGTCGCCTCGCAGGATCGCGGCCTGCAGCAGCGGCGTGCCGTCGGCATCGGTCGCGTCCGGGTTGGCACCATCGGCAATCAGCTGCTTGGCGTCGGCCAGATCGCCGCTGTGGGCGGCACGCGCCAGCGCGGCGGTGCCGGGATCGGTGGACGGATCGTGGGGCATGTTCGGTCCTTGTCGGGCGCAGGCACTCTGGGCGGCAACCAGCAGCAGCGCACACACCCAGGCGCGCGTGCGGGGCGCGGTCAACGGCAAAAGCGACTCGATCATGACGGCGCCCCGTTGGCGGTACAAGCGCACAGCCTAGCGCCGCGGATACGAATGGTGCGTGACAGCGTCATTGCCCCCGCATCGCCGCGATGCGCAACGGAATCAGCGGAACCAGTTGAGGGGGTTGGCCTTTTCGGCCACCCAGCGTCCGCCTTCGGCAAGGCGATCCCCGGTCCAGGCTGCGGCATCGCCCACGGCGCGGGCGCCGTCGGCCACGCGCTCGCCGGTCCACACCGCTGCATCACGCACGGCCAACGCCCCGTCGACAGCGCGCTCGCCCAGCCAGGTCGCGCCCTCGGCCGCGCGGTCGGTCGCCCATTGCGCGCCGTCGCCAGCCTTGTCCAGCAGCCAGCTGGCGCCATCGCCAAGCTTGTCCAGGCCCCACTGCACGCCGCCGCCGGCTGTGTCCGCGACATTGTCGACGGCCCGCCCGGTCCACTCGATGCCGCTGGCCACGGCGTCGAACGGCGCGTCGAAACCGACGCGGTCGCCGACATCGCGCAACACGCTGCCGCCGAGGTTGGCGACATTCTCGACGACATCGCCCGCGGTATCGAGCGTGTTGGCGACCACGTCGCCACCGAGCCCGACCACGCCGTCGACCACATCGCCGGCGATCGACAGGCCACCCGCGACATAGCGCCCTTCGCTGAGGTCGGTCCGGATCGTCTCGCCGATCCCGTCGATCGCGCCCGACACTGTCGCGCTGCCATCCCGGTACAGCCCACCGATCCCGTTGGCGAGCGAGCCCAGCTGATTGAGGTTGTGCTCACCGATGTTCTCGACGGTGCTCAGCGCCAGGCCGAGGTTGGTACCCGAGCGGTCCGCGGGTTCGCGCGCGGTGTTCTCGCGCAGCGACTCGACGTAGGACGGATGGTCGCCGCCACCGCCATGCAGGCCCAGCAGATCGAGGCGGCCCATCCCGGCGGGCGGATCGATACGCAGTTCATGGCCGACGGCATCGGGCGGTGAGACGCCGAGGATCCCCGGCAGGTCTTGCTGCGCGAGCGTCAACGGATCGCCGTCGACCACGTAGCGGCGGATCTGGCCGCTATCGGCCAGGTCGCTGCGCGCGCCGTTGGGATTGAAGCCCAGCGAGGCGAGCGTGTTGTTGCTCAGGCCCGAGGCGTTGAAGGTCACGCCCGGCGCATCGGTGGCGAGCATCGCCGCCGAGGCCAGACCGCCGCCCAGCGAATGGCCGGTGATCGCGACGTTGCCGTCGCCGAAGGTGTCCATGGCCAGCTGGGCCAGTTCCATGGCCTGCGAGTACTGCGCGGTCTGCATGCCCAGGCCCTGGCCGCCATTGGCGCGCGAATCGCCGCCCTGGCCCAGGCCCCAGTTGTCGGTGCCGCGGTAGGCGACGACGTACTGGCCCTCGGCGTTCTGGTAGATCGCGGCGTCGAAGCCGGTCTGCGCGTCGTGCAGCTTGTCGGCGGAGATCGGAATCTGGTTGCCCTGGGCATCGACCAGATGGCTGCCGTCCTCACTGGGGACCAGGCGCTGCCAGCCCGCGGCCTGCAGTTCGGCTTCCGCGGCTGTCCCGGTGACGCCGTTGGGGCCGCTCAGCGTGTAGCTGTCGTTGGCCATCAACGAGAAGTGCAGATCGCGCTCGGGTTGCGGCGCGGTGCCCCTCACCTCATTGGCGAAGCTGCCATCGCCGCGCGGGAAGCCGGCGCTGGTGTCGACATGGCTGCGCGGCGCATTCGCCGGCTGACCGGTCTGCGCACGCAGCGCGGGGTCGAGCGCATGGTCGCGCCAAGTGTCGATCGGGTGGCTGTTGCCGGAAACCGGGGACAGGCTCATGACGCGCACCTCGCAATCGGATACCCCGACGATAGGCGTCTGGACGGCCAGCGACAGCTGGTGCGAACCCTAGGCTGCGGCCCCGAAAGGGGATCGAGGTCACGGTTCGCGCCCCTGCAAGCGCGATACCGGCGCCCCTGCGCTCAGTCGGCGTCGGTGACGTTCTTCTCCAGCGGCACGCCGTGGGCCTTGAGCCAGGCGACGATCTCGCGCCGCTCGTCGCGCGCGCGGGCGCTGAGGAGATTGGCCGGGAACGAGAAGTACTCGGCCTGGAAGCTGTCGCCGCGCGAATTGCGCGCCTCCGGGTCGGCACCCGAGCGCAGCAGCGCGAGGATCGCCGCGCCGCCGTTGGTGCGCGCCGCGACGTGCAGCGGCACGTCGCCGTTGCGGTCGGCGATGTCCGGATCGGCGCCGGCCTCGAGCAGCACCTCGGCCTGGCCGGCCTCGGGCGAGAGCAGCGCCTGCACCAGCGGCGTCGCGCCGGTGTGCGGGTTGCGCGCGTCCTTGTCGCCGCCGTGGGCGAGCACGCTGCGCAGGATCGCCGGGTTGCCGGAGAACGCGGCCGCGTGCACCGGTGTCTCGCCGCGCGCGTCGACGCGGTCGGGATCCGCGCCACCCTCGAGCAATGCCTCCACGCTCGCGGCGCGGCGCTGGCGGATCGCCTCCATCAGCAGGGTCTCGCCCTGGCTGCCGGGCGTGTCGGCAGGCACCTGCTGGAGTTGGCGACGGACCTCGGCGGCGTCGTCGCGGCGGACCGCATCGGCCAGCGAGGCAGTCGACGGGCTGTTGAAGGCGTCGTTGCTCATGGAAGGCGGGGCGCACCCGACGGCGCCGAGGAGGACGGTGGCGGACAGCATGACGCGGAAATGGGGCATGCGGGGCATTTCAACCTCCCAACACGGCCTGGCACAAGCGCCGGCACGCCGGGCTCAGCGCCCGAACAGGCTGCCGACGAGGTTGGTCGCCCCCTGCGCCACCCAGCCCACACCGTCGACGACCGTCTCGGCTGCCTGACCGGCGACGTCGGTGGCGAACTCGGCCACATCGCCGGCGCCGTCGATCGCCCCCGACAGCACGTCGCCCGCCCAGCCGCCGACGCTGTCCTTCACCTGGCCGGCGAGCTGGTCGGCATAGCCGTCGACGGTGTCGCCGATCGAGTTCAGCGCGCCCTCGGCCAGGTCGCCGACCAGGCGCGCGCCGCCGAGCACGTAGTCGCCATTGGCGAACTCGTTGGCGACGACCGCGTCGACGTCGGTGGCGAAGTCATGCACGTTGCGCGCGTAGTCGTCCTTGGCCGCGTCGGGCAGCAGGTTCTGCAGGTCGCGGCCGAGCGAGGACGGGTTCTCGTAGCCCGCCTGCCACGGCTGGTGCTCGATCATGCCGGCGGTCAGCGCGTTGGGGCTGTGGCTGATGGCGGCATAGGCCACATTGCCGACGAGGTTCGCGCCGCCGGTGACCAGACCTGTAACCGGATTGAACGGCAGCAACGGCGTGTGCCGTGCGATCTCCACACCGGTGTTGAGCGTTTCGCTCAGGCCCGGCGAGAAGCCCTCGGTCGGACCGTAGTTCGTGAACATCTGGTGCGCGTCGGCGCTGGCCGGCTTCACGACGATCTGCGTGCCGAGCGCGTCGGGCGCGAGCAGGCCGGTCGCCCAGCTGTCCTGCGCATTGGTCAGCGCGTCGCTCGACAGCGAGTAGGCGCGGATCTGGCCACCTTCGGCGGTATCGCGTGCGGCCTGCGGGTCGATGCCAATGCGGTCGAGGGTGTTGGGGTGGATGCCGGACGCGTCGAAGGTCACCGCCGGCACGCCGCTGGCCAGCGCGCCGACGCTGGCCAGGCCGCCGCCCTGCGAGTGGCCGGTGATCGCCAGGTTGGACGGCTCGGCGCGGTCGTCGCCGAAGACGCGTGCGAACTCGCGCGCGGTGTTGACCGCAGTCACGCCGAACTTGTCGCCGTCGCGGGTCTCGTAGCCCAAGCCTTGACGGAAGTTGTTGTCCCAGTCGGCGCCGCCCTCGGCGGTGCCGCGGTAGGACAGCACGTAGTTGCCCTGGCCGTCGGTATAGACCTCGGCGCGGAATTCCTGGTCGTTGGTCGGCACGCTGTCGTTCGCGCCCAGGTACTGCAGCCGCCAGGCCTGCGGGTCGGCCACGCCCAGGTCCTGCAGCTGTTGGTCGGTGACCTCGTTCCAGCCGGCCGGCGGCGCGCCGCGGGTGCCGTAGACGGCCGTCGCCAGCTGCGACAGCGTGACGTCGAACGGCTGCGCCTGGGTACCGCTGGCGACCTCGCCCAGCGTGCTGCCGGCGGGGATCGCGTAGGGCCCGTTGGGCGGGGCGCCGGCACCGGCCGCGGGCGCCTGGACCTGCGGGTGGTACGTCGGATCGGGGCGATAGGACCCGGAGGGCACCGGGGCCGGGGCGCCGCCGGCCGGCACCTCGCGCGGCGGCGGCGGAGGCGGCATCGGGGAGAGGCCACGCACACCGTCTGCGACCATCATCGTCATCGCCGCGCTCCTGCGGATCGTAGGCCTCGACCCTAGCGCGGCGGCGCGATGCAGCGCATCTGGGGCGTACCCCAGATGCCGGCCGCGTTCAGAACGCCGGGAGCACGGCCTCTTGGTAGCGCTGCGCGATGAACGCACGGACCTGTTCGCCGGTCAGCGCGTCGATGAGCTTGCGCACGCGCGGATCCTCGCGCTTGTCCGGCAGGCCGACCAGGAAGTTCACGTACGGCGAGTCCTTGCCTTCGATCGCCAGGGCGTCGCGCGCCGGGTTGAGGCCGGCATCGAGCGCGTAGTTGGTGTTGATCAGCGCCAGGTCTACCTGGTCGAGCACGCGCGGCAGCATCGCTGCGTCCAGCTCGCGGAACTTGAGCTGCCGGGGATTGGCGGTGATGTTGCGCAGCGTGGCCAGCGCATTGGTCGGGTCGTCGAGCGTGATCACGCCGGCATGGTGCAGCAGGATCAGCGCGCGGCTGTTGTTGCTCGGATCGTTGGGGATCACCACCT
Source organism: Luteimonas sp. TWI596 (assembly GCF_039674105.1). NCBI lineage: Bacteria > Pseudomonadati > Pseudomonadota > Gammaproteobacteria > Lysobacterales > Lysobacteraceae > Luteimonas > Luteimonas sp. TWI596. Next base: position 76,132 of record NZ_JBDJMU010000013.1, read on the forward strand.
CGGCGCCCGCGGGCACCGCGTCGAGGCTGTCGTAGCGCCGCGAGTACGCGCCGAAGGGCTCGATGTGGATGCCGGCCAGGGTCACCAGTTCGGTGCCGCGGTCGCGGTTGTAGGCGTCCAGATAGGGCTCGGTCTGGAAATAGTTGACGTCGATCTGGCCCTGTACGACCTGGTCGTTGGGTTGGACGTAGTCATTGAACACGCGCACCTGCAGGTCCACGCCCTGCTCGGCGAGCAGCGGCTTGACCACCTCGAGGATCTCGGCGTGCGGGACCGCGGTCGCGGCGACGGTCAGCCGCTCGCGGCCCGCGGCGGCGCCGTTGTCGGCACTGCCGCACGCGGCGAGGCCGGCCAGCAGCAGGACGGCGGTGGCGAGGCGGGGCAGCAGAGGGGACATGGGCATTCCGGCGCGACGTGGGCCGCCCAGTATCGGGCGGCGCGCGTGCGGATCGAGTCCACGCGTGGAAATCAGTGTGCGACGCGATCAGCGGCGACTGAAGCGCGCCACCAGCCGGTCGCCGAGCATCTGCAGCAATTGCACCATGATCAGCAGCGCGACCACGGTCACCACCGCCACGTCGTTGCGCGAGCGCAGGTAGCCGTCGCGGTAGGCGAGGTCGCCCAGGCCGCCCGATCCGATCGCGCCGCCCATCGCGGTGAAGCCGATCAGCGCGATCGTGGTCACCGTGGCGCCGGCGATCAGCCCCGGCAGGGCCTCGGGCAGCAGCACCCGCAGCACCAGTTGCCGGGTCGTGGCGCCCATCGCCAGGCTGGCCTCGATGACCCCGCGCTCGACCTCGCGCAGCGCGGTCTCGACCAGGCGCGCGTAGAACGGCGCCGCGCCGACCACCAGTGGCAGGATCGCGCCGCGCACGCCCAGCGACGTGCCCATCGCTTTGAGCGTGATCGGGATCAGCACGATCATCAGGATGATGAAGGGCACCGAGCGCAGCAGGTTCACCACCAGCGCCAGGCCGCCGTAGAGCATGGGGCGCGCATGCAACTGGCGCGGGCCGGTGAGGAACAGCACCACGCCCAGCGGCAGGCCGATCAGCAGCGTCAGCGGCAGCGAGCCGGCGAGCATCAGCAAGGTGTCGATCGTCGCCTGGCCGATTTCGGCCCACTTGGCGGCATCGACGTTGGGCAGCAACGGGGTGCTCATCGCGGCAGTTCCTCCACGTGCACGCCGGCCTGCGCGAACCGGCGCAGCGCCTCGTCGGCCTGGGCGCCGGTCACCGCCAGCGTCAGCTGGCCGTAGGGCAGGCGCTTGATGCGGTCGATGCGCCCAGCCAGGATCGTGTAGTCGATGCCGGTCTCGCGCGCGACGCGGCCCAGCAGCGGCTGCCAGGTCTCCTCGCCGGTGAACGTGAGCCGGAGCAGGCGCCCGTCGACGTGTGCGATGTCCTCCTGCAGCGCGCCCTCGTCGATCGCTTCGGATTCGGCAACGAACCGGCGCGTGGTCGGGTGTTGCGGATGCAGGAACACCTCGGCGACCGGACCGCTCTCGACCAGATGCCCGGCATCGAGCACCGCGACACGGTCGCAGACCCGGCGCACGACGTCCATCTCATGGGTGATCAGCACGATCGTCAGGCCCAGCTCGCGGTTGATGCCGTCGAGCAGTTGCAGCACTGAGGCGGTGGTCTGCGGGTCGAGCGCGCTGGTCGCCTCGTCGCACAGCAGGATCTTGGGTTCGGTCGCCAGCGCGCGCGCCACGCCGACGCGCTGTTTCTGCCCGCCCGACAACTGCGCGGGGTACTTGTCGCGGTGCGCCTCCAGGCCGACGCGCACCAGCAGGTCCTGCGCGCGGGCGCGCGCCTGCGCCTTCGACACGCCGGCCAGGCGCAGCGGGAAGGCGATGTTGTCGAGCACGGTCCGGGCCGAGAGCAGGTTGAAGTGCTGGAAGATCATGCCCACGCGCCGGCGCAGGCGCCGCAGGCCGTCGCCGTCGAGTGTGCCCAGCGCCTGGCCGTCGACGGTCAGCGTGCCGCCGCTGGGCGTCTCCAGCCCGTTGATCAGCCGCAGCAGCGTCGACTTGCCGGCGCCCGAATGCCCGACGATGCCGAACACCTCGCCGGCCTGGATCGTGAGATCGAGCGGATGCAGCGCGACGACCTCGCGCCCGTGCACCGGGTAGGACTTGTGGATGCCTTCGAAACGGATCACATGCTGCGCTGCGCAAGAACCGGCGTGCAGGCTAGCAGGCCGGGGCCGTCACTGCGATGCGACATGCGGTGCCGGACGCGCTCAGCCGGCCTGGGCCTGCGTGAACGCGGCGAAGATCGCCAGGGTTTCCGGGCTGACGTGGTGCTCGATGCCCTCCGCGTCCCGCCGGGCGATGGCCTCGGGCACGCCCAGCGCCAGCAAGAATGCCTCGACCACCCGGTGCCGCTCGCGGCTGGCCGCGGCCAGCGCCTCGCCGGCCTCGGTCAGGAACACGCCGCGGTACGGCCGCTGGACGACCAGGCCGTCGCGGACGAGCCGCTGCAGCATGCGCGCGACCGTGGGCTGCGCCACGCCCATCCGGGCGGCGATATCGACCTGGCGCGCTTCGCCGGCATCGGCGATGAGGTCCGAGATCAGCTCGACGTAGTCCTCGGCCAGCTCCATGCGGTGCGCGTTGCGGACCTGGCGGAAGCTCTCGGCCTGGACGTCGGCTTCGAGCAGGGGGGCGGCCGGGCGGTCGCCGCGCGGGGATCGGGCCATACGACGGGGCTCACGGACAATCTCGGCGTCCATTGTCGCCAATCGGCGCCTCCGGTGCCTGCGCTCAGCCGTTGCCGGGCAGCGCGCGGACCTGGGCCGGCCGGCCGCGCGAATCGAGCGCGATCATCACAAAGCGCCCGCGCGTGCACAGTTCGCGCTCGCCGCTGAGCAGGTCCTCGGCGATCACTTCGACCTCGACCTGCATCGAGGTGCGCCCGACCTCGACCACCCGGGCGATCGTCTCCACCAGCTGCCCCTGGCGGATCGGCAGCTTGAAGTCGACCTGCTCGGAGCGCGCCGTGACCACGGTCAGGCGCGCGTAGCGCGACGCCGCGATGAACGCGGCCTTGTCCATCCATGCCAGTGCCTGGCCGCCGAACAGCGTGCCCAGGTGGTTGGTGTGGTCGGGAAAGACGATCTCCAGCATCCGGGCTTCGGTGGAGGGGGCTGATGTGACGGCGGTGGGCATGAGGGCGTCCAATAGGAGGGAATGCGTGGGTCCGCCCCGCAAGCAAGCTGACGGGCCGACACGCCTGAAAAGGGGCGACAGGGTGACGCCCCAAGGCTGAATGGGGGATGCCGGCACGGGCGGCGCGCAATGCGTACAGCGTATCTCCCGCTGAGAACCGCGCGGTGTGCGTCGCAAGCCGATGTCCCTGAAGAGACCGAGCCGCTCGACGAGATCCAGATCTACGCGCTCGACGACCTCAGAATTCCTCGCGAGGAGGTCGTCGGTGGCGGTTGATCGCGGCAGAGCGCAGTGGATGGGTCGCGCGATGTGAGCGGCCGATGCTGTGGCTTGCCAGGATCTGGCGTGATCGTGACCGATGCGACGCGAGGCGCTCTGTCGGACGCCAGCCGCGGTCAGGGCTGGGCACGCAGATGGCGCTCATGACGGCGCGTCGACCGGAAGAAGCGACTTGCGCAGAAAGTGTCGCGAGTGCCCAGGCGGAAAATCGTCCAGGGTGCCGAAGCAGTCATAGCCGTGGCGCTGGTAGAACGCGAGCGCCTGCCAGTCGAAAGTATCGAGGAACGCGCCATGGGCGCCATGGGCGCGAGCCGCGTCCTCGGCGTGTTGGAGCAGGCGAGTTCCCAAGCCCCGGTGACGCATTGCTTCGTCGATCCACAGGACGTGGATGGACAGCCAGCCCAGATAGAGATCCGCAGACAGGCCGCCGATCAACACGCCCTCGTCCTCGATCACCCACTGCAGCGGCACGATCTCGAGCGCGGGCACGGTGGCCCGGTTGAACGTAAACAGGCGCGACGCGATCCAATCCGCTTCATCGTGCGAAGCGACGCGGATCGTCGACGCCACGGGGCGTCAGCCCAGATGCTGGCTGGCGGCCTGGGCGATCTGGCCCGGCGCCTGGAACCCAGGCAGGCGCGCGGCTTCCTCGCCGTCGCGGAACAGTGCCAGCGTCGGCGTCTGCCGCAGGCCCAGGCCCCGGAAGAAGTCTTCGCCGACAATCTCCAGCTTCACCTTCAGCAGGACCAGGCCGTTCGCGGCGTCGGTCGCGGCGAACTTCGCCAGCGACATGTCGAGCATCTTGCAGCCCGGGCAGTCGTCCTTGTAGTAGTCCACGAGCAGGCGCGGATGCGCGGTTAGGGCCGCGGCGTAGTCGTCAGGCGTGGAGGCGTGCAGGGTCTGCATGGGACGGGGTCTCGTGACGGCCGACTATGGTATCGGTCCAGCGTTCGATCTTCAGCGTGTCGCGCTCGCCGTGTGGCATCTGTTCGATTTCCAGCCGCGGATAGGGGCTGGCGAAGAACGTGGCGATGCGATGCACCGCGCCGCAGTAATACTCCGCGCCCCACTGCGTCTCGCCAGTGCCGAACACCGCGACGCGTTCGGGCTTGCCGACCGCATCCACCAGGTCGGCGATGAAACGCTTCATCTCGGAAGGCGTGCGCCCGGCGTTGTCGGTCCAGGCACCGAGTACGTACAGATCGTGCGCGGCGCCATCGGGGCAAACAGACGCGAGGGTCTGGATGTCGGTCTCGATCCAGGTCACCTCGTGCCCCAGCGCCTCGCACCGTGCCCGCACCATCCGGGCGACGTCGCGGGTGTTGCCGCTGAGCGAGCAGTAGGCGAGGAGGATGCGCAAGACGTCAGGCTCAGTATCCAACAACCGGGGTCAGAGTCGATTTTCGATCGAATGGGGTCAGCGTCGAGTTGTCGATCAGGGCGCGTCAAACGATCGGAGCCGATCGGCAAAAATCGACTCTGACCCTGGCTTTCTGGCTTAGAGGTCGTCGAAGCCGTTGTCCGAATTCGTCTTCTTGTACGACGCGTTGCGCATCTCGAAGAAGTCGGTCTTGGTCTCGGTGAAGTTGTCGGCGTAGGCCTTGATCCACGGCATGACGTTGTCGGTGGTCTCGGTGTAGAGCTTCTCGATGCCGAGCATGCCGGCCATCTTGTTGGCGCGGTACTTCACGTAGCGGATCATTTCGTCGACATCGATGCCGTCGATGCCGTCGAGCACCTCGCCGGTCCACTGGGTCTCCAGCTCGATCGCGTGGGCGAAGGCCTTGTGCACGTAGTCGGTGAGTTCGTTGGTCTGCAGCTCGGGGTTCTCGCCGACGATGGCGCGGATCACCTCGCTGATGAACTTGGTGTGCGCCAATTCGTCGCGGTTGATGAAGCTGATGATCTTGCCGGTGCCGGTCATCCGGTTCTGGCGGACCAGGTTGTAAAAGTACGCAAAGCCCGAGTAGAAGTTGATGCCTTCGAGGATCGAGGACTGGATCAGCGAGCGCAGCAGCGTCTCGGCGGTCTTCTCGCGCATGAAATCGTCGTAGGACTCCATGATCGGCGCGTTGCGCTTCTGGATCGTGGGGTGCGTCCGCGCGATCTCGAACACGCGGTTCTGGTTCGACAGGTCGGTGATCGAGGCCAGCACGTAGCTGTAGCTCTCGTTGTGGATCACTTCCTGCTGACCGATGATCGCGGCGTTGGCATGCGCGGCCGGGTCGGTGATGTATTCGGCGACGTTGTAGATGAAGCGCGTCTGCGGCGAGTCGAGCGTGGCCAGCAGGCCGATGATCGAATCGTAGGCGTTCTTCTCGCGCGCCGAGAGCTCGCCGTATTGCTTGGCGTCGCCCTTCATGTCGACCTCGTCGGGAATCCAGAAGTTGGTCGAGAGCTCCTTGTAGGCGCGGTAGAACGACGGGTACGGAATGTCGTTCCAGTTCAGGATGCCGGACGTGCGCCCGTTGATGATGCCGGTCGAGCGGTTGGGGTGACGCGGCTCGAGGATCTTGATGCGGTCGAGCGGCGTAGAAGTCGTGGCCATGATTGCGTTTCTCGTATTGCGTGTCGCGTGCGATCGGCAGAACCGGGGTCAGAGTGCATTTTTCCGTTGCACTCTCGAACCGGGGTCAGTGGATGAAAAATGCACTCTGACCCCGGTTTTAATCTGTAAGTCAGCGCGAATGCGCTTTTAGCTACTGCACCACTCGCATTCGGCGATGTCGATGTCGTTGGAGCGGACGTAGTACGTGGTCTTGATGCCCTCGCGCCAGGCGGTCATGTGGAGGTCGAGCAGGGTGCTGGCGCGGATGGTGCTGGGCACGTACAGGTTGAAGCTGATCGCCTGGTCGACGTGACGCTGGCGGCGCGCGTTCTGGCGCACCGACGCGAACTGGTCGACCTTGTAGGCGCCCTTTTCGTAGAACGGCCAGGTCTCGAGCGACAGCCCGGGGGCGGCGACCGGACGCCGGTAGTCCTTCTTCTCCTCGTAGTAGAACGCCGAGTAGATCGGGTCGATCGACGCGGTGGAGCCTGCGATCTGCGCGGTCGACATGTTCGGCGCGACCGCCATCAGCCAGCCGTTGCGCATGCCGTTGACGCCGACCTTGGCGGCCAGTTCCAGCCACGCGGGCGAGTTGTAGTCGCGGTCGCGGAAGTAGGCGCCGGTGTGCCAGTCGCTGCCGGCGAACACCGAGTAGGCGCCCTTTTCCTTGGCCAGCTCCATGCTCGCCTGCACGGTCAGGAAGTTGATGCGCTCATACAGCGTGTCGCTGAAGTCCTCGGCCTCGGGCGTGTTCCAGTGGATGCCCTTCTGCGCCAGCAGGTGATGCCAGCCGAACGTGCCCAGGCCGATCGCGCGGTACTTCTGGTTGGTGATCGTGGCCTGCGGGACGGGCAACTGGTTGAGGTCGATGACGTTGTCGAGCATCCGCACCTGGATCGGGATCAGCCGCTCGAGCACGTCGGTGATCAGGTCGCCCTGGCCCTCCTGCGGCACGATCGCCCGGCCCAGGTTCACCGACGACAGGTTGCACACGACGAAGTCGCCGGCCTGCTTGGTGGTGACGATCTGATTGCCGGAGATGATCTCCTGCATCATCTTCGTCGGGCTCATGTTCTGCAGGATCTCGGTGCACAGGTTCGACGAATAGACACGGCCGACGTGCTTGTTCGGGTTCTTCCGGTTCACTTCGTCGCGGTAGAACATGAACGGGTTGCCGGTCTCGAGCTGCGACACCATGATCCGCTTGAAGATCTCGATCGCCTTGACGGTTTTGCGCGAGATGCGCTCGTCCGCGACGACTTCCTCGTAGCGCTTGCGGAAGCTGCCGTTCGGGTCGCCCTTCTTCTCGTCGAAGAAGTCCTGCAGGTAGAAGCCCTTGACGCGATGGACCTCGTGCGGGTCGAACAGATACCAATCGCCGCGGCGCTCGACCGCTTCCATGAACAGGTCGGGGATGCAGATCGAGGTGAACACGTCGTGCGCACGCAGGCGCTGGTCGCCATTGTTCAGGCGCAGATCGAGGAAGTTCTCGATGTCGCGGTGCCACACATCCAGGTACACCGCGACCGCGCCCTTGCGCTGGCCGAGCTGGTCGACCGACACGGCGGTGTTGTTGAGCTGCTTGATCCACGGCACCACGCCGCCCGAGGAATTGGGTACGCCGCGGATCGACGAACCCGACGAGCGCACATAGCCCATGTACGCGCCCACGCCGCCGCCGCCCTTGGAGACGCGAGCGATGTCGGTGTTGGAGTCGTAGATGCCCTGCAGCGAATCGTCGACGGTGTCGATGAAGCACGACGACAGCTGGCCACCGACCTTGCCGGCGTTCTGCAGCGTCGGGGTCGCGACGGTCATGTACAGGTTCGACAGCGCCCAGTAGGCCTCGCCGACGAGCTGCATGCGGCGCTCGCGACCGCCGCGGGTCTCGTTCTGCATCAGATACAGCGCGATGGTGAGCCAGCGCTCCTGCGGCAGCTCGAACACGGCGCGCGAGGTGTCGGTGGCCAGATACCGCGTGGCCAGCAGGTACAGGCCGTTGTAGGCGAACAGCTTGTCGCGCTCGGGCTCGATCATGCGTCCGGCTTCCTGCAGCTCTTCCTTGGAATAGGCGCGCAGGATGTCGTTGGAATAGATGTTGCGGTCGGCCAACGACTCCTGCAGGCCGACGTAGGAGCCGTACTTCTGCTCGGCGTCGTAGAAGCGGTTGCGGCTGGCGCGCTTGTACAGGCGGTGCAGGTACAGGCGGGCGGCGAAGAACTCCCATTCGGGCGCGGTGACATCGACCCGGGCCTCGGCCTCGCGGATCAGGTGGTCGACCAGGTCGTCGGCGTTGACCGCGTCCTTGCGCTCGACGAAGCCGAACACGCTGCGCTTGTAGTCGGCGATATCGAGTTGCGGGAACTCGCCGTGGACGCGGTCGATGCTGCGCTCCAGGCGCGCGCGGTCGTACGGGATCCGGCGGTTGCCGGCTTCCTTGGTGATCCAGGTGGAGACGTCGGTGTCGACGTCGGAATTTTCAGCAATTGCGGTTTGCATGGCGGCGCTCGGGGGCGGCGGCACCACGTCGTCGGCGTCGACGGCGGACGGCGCCACAGGGGTGGGGGAAGCGATCGGGGTCGGGGGCGCGTCTGCGGGCGTCGAAGGGGCGGTCGAGACGGTGTCGTGGCTGGTCATGCGTCCTCTCTCTTGGTGTCCAGTGCATTCGCGCACGCCCCGGCCCGCCCGCGTCGGGTCCGGTGGCTGCGGACGGCTCGTGTGGGGCGGGTGCGCCGCGAGACGGCGACGGCGGGTGCCGTCGGGTTCCGCGCCGCGGACCCACCCCTGTGCGGAGCGTCCACAGCGGTCACCGCGCGTCGTGCTTTCGCGCGGCTGTCGGCACGGTACGGACTCATGGGTGAAGGCAGGCCTTCGGTCCCACTGCACCGGATCACTCCGGTGGCGGCGGGGACGTTCCCAATTACCGCTGCGGGGGCAGCACCGGACTGGCGTGGGGCGTCACCGGCTTCCCGTTTTTCATCCACAGGCTTTGTGGCTGCGGAACCGACGTGGCCCAAGATAGTGGGGTGGTCGGACAGCGTCAACGCTAAATGTGGGGCGGGCGCCCGGATCCGCGTCAGGCCGGGAATCGTGCGGCCTCAGCCGCCGGCCGGGCACGGGGCGATGCAGATCCGGCTGCGCCAGGCAACCCCGGAAGAGGCCTATTCAGCCACGGCGACCGCGGTCCGCGCCGCCAGGGCCGTGGCGGTCGCACGCGACCAGCGCGGCCAGTCGGGGGCCGGAATCGGCAGCGGCTGGTCGTGATCGAGCAGCCGGCGCAGGTCCACCGCGGCGTAATGCGGCGCCAGCGCCTGGACCAGCGCGAAGCCGAAATCGCGCAGCACCCGGTCGCGGCGCAGCAGCGCCCAGGTGATGCATTCGGGCAGCAGGCCGTCCTCGACCGGCGGCGCGGCCAGGCCGTCGTCGAGGTCGGCGCCCATTTCGTCGACGATGCCCACGCCCAGCCCGGCGTGGACATAGGTGCGGATCAGTGCGCCGTCGCGTGCGGTCACCGCGAGGTCGGCGCGCAGGTCGGCGGCCGCGAACGCGCGCTGCAGCGACGAGGCGGGCTGTCGGCTCGATTCGTAGCTCACCAGCGGCACGCCGGCCAGGTCGCGCAGCCCGATCGGACGCGCCAATGCGGTCAGCGGATGGCCGGCCGGCAGCAGGACCCGTCGGCCCCAGCGGTAGAGCGGAATCGCCACCAGGCCCGGTGGCGGAGCGCCGGTGCCGCTGAGGATCGCCAGGTCGGCATGGTGTTCGGCCAGCAGCCGCAGCGACTCGACATCGCCTCCGGGCACCACATGCACCGCGACGTCGGGCCAGTCGCGCTTGAGCGCCTGCAGCGCCGGCGGCAGCGCATGACGGGCCTGGGTGTGGGTGGTGGCGATGCGCAGCAGGCCCTGGGCCTCGCGCCGCAGGTTGTCGGCCAGCGCCTGGATGTTGCCGGCCTCGGCGAGCAGGCGGCGGGCGTGCGCAAGCACCTGCCGGCCTTCGTCGGTCAACGCGGCGAGGGCGCGCTGACGGCGGGTGAACAGCAAGAAGCCCAGCGCGTTCTCCAGTTGCGCGAGCTGCTTGGACAGTCCCGACTGGGTCGCGTGCAGGCGGCGGGCGGCCAGGGTGATGTTGTGGCCGCATTCGACGATGGCGACGAAGCTGCGCAGTTGGGTGAGGGTCATGGCCAGGCCCGTGCCGACGGCGGGAATGTTGTCGCACCGCATGGTCGCCCACGGGCGCGACCGGCATGTCCCGCAGGCGACAACACTGTGTGCCGCGATCCGGCGACGCCGCCCGTCTACGCCGTGATCATCGAAGGCGGCTCAGCGACGCGCGGCTGGCACCAAATGCTCCGACAGCAAGAGTGCGTTGAGCAGCAGCCGCTCGGTGCCGTGCCAGTACTTGCGATGCGCCGGGTCGTCGGCGAACAGCACCACATTCCCGCGCCCGGTTGCGGCAATGACCGCCCACGGCGCGCCGCCGAGCCTGGCGCGGTTGCGCGTGGAGACGTAGCCGTTGACCAGCGGCGCATCGTCGATGCGCACGACCGTCGAGAAGCGGTCGCGCGCTGGCGGCAGCACCACCGCGGTTTCCTTGTTGACGAAGAGGGCGCGGCGCGGCACGCCGAATGCCAGCGGATGGCTGATGTCGGCATCGGCCGAGACCAGGTTGCCGGAGATGCGGTCTTCGGCCAGCAGGTCGCGACGCTGGCCGAAGTCCGCGCGGTCGGTGTCGTCCTCGTCGGGCGCCGGGGCCTGGCCCAGGCCGTCGACGAGCTTGCGATCGATGGCCCACTGCGAGGCGCTGCCGAAGGTCACCAGCGAACCGCCGGCGCGGACCCAGTCGCGCAGCGCCTCGACCGTCGCCTCGCTCCAGTCCTCGTAGTGGCCACCGGCCAGCACGAGGCTGGTGTACTCGCGCAACGGTGCGCGCGCGAGCTGGGTCGGGTCGAGCCGGGTCGCCGGCCAGCGCAACTGCTCGCTCAGCGCGAACCAGGTCGAACCGATCTCGGTCGCGTTGACGCCCTGGCCCATGATCAGCGCGATCGCGGGCTTGCGCAGCGGACGCACGCTGTCGCTGCCCAGGTCGATGCCGGCCACGCTCTGTCCGGTCGACAGCGCATGCGCGCGCACCCCGGCTTCGCGCGTGGCCGCATCGACCGCCGCATGCAGGGCCTCGGCCGCCAGCGCCTGTCCGGCGACCGGTACGACCAGGGTGCCGTAGGAGAACGCGGTCTCGCCGTCCGCGGTGCGCGCGGTGAACGGCTGGAATGCGCTGCGCACGCGGATGTCCTGTGCCAGCAGCGCGGCGAGCGCGCGCGGTGCGGCCTGGTCGCGCCAGTCGATCGCGTAGGCGTAGCGGGCTTGGCCGCCGATGATGCCGGCCTCGACCGACGGCAACGCCTGCACACGCGCGCCCAGCGCTGGCGCGCGACGCGCGCGTGCGAACGCGATGCCGTAGGCGTGTGCGATCGCGTACGAGGTGCTGCCGTAGACGCTCTCCTTCACCTCGGGCGTGGTCTCGAAGATCGAATGCACCAGCCGGAACTGCGGCTGTGCCGACGGTACGACGTAGGCGCTGCCGGGCGAGAACGTAGTGCCGTCGATCGTCGTCTCGCGCGCCAGCGCATGGACCTCGATGCGGTGGAGCAGCAGCAGGTCGAGCAGGCGCCGGGTCAGCGACGGGTCGTGCGCGTCGCCGAATACGAACGCGGCGGCATCGTGGCGGCGACCCTGGGTGAGCGCCGAGCGGAAGAAGTCCTTCTGCAGTGCCAGCAAGCCGGCTTTCTCGGCGACTGCGCCGCGGAGCGTCGCCAGCCCGGTCGCGACCTGATTGCGGATCGTGAAGCGGAATTCCAGCGGGCCGCCGGCGGTGTCCTGTACCAGGCCGCGCGAACTGCCCTGCTCGACGGTGACGCCGACTCCGCCGTGGAAGTCGGGATAGGTCGAGCCGTAGACCGGCGAAAAGTTGTCGAAGTTTTCCTTCGTGTAGTACAGCGAGCCGAGCGCGTCGAGGCCTTGGGCGTGGTAGCGCGCCAGCGTGACGTTGAAATCGTAGGAGGCCTGCGGCAGCAGCGGGCTGTGCATGCTCGCCGGCGACGGTTCGAAGTAGTACGTGCTGCCCGCGCCCATTTCGTGGAAGTCGATCTGCACGTTCGGTGTCCACTGGTGGAACAGTTCGATCTTGGGCCGGGTTTCACGCTGGGTGACCGCGAGCCAGTCGCGGTTGAGGTCGGTGAAGTAGTGGTTGGTGCGGCCCATCGGGAACGGCTCGACGTGCTCCTTGTCCAGCGGGTCGGCGACCGGCGGGTTCGACTTCCACGCGTTGTGCCAGTTCGCCGCGCGGTCGCGGCCGTCGGGGTTCTGCGCAGGGTCGATCAGCACGACCGCCTCGTCGAGCCAGCGCGCGGTCTCGGCGCCGCGGTGCGCGGCCAGGTAGTAGGCGGTCAGCAACGCGGCCTCGCCGCTCGAAGTCTCGTTGCCGTGCACGCTGTAGTACAGCCCGACGACGACCGGCAATTGCGTGGGCACGGCCGCAGCGGGATCGCGCTGGGTGGCGTGCGCGGCGCGCAGCGCCTCGAGCCGGCCGTGGTTGGCGGCCGAGGTGACGATGGCGGCGATCAGCGGGCGCTCCTCGTAGCTGCGCCCGATCTGCTGCAGTGTGATCCGGTCGGACACGCGCGCCAGTTCGCGGAAGTAGTCGACGATGCGGTCGTGGCGCGTGTAGTGGGTCCCCAGCTGATAGCCGAGGAACTGCTCGGGCGTGGGCACCTCGGGGTCGAAATCCGCGGCCTGGGCCTGCGGGAAGTAGTAGTCGCTCTGCGCGACCGCGACCAGCGGCAGCAGCGCGAGCAAGGCCAGCAGCATCCGTATCGGCGCACGACGCAAGAGGCGTCCGCGCTCGGAGGCGCGATGGAGGGAGGCGTCGGGCATGGGGCGTATCCGGTATGGGGCGGCGCCCGCGCAAACACATGCGTGCGCGTCGTCGCGGGAGCGCCGCTGAGGGCGCGGGAATCGGGGGTGGGGAGATCGGAATGCGGGGGGCCGGTCAGAACCGGTAATCGAACCCCACCTGGAAGTAGCGCCCGCGCAGGTCGTACTGGCTGAAGTCGTAGGGCGCGCGGATGCCGGGGAAGGACGCGTCGTGCGGCGGCGTCTCATCGCTGATGTTCTCGACCTTGGCGTAGAGCGTCAGCCGCTCGATGCCCGACCAGGCGAAGTAGAGGTCGAACTGGTCGTAGGCGTCCACCCGTGCCTGCGCGGCGCGCGCGGCGACGCTGGCCTTCTGGTCGTAGCCACCGGTGCGGTACCAGGTCAGGCCGGTGTCGAAGTCGCCGATCTTCCAGTCCAGGGTCGTCGTCGCCTTGTTGCGCGGCAGCGACGGGCCGAGGTTGCTGCCGGCGTAGTCGACCAGTGGGCCGCCGACCGTTTGCGGGCGCTTGTACTCGAGCACGTGGGTGAACACGCTCGACAGGCCGAAGGTGCCCGCGTTGGCGGTGCGCCAGCGCTGGCGCAGTTCGGCGTCCAGGCCCGAGGTCTGCAGCTCGCTGAGATTCTGGTAGCGGTTGTAGACGGCGATCAGCTTGCCGCGCGCATCGCGCACGACGTCGGCCGGATCGTTGGTCTGCACGATCGTCGTGGTGTTGCCGGTGCCCACGAGGTTGTCGAGTTCCACCCGGTACCAGTCCAGGCTCAGGTTGGTGTCGGCCAGCGGCGAGACGACGACGCCCAGGTTGTAGCTGCGCGTGCGCTCGGGATCGAGATCGGTGTTGCCGACAGTGAAGAACGTCGGGGTCTGGCGCGAATCGGCGACATCGGGATCGTAGGGGTCGACGACTGAGCCGTAGGCGATGCTGGTGGAGGCCGAGTTCTCCGACAGCGACGGCGCGCGGAAGCCGCGCGAGGCCGAGGCGCGCACCAGCAGCGCCTCGAGCGGCTGCCAGCGCAGGCCGGCCTTGGGCGAAAACGCGCTGCCGAAATCGCTGTAGCGGTCGCCGCGGCCGGCCAGTTGCAGTTCCAGCGTCGGGGTCACCGGCACGTTGATCTCGGCGTAGAGCGCGGCGACGTCGCGCGCGCCATCGACGGCGGCGATCGCCGGGCGCACCTGCAGGCCGGCGTCGATCTGCCACGGGTTGCGCGAGACCAGCGACTCGTGGCGCCACTCGGCACCGGCCGCGAAGCCCACGGTGCCTGCCGGCAGCTCGAACAGACTGCCCGAGACTTTGACATCGACGCCGGTCAGGCGCGAGTCGGCCGGGCGCAGCGTGCTGAGCGCGATCGCGTCGAGCACCGCCTGCGGCGTCGTCGACGGGGCATGGAGGTTCAGGCTGCCGTCGGCGAGCGCCTGCGCCAGCGTCCAGCGGTTGGCGAAGCCGCCGGCGACGGTCTCCTCCTCCTTGCTGCGCGCCGCGAAGGCCGCGGCCTCCCAGTCCCAGGTCTGCGAGAGCTGGCCGCGCACGCCGCCGAGCACGCGGTAGGCGGTCGAGCGGTTGGTCTTGAGCGACTGGCCCAGGTCGAAGAACGTGTACTCGATCGGCGTGGCGACGCCGTACGGGTTGTAGGGGCTGTCGGCCGGCAGCAGGTTGGACACCGGCTCGGCCAACCCGGTCTGGGCGTTGAGCGCGAAACGCCCGCCCTCGAGCGTGAAGTACGGGCTGGAGCCGAACAGCGACGCGCCGCGGATGCGGCTCACCACCAGTTCGCCGAACGCCTCGGTGGTCTCGCCCAGGCGCAACGTCGCGTTGACGTAGCCCTGGTAGCGCTCGGTCGCGGGAATCAGCGTGGTGTAGGGCGCCAGGTTGATGGCGCAGGTGTCGCCGGCGAGCCCGTCGATCGGCGCGCTCGCGGTCAGCACCATGCCCTGCGGGCAGTGGCCCGCGGCGTTGAGCAGCGGCACCGAGGCGCCGTTGACGAGGAAGCGGGCGCCCTTGGCCGACCAGCCGTTCCAGCGGCCGCCGGGCTTGTCGGTGTAGATGGCCGAGCGGGTGAGCGCGCGCTGGTCCTGGTCAAGCCGGTCGCGATCATAGGCCTCCAGGCTGAAGAGCAGGTTGTAGCCGTCGGTCGCAAGGTCGCCGACGCCGCCGACCAGCCGCGCGCGCTGGGTGTCCAGCCCGCCCGCATCGGAGGTGCCCAGGCTGCCGCCCACGTCCAGGCCCTGGAAGTTCTGGCGGGTGATGATGTTGACCACGCCGGCGACCGCGTCGGAGCCGTACACCGCCGACGCGCCGTCCTTGAGCACCTCGATGCGTTCGACCGCGACCAGCGGCAGCGCGTTGAGATTGACGAAGGTGTCCGACAGCCCGCCGGCCGGGAAGCCGTAGTTGGCCAGGCGGCGGCCGTTGAGCAGCACCAGCGTGTTCTTCTGCGACAGGCCGCGCAGGCCGATGCCGGCCGAGCCCGAGGCCCAGCCGCTGTTGCTGGTCTCGTTGGCGGCGTTGCCGGTGTTGGCCGAGATCGAGCGCAGCACGTCGGCGACAGTGACCTTGCCCGAGGTCTCCAGTTGCTGCCGGTCGATGACCTGCACCGGTTTCGCCGTCTCGGCGTCCGCACGGCGGATGTGGGACCCGGTCACGGTTACCGTGCCCAGCGTGCGCGCTCCTGCGTCTGCATGACCGTCCGCGTCCTGTGCGGCGGCGAGAGGGGGGAGAGACAGCGCCGCCAGGAGGGCGGTCGCAAGGCGCGTGGGGCTGGACATCTGCTGCACTGCAATATGGAGGGGCAGGCAGTGGGCCATGCGCGTGAACCGGACAGAAATGGTGATCCGGACTGGCGATATGGCGTTTTGGACTATCCAGGCACGGCGCGATGCCCATCCGCAGGTCGCAGGCCGACCGCAGGGCGGTTCGTCGGTCGCGGGATGCCGCGTGGGCGGCGTCGATTACGCCCGGTGTGCCCGCAGCAGGTATTCGGCGCTGCGCATCTCGATCAGACGCGAGGCGGTGCGCTCGAAGGCCGCCGCCAGCCGCTCGCCTGCGTAGAGCTGTGGCGGCTCGGCGTCGGCGGTGCACACCAGATTGACGCTACGGTCGTAGAGCTCGTCGATGAGCGTGACGAACCGGCGCGCCGCGTCGTCGCGGCGGGCATCCATCGTCGGGACGCCGCCCAGCAGCACGGTGTGGAACTCGGTCGCGATCTGGATGTAGTCGCTGGCGCCACGCGGGCCTTCGCACAGCGCGTCGAAGTCGAACCAGGCCATGCCGGTACAGCGCGCGCGTACCGGGATGCGACGGCCGTCGAGTTCGATGCCGGCGTCGCGATGCGCGTCGTCACCGCCCAACTCGCGCCAGCGCGTGTCGAGCCAGGCATCGGCGCCCGCATCGAGCGGCGTGCGATAGACCGGCGAGCGGGTCAGCGCGCGCAGGCGGTAGTCGGTGTCGCTCTCCAGATGCACCACATGGCAGTGCTGCTCGATCAGCGCGATCGCCGGCAGGAAACGCGCGCGCTGCAGGCCGTCCTTGTACAGGTCGCTGGGCGCGGCATTGGAACTGGTCACCAGCACGATGCCGTCGGCGACCATGCGTTCGAGCAGCCGTGCGAGCAGCATCGCATCGCCGATGTCGCTGACGAAGAACTCGTCGAGCACGAGCACGCGCAGCCCGGCGTCGCGCCAGCCGCGCACGATCGCGGCCAGCGGATCGCGCTCGCCGGCATGGGCGCGCAACGCCGCGTGGACCTCGCGCATGAACCGGTGGAAATGCGTGCGCCGCTTGCCGCCCAGTCGGGGATCGGGCTCGGGACTGCGCTCGGGGTCGCGCGGCGCGGCAGGCGCCGACGCGTCGGCGCGCGCTTCGCTCTTGTGCGTCCGCAGCGCCAGGCCGTCGTGGAACAGGTCGATCATGAAGGTCTTGCCGCGCCCCACGCCGCCCCACAGGTACAGCCCGGGGATGCCATCGTCGTGACCGTCGCCGCCGAACAGGCGGCCGAGCAGGCCGCGCCGGGGCGGCGGCTCGTGCAGGGCCCGGTGCAGCCGGTCGAGCTCGACCAGCGCCGGTTGCTGCGCGGGGTCGTGCTGCCAATCGCCGCGCGCGACGCCTGCGGCGTAGCGCTCGGAGGGCAGCGGCGGCAGGCTCATCGCCGGCCTCGCATCATGGCGTCGCCGGGGCGGGCAAGGCGGGTGTCGATCATCGCGGATCGGGCAGGTAACCCCGCACGCCGTTCTTCACCACACCGCGCAGGTCGATCATCCGGCGGTGGAAGAAATGGCCGGTGTCGGGCATGCGCACCAGTTCGGCCTGGGCGTCGCGCTCCTCGAGCCAGCGATAGACCGCCTCGGGATCGACGATCTCATCGGACTCGCCCTGGATCACCAGCCACGGGCAGTCGGGCAGCACGATGCGGTCGAAATCCCAGCGCCCGGCGGGCGGGGCGACCGAGATCAGCAGATCGGGCTTCAACGCATCGCTGGCACGCAACGACACGTAGGCGCCGAAACTGAAACCGGCCAGCCACAGCGCATCGCCCGGCCGCTCCCGGCGCACCCACTCGACCACGGCGGTCAGGTCGTCGGTCTCGCCGTCGCCGCGGTCGAACTGGCCTTCGGAGGCGCCGGTGCCGCGGAAATTGAAGCGCAGCGTGGTCGCCCCGAGTTCGCGCAGCGAGCGCGCGACCATCGTCACGACCTTGTTGTGCATCGTGCCACCCTCGGTGGGCAGCGGATGGCAGACCACCGCGACCAGCGGCAGCGCGGGGACGTCGGCCTCAGGCAGATCGATGGCGGCTTCGAGTGCGCCGACGGGGCCGGCCAGCGTCAATGGGCCGGATTGCGTGGGAAAGGTGGGGGACATCATGCCGCGATGATAAACGCCCGTGCGTTTACTCGCCGCGCAGACGCAGGCCCACGACCAGGGGGTCGTGGTCGGAACTGCGCCACGGCGTGCCGTCGGGCGTGCCCGAATCGGGCTCGTCGGCATTGTTGTGCCACTTCGCCGCGCCGTGCACGCGCGACGCCAGCGACGGGCTCAGCAGCAGATGGTCCAGACGACCGGACTGCGCATCGAAGACGAAGCTGTAGCGCGTCGGCGCCGGTTCGGTGTCGAAGGGGTCGCGCCAGCCGGCGTCGACGAATGCGCGTACCGGATCCTCCATTGCGTAGGCGTTGAAATCGCCGACCACGGCGATCCGGTCGCCGCTGCCGGTCGGGTCGCTCGCCAGCCAGGCCAGCAGCCGGCGCGCGGACTCGGTGCGGGTGGCATTCCAGCACGCCTGGCTGTCGCCTTGGTCGCGATCGGCGCCCTCGGCGTCGCGGCAGCCCTTCGATTTCAGATGCACCGCGACGACCGAGAAGCCCGCACCTGCATCGCGACCGTTGCGCAGCGGCACGAAGGCCTGGGCGAGCGGGACGCGGCTGTGGGCCACGAACGGGCCGCCTTCGAGCATCGCCGGCGCCCCTTGGGGCCGGACGCGCGTGCTGCGATAGAGCAGGCCGACCCGGATCGCGTTGTCGCCCGGCCCTTGGCCGGCGTCGACGAAGCGCCAATCGCGCGCAGGTCCGGCGGCATTGAGCGCACCCACCAGTTGGGCGATGCTCGCGTCGGCGTCGTAGCCGTCGTTCTCCAGTTCCATCACGGCCGCGATGTCGGCGTCGAGTGCGGCGATCGTGGCGACCAGCCCGGCGACCTGGCGTGCCAGTGCCTCGGGCGTCTTCGCGCCGCGTGCGGTGGGAAAGCCGCCGCCGCGCCCGTCGCCGTTGAACAGGTTCTGCAGGTTGAAGGCGGCGATCCGCAGGTCGCCGCCGACCTGCGGCGGTGCCGGGCGTGGCGCCAGGGCGACCGCCGGTCGCGCGGTCGCGCGCAGCCGCCAGCCATCGTCGCTGCGTTCCACGATGCCTTCCACGCCGGTCAGCACGCTGCCGGTGCGCAACGCCCGTGCGTGCTCGGGCAGATACCACGGCACGCCGCGTTCGGGCGGATCGTCGCGGCCGTCGTCGAGCTCGATGCGGCGTGCGCGGTTGCTTGCAGCCACGGCTGCGGCATCGGGTCCGGGACGGGCGATCTCGGTCGGGGTGAACAGACGACCATCGAAGCTCGCCACCAGCGCGCCATCGCGGGCCAGCCGGTGCCGGCCGCTGACCGTCAGCGGCGCGTCGATGCGGACCCGCTGGCCGGCGAGCGGCGTCCAGTCGGCCGGCGCTGCGGACAGCGTCACCGGTGCGGGCGTCGCCGCTTCGTGGCCGGGCGCGCGCTCATGGACGGGACTGCCCGCGCGACAGGCGGCGAGCAACAGGCAGAGCGGTAGGGCCAAGTGCATGCGCATCACGGAAACTCCAGGCGGGCAGGGCCGAAACGACGACGCCGCCCGAAGGCGGCGTCTCGAGCATCGGGCAGCGCCGGGCATGGCGGCGCGCCGCAGCTTACTTCAGATTGTCGACCATCCAGTCGACGACGGCGTGCATCTGCTCGTCGGTCAGTGCCGGGTTGCCGCCGCGCGCGGGCATCACGCCGGCCGCGCCGGTGAAGCCTTCGATCGAATGCTTGTACAGCGTGTCCTTGCCCTGGGCGAGTCGCGCATCCCAGTGCGCGTGGTCGAGCGTCGGCGCGCCGCCGGCGCCGGAGGTATGGCAGCCCGCGCACAGGTTCTCGAAGATCACCGAGCCTTCGAGCGTGCCGCCGTAGGCGGCCTGCGAGGTCGCTGCGGCCGCCGCTGCAGCCGATGCGGCCGCTTGCGCGGCGGCACCGGTGGCGCCGGCATAGACCGCGCCCACCGGCGCGATGCGTGCCTCGGTCCGCTGGGCGACGTTGGGCGGGACTTCGGTCGGTAGCGAACGATGCAGGAACCAGGCGCCAGCGATCAGGCCCAGTGTGACGATGGTCAGAAACACCAGCACCATCGAGAAGCGCTTGAGGAATTCGAGATCGTAGTTGCGCACGAAGCACCCTTGGCTTTGGCGACATGGTCCGCGGACCACAGCTGTCGGCGAGTATACGGCCAGGTCGGCGAAAATGCCTGCGGCGTTCCGTCGCGGCGGCGCAGCATCGCCGCGGTGCAACGCCGCTTGCGCAGGCTCACATCCCCGCGTAGTTCGGGCCGCCGCCGCCCTGCGGGGCGACCCAGACGATGTTCTGCGTCGGGTCCTTGATGTCGCAGGTCTTGCAGTGCACGCAGTTCTGCGCGTTGATCTGCAGCCGCGGGCCGTCGGGTCCTTCGACGAACTCGTAGACCGCCGCCGGGCAGTAGCGTGCTTCCGGCCCGCCGTAGGTCGCCAGGTTCACGTCCACCGGCACGCGCGGGTCCTTGAGCGTGAGATGCGCGGGCTGATCCTCGTCGTGGTTGGTGCTCGACAGGTAGACCGAGCTCAGCCGGTCGAACGTCAACACACCGTCGGGCTTGGGATAGGCGATCTTGGCGTGTTGCGCGGCCGGCTCCAGGCAGGCGTGGTCGGGGCGATCGCGGTGCAGTGTCCAAGGCGGCGTGCGGATGCCCAGCTTGGGCAGCAGCCATTGCTCGACACCGGTCATCAGGGTCGCGGTCGTGCGGCCCTTCTTGAACCACTGCTTGAAGTTCTTGGCCTGCGCGAGTTCGGCATGCAGCCAGCTCGACTCGAACGCGGCCGGGTAGGCGGCCAGTTCGTCGCCGCCGCGGCCCTCGCCCAGCGCCGCGAATGCGGCCTCGGCGGCGAGCATGCCGGTCTTGATCGCCGCGTGGCTGCCCTTGATCCGGCTGGCGTTGAGCGTGCCGGCCTCGCAGCCGACGAACGCGCCGCCCGGGAACACCAGCTTCGGAATCGACAGCAGGCCGCCGGCGGTGATCGAGCGCGCGCCGTAGCCGATGCGCTTGCCGCCCTCCAGGTACTGGCGGATCGCCGGATGGGTCTTGAAGCGCTGGAATTCCTCGAACGGACTCAACCACGGATTGCGGTAGTCCAGGCCGACGACCAGGCCGATGGCGACCTTGCCGTCCTCGGCGTGATAGACGAACGAGCCGCCGTAGGTGTCGTCGCTCAAAGGCCAGCCGGCGGTATGCACCACCAGGCCCGGCTCGTGCTTGGCCGGGTCGACCTGCCACAGCTCCTTGATGCCCAGGCCATAGCTCTGCGGGTCGCGGCCGTCGTCGAGCGCGAAGCGCGCGATCAGCTCGCGGCCCAGTTGCCCGCGCGAGCCCTCGGCGAAGATCGTGTACTTGGCATGCAGTTCCATGCCCAACTGGAACTCGGCGGTCGGCTGGCCATCCTTGCCGATGCCCAGGTTGCCGGTCGCAACCCCACGTACCGCGCCATTTTCGGTGTAGAGGACTTCGGCGGCGGCGAAGCCGGGGAAGATCTCCACACCCAGCCCTTCGGCCTGCGTCGCCAACCAGCGCGTGACCGCGCCGAGGCTGACGATGTAGTTGCCGTGGTTCTTGAAACAGTCGGGCAACAGGAAGTCCGGCGTGGCCTTCGCGCCGGTCTCGTCCAGAAACAGGAAGGCATCGCGGGTGACTGCCTGCTTCAGCGGCGCGCCTTGTGCCTGCCAGTCGGGAATCAGTTCGGTCAGTGCGCGCGGATCGACGATCGCGCCCGAGAGGATGTGCGCGCCGGGTTCGGAGCCTTTCTCCAGCACGCAGACCGACACCTCGCGTCCGGCCTCGGCGGCCAGTTGCTTGAGCCGGATCGCGGTCGACAGGCCACCGGGACCGGCCCCGACGACGACCACGTCGTACTCCATCGATTCGCGCGGGCCGTGGGTCTGCAGCAATTCCTGAGGTGTCGTCATCGTTGCCTTGGGCGAGTGCCTGGGTGATGGGAGCGTCCGTCGGACAGCATCGCAACCTGCATGCGATGGCGGGGTGGCCGCGGCCGGCAAGTGTAGCGCGCCGGCCTGCGCGGTCCGCTCAGCGCGGCTTGGCAGGCAACGGGAACGGCGTGACGACCTTCTCGCCCGAGGTCGCATCGCGGATCGCCGACTGCCCCTTCTTCTCGACTTCCTCGACCCGCAGCACGCTCTGCATCGGCAGATGCAGCGTGCGGGTGTGACCGAATTCGGCTTGCAGGCGTTCTTCGGTCGGATCGACGACCAGGCCATCGTGTACGTCGAACACCAGATCCGAGACTTCGACAAAGCCCCACAGCCGTCCGCTCTCCACGCGCTGCGCATACAGCTCGTAGACCTTGCCGTGGGTCAGGAAGGTGATCTTGTAGAGCGTCTTGGCGGTCATGGCGAAAGTATAAGAGCCGGGCTTGGGCTAAGCGACGCCACGGCCGGCGCCTTCGAATGCCCGGTCCCGATTGTTCGCGTTAGGCCTTCAATAGCCCTTGAGTCGCCGCAGCCGCTGGCCGATCGCGTGGCGCGAGACGAGCGCAAAAACGACGCCGACCAGGAATCCGGCCAGATGCGCAGCCCAGGCCACCGCGCCGAAGGCCGGGCCGATATAGGCGAAGAACACCTGCAGCAGGGCCCACACGCCGATCAACAGCGAGGCCGGCGCGCGGACGAACTCCAGGAACAGGCCCAGCGGCACGACCACGCCCAATCGCGCGCGCGGGAACAGTGCCAGGTAAGCGCCGATCAGCGAGGACACCGCGCCGCTGGCACCGATGATCAACCGGTCCGGCGCGCCGATCGCCAGCACCGCGGCCAGGTTCGCCACTGCCCCGCCCAGGACGAACAGCACCAGCAGCCGCCAGGCGCCCATCAGGCGCTCGGCCGGCAGGCCGAAGATCAGCAGGAACACCAGGTTGCCCAGCAGGTGCGCCCAGTCGGCATGCAGGAACAACGCCGTCACCAGGCGCAGCCACGGGCCGGGGTCGAGCCAGTTGACCAGCACGCCGTCGGTGCCGACCGGCTCGCCGTACAGCGCGCCCCAGTCGAGCAGCAGGGCGTAGTGCTCGTTGGCCGAGCGCGTGCTCGCCCACAGGAACGTCACCCACAGCAGCACGAACAGCATCGGCACGGCCCAGCGCAGCGGGGCTTTGGCGCGACGATTGGGGATCGAGACGAACATGGGCGCACGCATTGTCGAGGGCGCGCAGGCGCGGGTAAAGCGCGTCGCGGGGGGTGTCCGGTATGCCGCAATGCAGCACGTTTCCAGACGGTTAGGTACGGTATAGTGCGCCCGCCGAGCGCGTCGGGAGGGGTTTTCCGAAGGCGAACGGGCACGCAAGACGCGGCTTCGCTCCCGTTCGGGCGAGCGAGGCCCGGACCATAAGCACACCTTCGGAGAGAGGCGACCATGGCGACCCACCCCCGCATCATTCAATGCACCGCGTTGGCGCTCGGCATCGCCGGCGCCCTGTCATTCGCTGGCCAGGCGCACGCCGCCGGCTTCCAGCTCAAGGAAAACAGCGTCAAGTCGATGGGCGCCGCGTTCGCGGGCACCGCCGCCAAGACCGGCGACAGCTCGGTGGTCACCAACAACCCGGCGGTGATGACCCAGTTCGAAGGCACGACTGTGCAGGCCGACCTGACCGTCATCGACCTCAATTACGAATACAAGGGAGCCGCTGTCGATGCCCTCGGCCGCCCGATGTCCGGCAGCAACGGCGGCAACGCAGGCGATGTGACCCCGGTGCCGGCGCTGTCGGTCGTGCACAAGTTCGACAACGGCACCGCGCTGGGCGCGATGGTCAGCGCGCCGTTCGGCCTGAAGACCGAGTACGACCCGGGCTGGGTGGGCCGCTACGCGGCGCTGAAGTCGGAAGTGAAGATCGTCGACCTGACGCTGTCGGGCGCGGTGGACCTGGGCGACCGCTTCTCGGTCGGCCTGGGCGTCATCGCCTCGCGCGCGGACGTCACGCTGTCGAAGGGCGTGGATTTTGGCGGTCTGCTGGCATCGAGCGGCGTGCCGCTGCCGTTCGCGCAGCCGCAGGGCGCAGACGGCACGGCCGAGGTGCAGGGCGACGACAACGGCTTTGGCTGGCTGATCGGCGCGCACTTCCGTCCGACCGACGCGGTGTCGATCGGCGTGAGCTATCGCTCGGAAATCGATTACGAGCTGACCGGCACCGTCGACTGGACCGTGCCCGGCAATGCGCGCGCGGTGTTCGATGCCAGGCCAATGACCCGTCCGTTGTTCATCGATGGCAAGGCCCGTGCCAAGCTGACCACGCCGTCGATCCTCAACGTCGGCGCGTCCTGGCAGGTCACCGATGGCCTCATGCTGGCGGCGACCTACGCTCGCACAGGCTGGGAATCGCTGCGCGAGGTGCGCATCCAGTTCGAGAACCCGGATCCGGACTCGGTCGAGCCGTTCGACTGGAAGAACAGCGATTTCTACTCGCTGGGCGCCGAGTTCCAGCTCAACGACGCCTGGACGCTGCGTGGCGGCGTGGCCTACGACGAGACGCCGACCAGCATCGAGCACCGCACGCCGCGCCTGCCCGATGCCAACCGCATGTTCTATTCGGTGGGTGCGACCTGGAAGCTCAACGACGCGTTCGACGTCAACCTGGCCTACACCCGCATCGAGCCGCGCAATCCGCGGATCGACACCACGAGTGGTGGCGCGCGCGTCTACGGCGACTTTGACGGCAACGCCAACCTGTTCGGCGTGTCGGCGCAGTACCGCTTCTGATCGCAGCGGCTTGGCTTGACGAAAAGACCCCGCCTCGGCGGGGTCTTTTTTTGGTTCTTCGCCGAAGGCAGGGCAAACGCGCGTCGTGCCGGCGGGGACTGCTCCCGGCTCGGTCAGCCCGCCCACGGTCCTGCCCGGCGAAGCACGCCGGGCAGGACCGACCCGCGAAGCGGCGCGGGCGCGCGCCCGAGTCAAGGCAGGGGGGAGCATGGATGGCGTGCGCGGCACTGCCGCGCATCCATGCGAACGCCACGCATGCTTCGCATGGCCGGCCTTGACCGAGGGGAGAGCGGCTTGCGGCTGGCAGGCGGCTGCGCATCCGGAGTGGAACTTCCATCCCCGCACTTGGAACCTGCATATGCCGCTGCGGCCTGCGGACGCCGCTGCGTGTGGCCCGGCTGGGGCGGCTGGCGCCGGGCGATTAGAATTCCCGGTCTGCCCCCGCCTTTCCCGGAAAACCGTCCCCCATGGCCATCTTCGGTACGCCGCTGTCCCCGTCCGCCACCCGCGTGCTGCTGCTCGGCTCGGGAGAGCTGGGCAAGGAGGTCGCGATCGAGCTGCAGCGATTCGGCGTCGAAGTGATCGCCGCCGATCGCTACGCCGATGCGCCGGCGATGCAGGTCGCCCATCGCAGCCACGTGCTCGACATGCTCGATCCGGCCGCGTTGCGCGCGCTGATCGACGCCGAGCGCCCGCATCTGGTGGTGCCCGAGATCGAGGCGATCCACACCGACACGCTGGTCGCGCTCGAACGCGAGGAAGGGCTGCAGGTCGTGCCGACCGCACGCGCGACGCGGCTGACGATGGATCGCGAGGGCATCCGCCGGCTCGCGGCCGAGACGCTCGGCCTGCCGACGTCGCCCTATCGCTTCGTCGATACCCATGCGCAGTACCGCGAGGCGATCGCAGCGATCAGCCTGCCGTGCGTGGTCAAGCCGGTGATGTCGTCGTCGGGCAAGGGCCAGAGCACGGTGCGCACGGCGGCCGACATCGATGCGGCCTGGGACTACGCGCAGACCGGCGGCCGTGCGGGCGCCGGGCGCTGCATCGTCGAGGGCTTCGTCGACTTCGAGTACGAGATCACGCTGCTGACCGTGCGCCATGCCGGCGGCACCGCGTTCTGCGCGCCGATCGGCCATGTGCAGATCGCCGGCGACTACCGCGAAAGCTGGCAGCCGCAGGCGATGTCGCCGCGCGCGCTGGCGCGGGCCCGCGAGATCGCCCGGGCGGTCACCGACGACCTGGGCGGGCGCGGGGTGTTCGGTGTGGAACTGTTCGTGCGCGGCGACGAGGTCTGGTTCAGCGAGGTCTCGCCGCGCCCGCACGACACCGGCCTGGTCACGCTGGCCTCGCAGGACCTGAGCGAGTTCGCGCTGCATGCGCGCGCGATCCTCGGCCTGCCGATCCCGGTCGATGGCGACGAGACGGTGCTGCTCACCGGACCCGGCGCGTCCTGCGCGCTGCTCGCGCAGGGACATGGCGTGCCCGCGTTCTCGGGCGTCGCGGCGGCGCTGCAGGCGCCGCACAGCGCGCTGCGCTTGTTCGGCAAGCCGTCGGTGGCGGGCCAGCGCCGGGTCGGCGTGACCCTGGCGCGCGGCGAGGACGTCGAGGCCGCGCGGACCACGGCCCGCGAGGCGGCAGCGGCGATCTCGATCGAGTTGACGTGAGCGCCGTGGTGCCGTGTCGTGCATTCGGAGGCCGCCGGCCGTGTTGAGTGCGTCGATGCTGCTGTTCCCGGTGCTGGGCGCGGTCGCAGGGATCCTGGCCGGCCTGCTGGGGATCGGCGGCGGGCTGGTGCTGGTGACCGCACTGGTCTGGTTGCTGCCGGCCTATGGCATTCCGAAGGACGCCGCGATGCATGCCGCGCTCGCGACCTCGTTGGCGAGCATCGTGCTCACCGGCATGTCGTCGGCCCGCGCGCACCACCGTCGTGGCAGTGTCTTGTGGCCGTCGGTCGCCTGGCTGGTGCCTGGCATGTTGATCGGCGGCTGGCTGGGCGCGCGGCTGGCGATCGGGCTCGACGGCGAGGTGCTCAAGTACGGCGTGATCGCGTACTGCGCGCTCGCCGGCACCCAGATGCTGCTGTCGCGCTCGCCGCCCGAGACCGGGGCGGCGGTCGTGCCGTCGGGCGCGGGCATGACCGGCGCCGGCATCGGCATCGGCATTGCCTCGTCGCTGGTGGGCATCGGCGGCGGCAGCATGACCGTGCCGTTGCTGGTCTGGCGTGGCGTGCAGCCGGTGCGTGCGGTCGGCACCTCCGCGGCCTGCGGTGTATTCATCGGCTTGGCCAGTGCGTCGGGCTATGCGCTGCAGGCGCCGGGCGACGTGCTGCCGTCGATGGCCTGGGGCTATGTCTATCTGCCGGCCGCGATCGGCATCGCGCTGGCCTCGGTGCTGGTCGCGCCGCTGGGCACCCGGCTTGCGCATGCGATCAGCGGGCCGGCGCTCAAGCGGGTGTTCGCGATCTTCATGTACTGCATCGGCGCCAGCCTGCTGCTGTGGTGAGCCGCCGCGCTGCCGGCGCCCGCGTCCCCCTGGATTTCGAACCGGCGCGCTGTGCCGCCGATGGAGTGTTGCGATGACCGTGTCTTCCCCCCACGTGCCCGAATCGATCCGCGCGCTGGCGCCGACGATGACCGACTGGCGCCAGGCGATCCACGCCTGGCCCGAGCTCGGTTTCGAGGAACAGCGCACTTCGGCGCTGGTCGCCGACACCCTGCGCGCGCTCGGCCTCCAGGCGCATACGGGCCTGGGCGGCACCGGCGTGGTTGCTGTCATCGACAGCGGCGCGCCGGGCCTGTCGATCGGTCTGCGTGCGGACATGGACGCGCTGCCGATGGATGAGGACAGCGACCTGCCGTTCCGCTCGCAGCGTCCCGGCGTGGCCCATACCTGCGGTCACGACGGACACACCGCGGCGTTGCTGGGCGTGGCCCGCCACCTGGTCGCGTATCCGCCGGCCAGCGGGCGCGTGGTGTTGATCTTCCAGCCGGCCGAGGAGGGCGGGCGCGGCGCGATCCGGATGATCGAGGACGGGCTGTTCGATCGGTTCCCCTGCGACGAGGTCTATGCCTTCCACAACATGCCCGCGCTCCCGTCCGGCCGGGCCAGCGTGCGCGCCGGCGCCACGCTGCAGTCGCTGGCGGTGTTCGAGATCGCGATCGAAGGCATCGGCGGTCACGCGGCCGCGCCCCATCGTGCGAACGATCCGCTGCAGGTGGCCGCCCGCCTGGCGGTGGACATCGGCGCGATCGTCGGCCGCCACATCGACCCGATGGAAGCGGCGCTGATCAATGTCGGTTCGCTGCAGGCCGGCACGACCCACAACATCATTCCCTCGACCGCCTCGCTCAGCGGGACGATCCGCTCGCTGTCGACGGACGTGCACGAGGCGCTGCTCGCTCGCCTGCGCGCGCTGTGCGAGGGGCATGCGCAGATCTCGGGCTGCACGATCGGGCTGGAGATCCCGCATTCGTGCCCGCCGTGCGTCAACGCACCCGCGCAGGCCGCGCTGGCGGCCGAGGCGATCGGCGACGTGCTCGGCGCGGAGAACGTCAGCACCGATCTGCGCGCCTACCCCTTTTCCGACGATTTTTCGTACATGCTGCAACAGTGGCCCGGCGCCTACCTGTTCCTGGGCATGGACAGCGCCATGTGCCACCACCCGACGTTCCGTTTCGACGATGCGCTGCTGCCGGTCGCGGTCGCGGTGTTCGACCGCATCGTGCGCCGGCGCCTGGGCTGAGCACCGCGCCCGCGCGTCCGCGCGCCGGGCCGGTGGCATTCGCCGCCGGCCCGGCCAGGGCTTAAGCTGTCCTCGCGCCGCCGCGACGCGCGGCGTCCCGATGTTCCTTCGAGTGCCCCATG
Source organism: Luteimonas sp. TWI596 (assembly GCF_039674105.1). Lineage (NCBI taxonomy): Bacteria > Pseudomonadati > Pseudomonadota > Gammaproteobacteria > Lysobacterales > Lysobacteraceae > Luteimonas > Luteimonas sp. TWI596. The sequence continues at coordinate 104,480 of NZ_JBDJMU010000013.1, forward strand.
CCCAACCGCGACTGGGTGGCGCAGGCCATCCGCAAGATCGAGGCCGATTTCAACCGCTCGGCCGACACCCACCTGATTCCGCTGGCGTTGCCGGGCTTTCCCGGCATCGAGGTGTACTTCAAGGACGAGTCCAGCCATCCGACCGGCAGCCTGAAGCACCGGCTGGCGCGTTCGCTGTTCCTCTACGCGCTGGCCAACGGCTGGCTGCGTGCGGGCAGCACGGTGGTCGAGGCCTCCAGTGGGTCGACCGCGGTGTCGGAGGCCTACTTCGCGCGGCTGCTGGGCCTGCCGTTCGTCGCGGTGATGCCGGCCTCGACGTCGCCGGAGAAGATCGCCGCGATCGAGTTCCAGGGCGGGCGCTGCCATCTGGTCAAGAACGCCTGCGACATCGCCGCGGCCTCGATGCAGCTGGCGCGCGAATGCGGCGGGCATTTCATGGACCAGTTCACCTATGCCGAGCGCGCGACCGACTGGCGGGCCAACAACAACATCGCCGAGTCGATCTTCAAGCAGATGGCGCAGGAAGTGCACCCGGTGCCGGCGTGGATCGTGTGCAGCGCCGGCACCGGCGGCACCAGCGCGACGATCGGGCGCTATGCGCGCTACCGCGGTTTCGACACCCGGGTGCTGTGCGCCGATCCCGAGCATTCGGCGTTCTTCGACCACTATGCGCGCAGCCTGCGCCGCGAGCCGGCGCCCGAGGACCTCGCGCCGACCCCGCCCTCGCGCATCGAAGGCATCGGCCGGCCGCGCGCCGAGCCCAGCTTCATTCCCGGCTGCGTCGATGCGATGGTCCGCGTTCCCGATGCCCTGAGCCTGGCGGGCATGCGCTACGTCAATGCGCGCTTGGGCCGGCGCGTCGGCGGCTCGACCGGCACCAACTTCGTCGGCGTGTTGCGGGTCGCGCAGACCATGCGCGCGGCCGGCCGCAGCGGCGCGATCGTCACCATCCTGTGCGATGGCGGCGAGCGCTACGCGCACAGCTACTACAGCGCCGACTGGATCGCCGCGCAGGGCTTCGACATGGACGCGGCCGATGCCGCGATCCGGGCCAGCGCCGACACCGGCGCCGAGTTGCCGTCGCTCGTCGACGCGGTCCGCGATCAGGCGGGCGGCTAGCCCCGACGCACGCGCAAGCCAACGGGCGGGCGCCGTGACCGGGCGCCGCCGTATGCGGCGCCCGGCGCCTGCAACGTCAGTCCTGGATGGCGACGATGCCAACCTGCGGATGCGCGCAGGCGGCGTCAGCGCAGACGCTGCCGATCCATACCTGGCCGTTGCCCAGCATCACGCCCTGCGCGTTCACGAATAGGGCGTCGAACGTCTGTGCGGCAACGGCCCGAGCAATATCGGCCGTGATGATGCGGTCGTACTCGCGCTCGAACGCGGCTGCATCGGCAATCTCGCGTTCCTGGCCCGCCACCTTCACGCGCAGCGGGTAGATCGGCAGTGCGGCCACGGCCTTGGCGTCGTGAGCGGCCACGCCCTTCTGCAGGGCAGTGAACACGGTTTCGTAGGGCGCGGCATCGCCCAGCACCTGGCCGATGCGCCGGCGTGCATCGCCCGTCGATTCGACCGCGGCGGCCGGTGCGGCCTCGGGCACTGGGGCCGGTGCATCGGCGGACGGGGCCGGTGCAGAGGCGTCGGACGACGGACGCGCGTCGGCAGTGGCGGAGGCCGGCGGCGGAGCCGGCTGCGAACAGGCCGCCAACAGGGCGGTGGACAGCAGGAGCAAGGGCAGGCGCATGGGACAGGCTCGCGGGTGGACGGGTCCCCAGCCTAGCGGGCGCTGCGTCAGCCTCGCATGCAGGCCCGCACGCACCCGCGTTGCGGGCCGGACGCCCTGCAGCCAGGCCTGCGCGCGTCGAGAGTGGCGATCCGTTGCCCGCGGCGCCGGCCTGCGGGGGAGTCAACCTGGGGCTGACCCCAGGTGCGGCCAGGTTAAAGATTCGTTACAACGAAAACGCCGGCAGGAGGCCGGTGCCCCCCGCTACAGGAGCCCGCATGATGCCGATCCGCCGCCACCGACTGGCCGCAGCCGTCTCGTCGTCTCTGCTCGTCGTTCTTCCGCTCGCCGCTGCCGCCCAGCAGATCCCGGCCCCCGCGCCGCAGGCGCGCACGCTCGACACTGTGCAGGTCACCGGCACCCGCATCCGCAAGGCGGAGATGGAGACCGCGGTCCCGGTCCAGGTACTCACCCGCGAGGACATCCAGCGCAGCGGGTTCACCTCCGTCGCCGACATCGTGCAGACCCTCACTGCCAGCGGCGCCGCGCTCAACACCAAGTTCAATTCCAGTGGCAACTTCGGTTTTCCGCCCGATGGCGGCGGCGTCGGCGCCGGCGCCGCGACGGTCGACCTGCGGCACCTGGGCGCCAAGCGCGTGCTGGTGCTGGTCGACGGCATCCGCTGGGTCAACGAGTCCTCGGCCTCGGGCGTCGGCTCGGCCGTCGACCTCAACACCATTCCGCTGTCGCTGATCGAGCGCATCGAAGTGCTCGAGGACGGCGCGTCGTCGATCTACGGCTCCGATGCGATCGCCGGTGTGGTCAACATCATCACCCGTCGCGATGCCGACGGCGGCAGCCTTGACCTGCACTACGGCGAGTACGACGACCTCGGCGGTGCGACCTGGGGCGCGGATCTGGGCTGGGGCGGGCACAGCGAGCGCGCCCAGTGGTTCTTCGGCGCCTCGTACTACAAGCAGCGGCAGATCGCCTCGACCAAGTTCGACAACGCCAGCGTGCCGGTGCCGGGCACGGGGCTGGCCAACGGCAGCTCGGCCACGCCAGGCGGACGCTTCGTCTTCGCGCCTGCGGACGGCAACAACACCTACGGCGGCCTCTGCCCTTTGAGCACCGATGAGGCCGGTGCGCCGATCCCCGGGTCGGCGACCTGCGACATCACCTTGCCAAATGGTGCGAGCTTTCCGGGTGGCACCACGATCGACGACTTCATCCAGTTCGGCACGGACAACCGCTACAACTTCGCGCCCAACAACCTGCTGCTGACCCCGTCGGAGCGCAAGTCGGTGTTCGGCCAGGTGCGCTTCGAGTTCAGCCCGCAGCTGTCGGCCTATACCCGCGTGCTGTACAACACGCGCACCTCGGCCAACCAGGCTGCGCCCGAGCCGTTCTTCCTCGGTACCGATGCCGGCGTCTACAACCCCTGGGCCGAGCAGCGGCTGACAATCTCCGCGCGCAATCCCTACAACCCCTTCGGCTTCGATCTGACCACGGAGGGCGAGGACCCGAACCTGTTCCTGCTCGGTCGCCGTCCGGTCGAGGGCGGACCGCGCCGCTACACCCAGGACGTCAAGACCTGGTACGCCGCCGCCGGGCTCGAGGGCCTGCTGGGCGTCGGCGATCGCACCTGGAACTGGGATGTCAACCTTGTCCGCAGCCAGAGCCGCGCCGAGCAGGTCAACGTCGGCAGCTACAATGTGCGTCGCATCAACGAAGCGTTGGGCGACCCCGACGCGTGCGCGGCGATCACCGGCTGCGTGCCGCTGAACGTGTTCGGTGGCCCGGGCACGATCACCCAGGAGATGCTCGCCTTCATCCAGCCGGTGGTGCGCGATGCCAGCCGCAACACGCTGACCCTGGCCTCGGCCAACATCACCGGCGATCTCGCGCGGCTGCCGGCCGGCGCGCTGTCGTTCGCGGCGGGCCTGGAGCATCGCCGCTACGAGGGCAGCTACACCCCCGACCCGATCACGATCGCCGGCGAGTACAACGGCGTGCCCTCGGGCGCGACCTCGGGCGACTACGACGTCAACGAGGCCTATGCCGAGTTCAACGTGCCGCTGCTGCGCGACTCGTGGCTGGGCGACAGCCTCGATCTGAGTATCGCCGGACGGTATTCGGACTACTCGACCTTCGGCGGCGAGACCACCGGCAAGGTCGGCTTGCGCTGGCAGCCGGCCGACGAGTTCCTGCTGCGCATGAGCTATGCCGAGGGCTTCCGTGCGCCGTCGATCGGCGAGCTCTACGGCACGCTCAGCCGTTTCGACGCGACCCTCGTCGATCCCTGTTCGGGCGCCGCCTCGTCGTCGCCGGTCTGCGCCGCCGACGGCGTGCCGGCAGGCTACGAGCAGACCAACTCGCAGATCTCGGTGGTGACCTCGGGCAATGCCGAGCTCGAGCCCGAGCACAGCCGCAGCCTGATGGTCGGCGCGGTCTGGAGCCCGTCGTTCGCCGACGGCGTGGCGTGGTCGGACCGCCTGGACCTGGGCGTGACGTTCTACCGCCATCACATCGACGGCGCGATCCAGGCTCCGGACGCCCAGGCGATCCTCGAACGCTGCATCGCCACTCGCGATCCGCTGGCCTGCGCCTCGTACGACCGCAGCGAGCGCGGGCAGATCATCCGCTTCGACGACATCCTGGCCAACCTCGGCACGATCAAGACCGACGGCTGGGATTTCACCGCCGGCTGGACGCTGCCCGAGCACGACTGGGGCCGCCTGCGCTTCGATGCGAAGGCGACCTGGGTCGGCCGCTACGAACTGGTCAACGAGTCGGGCCAGGCCGAGCCGCGGCGGCCCGGCGTCGAGGTCAACAACAGCGCGATCCCCGAGTGGACCGGCACCCTGGTCACCGACTGGACGCGTGGGCCGTGGTCGCTGGCCTGGACCATGCGCTACATCGACCGGCTGGTCGAGTCGTGCGGCGGTGCGATCGGCTTTGCGATCTGCCCCGACAGCGCCAACGACCGCAACGCGCTCGGCGCGACGACCTACCACGACCTGCAGTTGTCCTGGCGCAGCACCGCCTGGCTCGAGGGCACACGGGTGAGCGTCGGCGTCAACAATCTCACCGGCAAGACGCCGCCGGTGTGCCTGAGCTGCAGCCTCAACGGCTACGATGCCTCGACCTACGACCTGCCGGGCCGCTTCGTCTACGCACGGCTGGGCGTGGACTTCTGAGCCACGGCGGGGGATGCGGCCGGCGATGCGCGCCGGCCGCTGTCTCCCGCCAGCCCGAACAGCGGTCGCAGCCAGCGCACACGCCGGATCAGCAGTTCGTGGATGAGCACGCAGCCGGCCACGGTGATCGCCAGCACCCCCAGCGGTTCCCACACCGGGCCCAGCCCTAACGGGATCAACCAGTACGCGGCCAGCACGATCAGGCTCTGGTGCAGGATGTACCACGGGTACACCGCCTCGCTGGCGTAGGCCAGGCCGGGCCACGGCCGGTTCAACGCGTGGACGCCCCAGGCCAGCAGCGCGAGCAGGGTGGTCCACCAGTAGACGGTCTGGACCACGCGCACCAGCATCCGCCAGCCTTCGGCCGGCATCAGCGACAGCGCAGCGACGTCGGGCTCCCAGCGACCCAGCGCACGCAGCGCCAGGTAGAGGCTGCCCGTCGCCAGGGCGAACGCCAGCAGCGTCCGTCGCCGCGCGCGCAGCGCGTCCCATACCGGCGCGCTGCCGGCGATCAGCACGCCGAAGGCGAACACCACGAAGTAGCGCGCGTGGTTGAACCAGTCGTCGACCAGCGCGTGCGTCGACGGGAAGCGCGGGTCGAGCACGAGCAGGGCGAACACGTACCAGGCTGGCGGCAGCAGCCACAGCAGCCAGCGTCCGCGGGTGGTGAGCCAGTCACGCAGCCGGGCACCGTCCAGGCGGCGCAGCAGCGGCAGCGCGGCCAGCGTCAGCAGCGTATAGGCCCACAGGTAGGGCAGGTACCACAGGTGATTCCAGGTGAAGCCGTACTCGGCGCCGGTGAACGTGCCGACCGGCCAGGGCCGGAACTGCAGGTAGCGCAGCAGGAAGGCGCCGTAGCCGGGGTCGATCGTGCCCAGCATGCGCGCCTCGCAGTAGGCCTGGACCGGCACGATCGCGACGATGCCGAAGGCCAGCGGCAGCAGCAGGCGCCAGCTGCGGCGCGCCGCCAGCGCACCGGGCGCGCGCCGGGCCAGCACCAGGCCGAGCGCCAGCCCCGAGATCAAGAACAGCAGCGACATGCGCCAGCGGTTGATCGCGACCATCGGCCACTCGACCCAGGCCAGCAGGGTCGGGCTCTTGATGTGGAAGCCCCAGTCGACCACGTAGACCATGCCCACGTGGTAGAGGATCAACAGGCCGAAGGCGATCACCCGCAGGGCGTCGATGTCGTGGCGTCGGGACATGGGAGCTGCCCATGGGAAGGGAGCGCCATCGTCGGCCCCAGGGCCCGTCCACCGGCGCGGCAAGGGCCGAGACGACCGCCCCCGGGGACGAACGGACGGCCCCGCGGGGCGGCGCGGCCCGCGGCCGCGAGCCGGCTGCCTACAATGCCGCGATGTCCTCACGCCCGTCCGATGCGCCGTCCGCGGCCGAACGCTATCTGGCCATTCGCCGCCCGCTCGAGGTCGGCTACTGGCTGGTCACCTGCCTGCTGTCGGCAGTGGGCAACAGCGCGACCGTCTGGATCGATGTGCAGCGCGCGGGCCTTGGGAGCGCGCAATGGGAAGTGGTGAGCTGGGAGGCGGGCAGTGCGCTGGCACTGCTGGCGCTGGTTCCGGCCACGGTCTGGTTCACCGCGCGCTGGCCGGTGCACCTGGACACCTGGTGGCGGCGACTGCCGCTGTACGCGCTGGCGAGCGTGGTCTGGTCGCTGCTGCACGTGGGCCTGATGGTCGGCATCCGCAAGGCGGTCTATGCGCTACACGGCGCCCGCTACAGCTTCGACGATGCCTATCTCTACGAATACCTCAAGGACGTGCGCACGTTCCTGGGCATCGTGGTGTTGTTGCACGGTTACCGGCTGCTGCTCAGGCGCCTGCAGGGCGAGGCCTCGCTGCTCGCCGCGCCCGACGACGGCGCAGCGCCCGTGGAGCCAGTGGAGCGGCCCGAGCGTTTCCTGGTGCGCAAGCTCGGTCGCGAGTTCCTGGTCGCCGCCGACGACATCGAATGGGTGCAGGCCGCCGGCAACTACGCCAACCTGCACGTGCGCGGCAAGGTGTATCCCTTGCGCAGCACTCTGGCCGACCTGCAGGCCCGGCTCGATCCGGCGCGCTTCGTGCGCGTGCACCGCAGCCATCTGGTGAACGTCGCGCGCATCGCCTCGATCGAGCCGCTCGACAGCGGCGATGCGCGGCTCCATCTCGACGACGGCACCGTGGTGCCGTGCAGCCGGCGCTGCCGCGAGGCGCTGCGCGCGGCGACCGGCGGCTGATCCACCGCTGCGGCGCGTGCGCGGGCGCCGCGCCGGTCTGCTTCAGCGGAAGAAGCGCAGCAGGGTGCGACGCAGCCAGCCGCCGTTCTCGTGCGTCCTGGCGAAGCCGTTGAGATGCTGCTTGACTGTCGGTGAGTAGGCCTTGTCGTCGCTGCGGATGTGGTTGAACAGCCAGCGCACGAGCATTGCGCGCAATTCGTCGAGCATATCCTCGCCGGCCTGGAAGCGCAGCCGATACTCCTGGACGCGGCGCGCAAACAGTTCGTGGACACGGCGATGGGCGGCGCAGAACGCATAGCCTGCTTCTTCCATCAGCGCCTCTTCGAACGCGAAGTGCGACAGCGTGTAGTCGACCAGCTCGTCGAGCACCTCGCTGACGGCTTCGCGCGAGTGCCCGTGCCGCGCGAGTTCGAGCTGGTTGATCATGTCGACGATCCGCCGGTGCTGGCCATCGATGACATCGATGCCCGTGTCCAGTTCGGCCCGCCATACCACTACCGACATCGTCCTCGCCCCGCCATCCGTCTGGTTGCAGGGCATCTTGGGCGGCGATCCGGGGGCCGGCCTTGATCGGACGCAATGACGCCGCGCGTTGCGCGTGCTTGTCCGGCACGCGCAACGCGGGTGGGATCAGCTGCGGCGCGCGCGTGCGAAGGCGTCGGCGAGCGCGTTGTTGGCCGGCGGCGCACTCGGCTTGGGCGCGCCGCCACCCGGGCGGCCGCCGCGGCCGGGCCCGCGCGGATCGCGCGTTGCTGCGTCGCGCTGGCCGCGTGCCTCGCGCGGTGCAGGCGTATCGTCCAGGCGCCGGGTCAGTGCGATGCGCTTGCGCGCCACGTCGACCTCCAGCACTTTGACCTTGACGATGTCGCCGGCCTTGACCACGTCGCGCGGGTCATTGACGAAGGTGTCCGACAGCGCCGAGATGTGCACCAGCCCGTCCTGATGCACGCCGATGTCGACGAACGCGCCGAACGCGGCAACGTTGCTGACCACGCCTTCGAGGATCATGCCTTCGCGCAGGTCCTTGATGTCTTCCACGCCCTCGGCGAACTGCGCGGCCTTGAACTCCGGACGCGGGTCGCGACCGGGCTTTTCCAGCTCCTTGAGGATGTCGCGCACCGTGGGCTCACCGAAGCGCGCATCGGTGAACTGCGCCGGCTTGAGCCCGCGCACGAAGCTGCCGTCGCCGATCAGCGAGGCGATCGGGCGGCCGGTGGCCGCGACGATGCGCTCGACCACCGGATAGGCCTCGGGGTGCACCGACGAGGCGTCGAGCGGCTCGTCGCCGTCGGCGATGCGCAAGAAACCCGCGCATTGCTCGAACGTCTTCTCGCCCAGGCGCGGCACCTTGAGCAGGTCGCGGCGGCGCTTGAACGGCCCGTTGGCGTCGCGATGCACGACGATGTTCTCCGCGACCCCGGCCGACAGCCCCGACACGCGCGCCAGCAGTGCGCTGGACGCGGTGTTGACGAACACGCCGACCGCGTTGACGCAGTCCTCGACCTTGGCATCGAGCGCACGCGCCAGCCGGTACTGATCGACATCGTGCTGGTACTGGCCCACGCCGATCGCCTTGGGCTCGATCTTCACCAGTTCGGCGAGCGGGTCCTGCAGGCGCCGCGCGATCGACACCGCGCCGCGCAGCGACACGTCGAGCTGCGGGAACTCCCGCGCGGCGGTCTCGGAGGCCGAGTACACCGACGCGCCGGCCTCGCTGACGACGATCTTCTGCAGTTTGAGTTCCGGCGCGCGCTTGATCAGATCGGCGACCAGGCGGTCGGTCTCGCGCGAGGCGGTGCCGTTGCCGATCGCGACCAGTTGCACGCCGTGCCGCGTGCACAGCGCCTGCAGCACGTGCAGCGACTGGTCCCACTGCCGGCGCGGCTCGTGCGGGTAGATCGTCTCGGTCGCGACCAGCTTGCCGGTCGCATCGACCACCGCGATCTTGCAGCCGGTGCGGATGCCCGGGTCGAGCCCGAGCACGGTCTTGGGGCCGGCCGGTGCGGCCAGCAGCAGGTCCTTGAGGTTGTCGCCGAAGACCTCGATCGCCTGGCCCTCGGCTTTCTCGCGCGCCTTGCCCAGCAGGTCGATCATCAGATGCAGGTGGATCTTCGCGCGCCAGGCCAGCCGGCAGGCATTGCGCAGCCAGGCGTCGGCCGGGCGGCCGCGCTCGGCGATGCCGGCATGCAGCGCGATGCGGCCCTCGGCGTACGCGTTGCCCTGCTCGGCGTCATTGCCCGGGTCGAGCTCGAGCGTCAGGAACTCCTCGCGCCGGCCGCGCAGCAGCGCCAACAGGCGGTGCGAGGGAATCTTCGCCAGCGGCTCGGCATGGTCGAAGTAGTCGCGGAACTTTTCGCCAGCCGTTTCCTTGCCCTCGACGACCTTCGCCCGGATCACACCGTTGGCGTCGAGCCAGTCGCGCAGCTCGCCGATCAGCGCTGCGTCCTCGCCCCAGCGCTCGATCAGGATCGCGCGCGCGCCTTCGAGCGCGGCCTTGACGTCGGCCACGCCCTTGTCGGCATCGACGAAGCCGGCAGCGACGTCCTCGGGCACCTGCGTCGGGTCGGCCAGCAGGCCGTCGGCGAGCGGCTCGAGCCCGGCCTCGCGGGCGATCTGCGCGCGCGTGCGGCGCTTGGGCTTGTAGGGCAGGTACAGGTCCTCGAGGCGCGCCTTGCTGTCGGCCGCCTCGATGTCCCCGCGCAGCTCGGGCGTGAGCTTGCCCTGCTCGTCGATGCTCGCCAGGATCGCGGCGCGCCGCTCTTCGAGCTCGCGCAGGTAGCCCAGGCGGACCTCGAGGTTGCGCAGCTGGGTATCGTCCAGGCCGCCGGTGACCTCTTTGCGGTAGCGCGCGATGAACGGCACGGTCGCGCCTTCGTCGAGCAGCGCGATCGCACTGATCGCCTGGGCGGGCTGGGCGCCGATCTCGGCGGCGATGGTCTCGGCGATCCTGCGGGAAAGAGCGGCGTCGGGCTGGTACATCGGGTCCGAAAGCTGTCGCGGCAGCGGTGCCGCGGGCGGATTGTGGCCCCCAGGTCGCGGCAGCGGAACCCGTTGACAAGGCCGCCGTGCGCAGGTTGGGCCGCTATCGGCGGCGGCGCCAGGGCAGCGGCAGCTGGAACACCACCAGCGCGACCCAGGCCAGACGGCTCGACCAGCTCTCGCGATCGACCGGCACCGGCGCCTGCGCCGAAGTGCCCTCGTCCGGCAGCGTATACGCGCCGGCATCGAGCTCGGCGATGATCGCGCGGGCCCGCGCCAGCTCGGCATCGGGCACGTGCACCTTGACCCCGCCGATCGCCAGCCGCCACTCCCAGTTCGCCAGCGCCATGTGCGCGTCGCCGACAAAGGCGTCGATGCCTTCGGCTTGCAGACGGCCGCAGACGAGCTGCGCTTCGAGCGGATCGGTGTAGCGGGCGACGATGACGGTCATCGGACGGCGACGGCGGCGAACACGGCCAAAGAGTACCCTTGCGCACTGAACACGTTCTCACGCTGAGGCCGCGCATGTCCCGTCCGCTCCGCGCTCCGCGCATCGTCCTTCCCAGCCTGCTCGCGCTCGCGTTCGCCGGATGCGGCGGCCAGGAGGCAGCCCCGGCCGCACCCGCCGCCAACACGCCGGTCGATGCGCCGGTCGATGCGCCGAGCCAGCGCGTGGACTGGCCGTTGCCGGCCACAGGGCCAGGCTCGAGCGCGCCCGACCTCGTCGCCGGCCCCGACGGCCTGCTGGTGCTGAGCTGGATCAACTCGCGGCAGGGACGCCGTCATGCGTTCCAGTACTCGCGCTTCGATCCCGTGGCGCAGCGCTGGCGCAATGCGCCGACCACGATCGCGATCGGCAACCGCATGTTCGTCAACTGGGCCGACACCCCGCACGTGCTGCCGACACCCGATGGCGCGCTGTGGGCGCACTGGCTGCAGAAGCGCGGCGATGCGCCCTACGCCTACGACGTGGTGCTCGCACGCTCGCGCGATGGCGGCGCCAACTGGAGCGCGCCGATCCCCGCCCACGACGATGGCACCGCCACCGAGCACGGCTTCGTGTCGATGTGGGCGCAGGGCGGCGGCCTCGGCCTGGCCTGGCTCGACGGCCGCAACACCGGCGGTGGCCATCCCGACGACGCCGACGGCGACCATGAGGCGCATGCGGGTGCGCCGATGACCCTGCGCGCGGCGGTGTTCGACGCCAACCTGCAACGCACGGTCGAGCACGAGATCGATGCCCGCGTCTGCGACTGCTGCCAGACCGCGGCTGCGGTCACCGGGCGCGGTCCGGTCGTCGTCTATCGCGGCCGCACCGAGGCCGAGGTCCGTGACGTCATGCTGACGCGCCTGGAGAACGGCGCCTGGCGCCCGCCCGCGCGCGTGCACGCCGACGACTGGACGATGCCCGCCTGCCCGGTCAACGGGCCGTCGGTGGCGGCGCAGGCCGATGCGGTGCTGGTGGGCTGGTACACCGCCGCCGGCGATACGCCGCGCGTGCAGCTGGCGCGCAGCGTCGATGCCGGTGATGCGTTCGCCGAACCGGTGGTGCTCGACAGCGGCCCGGCGGTGCAGGGGCGCGTGGCCGTCGCGCTCGACGACGCGCAGGCCTGGGCGGTGTGGCTGCGCGAGGACGACGCCGGCGGCCAGTCGCTGTGGCTCTCGCGGCGCAGCCTGGACCTGGCGACCGAGTACGAGCGTATCGAACTCGCCCGCCTGCAAGGGCGCGGCCGCGCGACCGGCTTTCCGCAGCTACAGGTGCTCGGCGGGCAGGCCTACGTGGTCTGGACCGACGTCATCGACGGCGCGCCGCAATTGCAGGGCGCGCGGCTCGTGCGCTGACGTGCAGGCGGCGACGATCCACCAAAGCACCTTCCCCGCGCGCGCGGGAGATCGGCGCGCATAGCGCCGGCCGGTGCGAGGCACCGCCGCGAGCGTACCTGCGATCGCGGCGGGGGCGACAAACGGGCTGCAATCCACGTGCCCGTAAAGGCACGCACCGGCGCGGCACTCACCGAAGTGAATCTCGCGCTGGTTGCAATCCACGCGTCCGCGAGGGCGCGACCAGCCCACCGAAACGCTGACGCCGCTGGAAACCAAGTTGCAAACCACGGGCCCACGAGGGCGCGACGCTCGTGGCAGTTCCTCATCGACCCGCCGATCATGTTGCAATCCACGCGTCCGTGAGGGCGCGACGACCGCGGCGAGCAAAGCGAGCGACTGCCGATCACGTTGAAATCCACACGCCCGTGAGGGCGCGACCGCTGGCCGTCGACCTCGGAGGTTGTCACCAGGAAGTTGCAATCCACGCGCCCGTGAGTGCGCGACCGCCCCAAGCG
>NZ_JBDJMU010000014.1:0-114943 GCF_039674105.1 Luteimonas sp. TWI596
CTGGCGGGTGCCCGGCGCCCGCCGACCGACCCGATGTTGCTGGTATAAATGCGGGGGTCAGAGTCCATTTCCGCCCCGCGAATTGGAACTTTGACCCCGGATTTGATCCGGTCCTTTGGTCGCCGGGGACTGATCCGAGATCTTGTGGCCGGACCGCGAAGCGGCCCGACTGAGGGAGGCGCGGCGACTGGCCGGCGGGCTGGCCTGTCCGAACTGGAGCGCGCATCCCGCAGACAGGCCGCGGTACTTCGCAGGTCGCTCAGCTCCGTGCAGGCGTTGCGGCCGGAGCAGGGGGCTGCGACGCCGCCGGTGCGCTCCAGCCGCAGCTGCGGCCTTCGTTCTGCTGCTCGAGCCAGGTCTGCAGCGGCGCGAAGTATTCGAGCACGGGCGCTGCGTCCATCGTCTCGCCGCCGGTCAGTTCCTTGAGCGTCTGCTGCCAGGGCTGGCTGTTGCCCTTTTCGAGCATGGCCCAGAACTTCTCGCCGGCCGCCTTGTTGCCGTAGAAGCTGCACTCGTACAGCGGGCCGGTGTGCCCCGATGCATCGCACAGCGCCTTGTAGAACTGGAACTGCAGCACGTGCGAGAGGAAGTAGCGCGTGTAGGGCGTGTTGCCCGGCACGTGGTACTTGGCGCCGGCATCGAAGAAGTCCTCGCCGCGCGGCGTCGCCGGTGCCACGCCCTGATACTGCGCCTTGAGCGACCACCATGCGGCGTTGTAGTTGTCGGGCGTGATCGAGCCGTCGAACACGCCCCAGCGCCAACGGTCGATCATCAGCCCGAACGGCAGGAACGACACCTTCGCCAGCGCCATGCGCATCTGCGAGTTGACCAGCGATTCCTGCGACTGCCGCTGTTCGCCGACCAGACCGATCGACTGCAGGTACTTGGGCGTCATCGCCAGCACGATCGTGTCGCCGATCGCTTCGTGGAAGCCGTCGTGGGCACCGCTCTGGAACAGCGGCGGGCGGCCGTTGTAGGCGAGGTAGTAGTAGACGTGACCGAGCTCGTGGTAGATCGTCGTGAAGTCTTCCTCGTTCGGCTTGGTGCACATCTTGGTGCGCACGTCCGGCTGGCCGTCGATCTTGCCGCCCATGTCCCAGGCGCTGGCATGGCAGACCACGTCGCGGTCGCGCGGCTTGATGAACTGCGTCTTGGCCCAGTAGCTGTCGGGCAGCTTGGGCATGCCGAGCGAGACGTAGAAGTCCTGCGCGCGCTCGTTCATGCGCTTGGCGTTGTCGACCTGGGCGGCGTGGGCGATGTCGGCGCGGCGGTCGGAATCGATCAGCGCGTTCTCCTTGACCATCCGCTCGTTGAGCAGCGCCTGGTAGTTCTTCTCCAGCGCACCGGTGATGTCGAGATCGCCGGCGTCGGGGTAGGGCTGCAGCACGTCCCAGAGGTTGCCCCAGTCCTGTTGCCACATGTTGCCCAGCAGGTGTGCCGGCAGCAGGCCGCCGTCGACCGTGCCGCGACCCGGATACCGGGCTTCCAGCCGGCCGCGCGCGTAGCAGTGCAGCTGTTCGTACAGCGGCTTGACCTGGCCCCAGAGGCGGTCGGTCTCGGCGGCCAGTTCGGCCGGCGGCATGTCGTAACCCGAGCGCCAGGCCTCGCCGGCATCGGCGAAGCCCAGGTCGCGCGCGCCTTCGTTGACCAGTTCGACGAAGCGCGTGTAGTCGCCGCGCATCGGCTGGGCGATCGTGTGCCAGCCCTGCCAGGCGTCGAGCTGCGCATCGTAGTCGCGGCTGTTGCGCAGCACGTCCTCGAGCTGGCCGAGCTGGCGGCAGCTGCGCGCCTCGCCTTCGCCGGTGCAGTACTGGCCGGCGCCGTAGGTGCCTTCCATCTTCGAGGCGATCTTCGTCAGCTCCGCAAGGTGTTCGGGATTGCGCGGCGGCGGCATCGAAGCGCCGAGTTTGAGCAGGTTGATGGCGCGTGCGGTCTCGGGCGACATCTGCTGGCCTTCGAACTTGCGCGACTGCTCGATCCAGCTGTTGAGCTGGGCGAGGTAGCGCTCGTTGTACTTGGCCGCCAGCAGTTGGCTGTCGTCGTTGATGTAGGTCGCCGACAGCCATTGTGAGGCGGTCAGTTCCGGCATCAGCGTGCGCATCTCGTCGTTCACGCGTGCGATGAACTGGTCGGCCGTCTCGCCCTCGGGCGCCGTGGATGCAGCCGGCGTCGTGGCCTCGGGCGAGGGGGAGCGGTTACAGCCGGCGAGCGTCAGGCTCGCGGCGACCGCGACCGCGACCGCGAGGGCGAGCAGGGCATGGCGATGGGTCACGACGGCATCCGGTGTACAGAAGGAACCGGGAGGCTAGTGCGCCGGTTGCGGGGCCGCAAGTCAGGCGGCACGGCCGGCAACGCGGTGTGGCGGCGTAGCCGCAGGCCTATTCAGCCCGAAACGGGCGCCGGTAACAGGCCGCGTGCGGCCAGCCACGCGCGCGCATCCTCGGCGTCGCGCTCGAACCAGGCCTGGGCCGAGCCCAGCCGGAAGGTGTAACCCCACGCGTCCATATCGGCCATCAAGCGTGCGCTGCCGACGCCGGGCAGCGCCTGGGCGAGCAGGATCTGCAGATAGCAGGCCGCATCCTCCTCCTCGACCGAATCGGTGGCGTCGGTATGCACCGTCGCGCGGCGCTCGGACGGCAGCACGATCAAGTGGCAGGCCTCGTGCAACAACGAGTGCACCGGCGTGTCGTCGCGCGCATGCACGTCGCAGCCGATGATGCCCGCCTCGCTCTCGCCCCAGTAGCTGCCGGGAATCGGCAGCCCCGGGGCGATGCGATGCAGCCGCAGCCCATGGCCCCGCAACAGGGCGGTCGGGGCCTCGAAGCCGATGTTGGCCAGACGCAGCACGGGCGCGGCGGCGGCGTGCGGCGCCGCAGTGGACGTCGCCGAGCCGACTGAGGGCGAGGGCATGTCGGCTCAGGCCGGCGTGATGCGCTCGTCGGGCAGGGCGACCGAGATGTCGAGCACGTCGTTGTCGCCGTCCTTGACCAGGTCCACCTTGACCGCCTCGACGTCGATGCTGACGTACTTGCGGATCACCTCGAGCAATTCGCGCTGCAGCAGTGGCAGATAGTCGGGGGCGTCGCGGTTGGTCCGCTCCTGGGCGACGATGATCCGCAGGCGATCCTTGGCGATCGTCGCAGTGTTCTTCTTGGGCTTGAGGAAATCGAACAAGGCCATCATCAACCTCCGAACAGCTTGCTGAAGAAGCCCTTCTTCTCCGTGGTGGTGAAGCGCAGCGGGCGCTCCTGGCCGAGCAGTCGCGCGACCGCGTCGTCGTAGGCCTGGCCGGCAATCGACTGGGCGTCGAGGATCACCGGCTCGCCCTTGTTGGACGCGTTGAGCACGTCGCCCGATTCGGGGATCACCCCGATGGTCTTGAGCCCCAGCACCTCTTCGACGTCGGCGATCGACAGCATCTCGCCGCTTTCCACCCGGACCGGGCTGTAGCGGGTCAGCAGCAGGTGTTCCTGCACGCGCTCGCCCGACTCGGCGCGCCGGGTCTTGGACTGGAGCAGGCCGATGACGCGATCGGAGTCGCGCACCGAGGAGACCTCGGGGTTGACCACCACGATCGCGCGGTCAGCGAAGTACATCGCGAGGAAGGCGCCTTTCTCGATGCCGGCCGGCGAGTCGCAGATCACGAAGTCGAAGCCGTCGTCGGCGAGCTCCTTGAGCACCCGTTCCACGCCCTCCTTGGTCAGCGCGTCCTTGTCGCGGGTCTGCGAGGCGGCGAGCACATAGAGGTTGTCGAAACGCTTGTCCTTGATCATCGCCTGCTTGAGCGAGGCCTCGCCCTGGACGACGTTGACCAGGTCGTACACCACGCGGCGCTCGCAGCCCATGATCAGGTCGAGATTGCGCAGGCCGACGTCGAAGTCGACGACCGCGGTGCGCTTGCCCTGCCGGGCCAGGCCGCTGGCGATGCTGGCGCTGGTGGTGGTCTTGCCGACCCCGCCCTTGCCCGATGTGACTACGATGATTTCAGCCAAAACACGTCTCCTGGGGTGTGCCGCCGTCACTCGAGTGCGGCGATCTTCAGTTCTTCATGCTCCAGCCAGACCTGGACGGCCTTGCCGTGGAGTTCTCGTGGGATATCTTCCAGCACCTTGTACTGCCCCGCCACGGCCACCAGTTCGGCATGGAAGCTGCGGCAGAAGATGCGGGCATTGCGGTTGCCCTGGGCGCCGGCCAGTGCGCGACCGCGCAGCGGGCCGTAGATGTGGATCGAACCGTCGGCGATGACCTCGGCGCCGGCACCGACCTGCGACATCACCGTCAGGTCGCGGTTGCGGGCGTAGACCTGCTGGCCCGAGCGCACCGCCGAGGTCTGCATCAGGCCCGGTTCGGCGGCCGCCTGGGGCGGTGCAGGCGCAGGCGCCGGCGCCGGCGCCGCAGGGGCGGGCGCTGCGCGCGCAGGCGCCGGGGCGGGCACGGCAGCTGCGTCCGCGTTCTCGTACTGGGCGCGGAACTTCGACAGCAGCGGCAGGCCGAGCGCCTGCGCGAGCAGGGCGTTGTCGCTGCTGCCCCAGGCCAGTGCGACCGGCAGCGCGCCGGCCTCGCGCAGCGCGTCGATCAGTGCCTGTGCGGTCGCCGGGTCCGGGGTCGCGGGCAGGCCGCCGAAGTCGAGGATCACCGCCGCCCGCTCGAACAGCTTGGGCGCGCGGGTCACGCGGCTGCGCATCTCCTCGCCCAGCCGGGCGACGTCGAGCGTGCGGATGCGCAGGTTGGCGATGCCGACCTGGCCGATCTTCAGTTCGCCGGCCGGTTCGAAATCGGCTGCCGGCGCGGGCGCGGGCTGGCCGGCCATCAGGCTGCCGCCCCTGCGCGGGCGGGTAACTGCCTGGGCCTGAGCCAGGCGGTGTCGGGCAGCCGGCCACCGTAGGTGTCGCGCACCCACGGGTAGCTGCACATGTCCTTGACCAGCATCGAGGCGCGCAGATCGGTGCCGGGCATGACGTGCTGGCCGACCTCGCGGAAGCCGAAACCGCCGTGGAACAGACGGACCGGATCGTTGTCGTGCTCGACGAACACCTCGCAGGTCAACAGCGGGTAGCGGACCTCGGCGTAGCTCTGCACGTCGGCATAGAACGCCCGCCCGACGCCGCCGCCGCGGCGACGGCTGGCGACCACGATGCGGTCGATGTAGAAGAATTCGGGATAGTGCGCGCCGAACCAGGCGTAGTTGCTGCTGTCGTGGCCGCTGCCCGAGCCGAAGCCGATCAAAAAGCCCACCATGGCCTCGTCGCGCTCGGCGACGCGGAAGTACTCGGCGGTGTCGTGCAGACGGCGGAGGCGGGCGGCATCCAGCGGCAGGATCGACGGGCCAGCGGCATTGTTGAGTTCGAGGATGGAATCCAGCTCGTGCGCATGCACGTCGCGGACGACGATCGACATTCCAGACTCCATGTGAGACGACGACAGACACACGAATCGACCGCAGGCGGCAATTTTGGCCGCAATGCGTCGCAAGGGCGGATTATTGCATGCCCGCTGCGCGCGGGCGAGGCATGGCACGGGCGCCGGCATGACTTCAGGCCCTCTGCGCGAGGTCCGGTGCGCGCCTACCATGGCGCATGATCCGTGCCCTGAACCACAACCGCCTGCTGCGCGTCGCCGGCCTGTTCACCTGGGCGGTGATCGGCCTGCCGTTGCTGATGCTGTCGCTGGCGCCGGCCGACCAACTGGTCGAGGGCGGGTCGCGGCTCTGGCTCGACAGTTGGCGCTCCTGGCTGGCCTGGGCGGTCTTTGGCACCAGCTACGCCTGGCTCACGCGCGGCCTGGGCGAGCGCCGCATCGGCGTCTTCGATCGGCTGCTGGTGCTGGTGCTGGCCGGCAGTGCGATCGCGATCAGCTACTACAGCCAGAGTGGCCTGGGCAGCATCCTGCTGATGGTCGTCGCCTGCGTGCTGCCGTGGCTGTTGCCGCTGTGGGTCGGGGTGGCGCTGCTGGTGGCCTGCGAGTTCGTGATCGTGCCGGTCTATGTGCGCGGCTTCGACTTCACCTGGGCCGAGGCGGTGCTGCAGGCCGCGCTGTACGTGGGCTTCACCGGCTTTGCGTTCGTGACCGGCCTGGTCGCGCGGCAACAGGCGCAGGCCCGGGAGGAGCAGCGCCGGCTCAACGCCGAGCTGCGCGCGACCCGTGCGCTGCTCGCCGAGAGTGTGCGCGTCAACGAGCGCACACGCATCTCGCGCGAGCTGCACGATCTGCTGGGCCACCACCTGACGGCGCTGAGCCTGAACCTGGAGATTGCCAGCCATCTGGCCAGCGGCCAGGCGCAGGAACACGTCGGCCAGGCGCAGACGCTGGCCAAGCTACTGCTCAGCGACGTGCGCGAGGCGGTCAGCCAACTGCGCGACGACGATGCCATCGACATGCGCGCCACGCTGCTGCCGCTGGCCGAGAACGTGCCGAGCCTGCGGATCGACATGCAGATGCCGCAACAGTTCCTGGTCGACGATCCTGAGCGCGCGCACGTGCTGCTGCGCTGCACCCAGGAGATCATCACCAATGCCGTGCGCCATTCGGGCGCCAGTCTGCTGCGCCTGCGCTACGTGCAGGACGCCGGCGCGATCCGGCTCGATGCCCGCGACGACGGCCGCGGCGCCGACGTCGCCCGCGCCGGCAACGGCCTGACCGGCATGCGCGAGCGGCTGGCCGCCTATGGCGGCGCCCTGCAGGTCGAGACCGCGCCGGGCAGCGGCTTCGTGCTGCACCTGGAATTGCCGCTGGCGGACGACGCCCGCCTGCGCGATGCTGCACCCCGCACGGCTGCGGCCCCGCCGCCGTGAGCCCGCATCCGTTGGGAGGCCCCATGATCCGAGTCTGCCTGGTCGACGACCAGACCCTAGTCCGCCAGGGCATCCGCTCGCTGCTCGCGCTCGACGGCGGCATCGAGGTCGTCGGCGAGGCCGCCGATGGCCGCCAGGCGGTCGACCTGATCCCCGGCCTCAAACCCGACGTGGTGCTGATGGACATGCGCATGCCGGCGATGTCCGGACTCGAGGCGCTGCAGTCGCTGGCGCGCGCCGACGCGCTGCCGCCGACGATCATCCTGACCACCTTCGATGACGACCAACTGGTACTGGCCGGCCTGAAGGCCGGCGCCAAGGGCTACCTGCTCAAGGACGTGTCGCTCGAGCAACTGGTCGGTGCGATCCGCACGGTCGCCGACGGCGGTTCGCTGGTGCAGCCGGCCGTGACCCAGCGCCTGCTGACCGGCCTGGAGCAGATGCGCAACGAGTTCGTCAGCCTCGACCGGCCCGATCCGCTGACCGACCGGGAGACCGAGATCCTGCGGCTGATGGCCGGCGGCTTCTCCAACAAGGAGATCGCCAACTCGCTGGGCGTGGCCGAGGGCACGATCAAGAATCACGTGTCCAACATTCTGTCCAAGCTGGGCGTGCGCGACCGCACCCGGGCCGTGCTCAAGGCCTTCGAGCTGCAACTGGTCTGAGCGGAGGCGGGGGCCATCACGCCGGCGGCGGCGTGGGGCGTCAAACGCCGGCCCGGCGGCGCCTGGACGACACCGGTGTCGTGCGCTGCCTGCCGCGCCGCGCATGGCAGCTGCTGAGCCCGGCGCGAAGCCGCGCTTACGACCGTCGATTCACTCGCAACATCGCTCGCCCGCGGCAATACAATCTTGCTACGATTGCCGGTCTGTGCCGCCTCAGGCCGGAATTGGTCCTGGAGAACCCTGAATGACCCGTCTGCTCGAACTGCTGATCTCTTGCGTCATCGTTGCCGTGCTGTTCCTGGTGGTGGCCGTGCTGCTCCCGTCCAGCCGCACGTTGACCGAATCTGTCGAGACCAACCGTCGGCAGTCGATCGTGTTCGACACGATCAATAGCGTCCGTCGCTTCAAGGACTGGTCGCCGATCCCGCGTTACGACCCCGCCGTCCAGCTCAAGCTCTCCGGCCCGGATGCCGGCGTCGGCGCCCGCGTCGACTACACCTCCAAGGACAAGCGCATCGGCCAGGGCCACTGGGAGATCACCGAGTCCGACGCCGACAAGCGCGTGGTCTACGCGGTCGAGAACCCGCAGCGCGGCGACAACAAGAAGATGACCTTCACGTTGAAGCCCACCGGCCGCAACAACCGCAACATCGAGATCACCCAGACCTACAACGTCGATTACGGCTGGGATCTGCTCGGTCGCTTTGCCGGCCTGTACGTCAGCCGCAACGTCGGCGACGACATGAAGCTGGGGCTGGGCCAGATGAGCAACCTGCTGGCCGCCGTGCCCAACGTCGATTACCGGGTCGAAGGCAGCTCGCTGTCGGATCTGGCGGCGGTCAACCGTCCGGCCGAGAACCTGCTGGTCGTCAGCGCCGGCGCGGTGGAGCGCAACAACCAGGTCATCCAGGATTCGATGAAGGCCAACCTGGAGTGGATCAACCGCACGATCGCGGCCAACGATCTGGAAGCCGCCGGCCCGCTGCGCATCATCACCACCGAACTGGGCCGCGAGACCTATACCTTCGACATCGCGCTGCCGGTCCGCGCCAAGGGCACCGGCCCGGCCGCGCCCGCCGCTGCCGCCGAGGGTGAAGGCGAAGGCGAGGCTGACGCACAGGTCGCCGCAGCACCGGAGGCCCCGGCCACCGACGCCGCCGAGCTGTCCGATCTCGAGCTGCTGGGCCCGGTGAAGTACGTGCACCTGCCGCGCGGCCGCGTCGCCAAGGCCAACTACAAGGGCTTCATGGCCGAGCTGGACAACGTCCGCAACGCCGTGCGCGCCTGGGCGCTGACCCAGGGCTACGAAGTCACCGATCGTCCGTACGAGTCCTACCGCAACGGTATCGAGTCCGCGTTCACCGAGAACGGCGAGTTCGAAGTCTTCTGGACCTTGCGCCAGCAGCCGTAAGCGGCGGTCTTCGTACCGCGACACAGGATCACGCGCACGCCGCATCCATTGGATGCGGCGTGTTGCGTTGGGAAACCGGGCATCGTCACGGTGCCCCAGGACAGGGGGGAGTGTCTTGCGCAGATACGAAGGAAATGCATCGGGCCTGGCCGCGGCTGGGGCACTGCTGGCCGGGGTGGCCGTCGCACTGGCGGCCTATGCCAGCCACGGGATGGAAGGCGATGCGCGCGCGGCGCTGCAGTCGGCCGCGGTGTTCGCGTTCGGTCACGGCGTCGCCCTGGCCGCGCTGTCGCGGGGCCTGTGCGATCCGATGGCGAAACTGGCCTTGCTGGCGCTGCTGGGCGGCACCTTGCTGTTCGCAGGTGCCGTCGTCTCGCGCCATCTGCTCGGTGGCCCGTCGGCGTTCGCGCCCTGGGGCGGCGGGCTGACGATGTTCGGGTGGCTGCTCTACGCGATCTCGGCATTGCGCACACCGCGACGCTGAGGCCGCGCCGCCGCCTTCGAGCGGCTCAGCCGTGGCGCCAGTGCCACGGCTCGTAGACGATGCCGTGGGGATTGCCCTGCGGGTAGCTCATCGCAAAGCCGTGGTCACCGGCATGGTGCGTCAGCCAGGCAAATGCCGGCGTCGCCTCGAACGAGGTCTCCGCGCTGGGCTCGCCAGGCGTGCCGATGTCGAGCGCGCGGCCCGAATGGTGCTCGCTGTAGCCGGGGGCGGCGTTGACCTCGAGGATGGTGTCCACGTCGAGGCCGCGGGCGCGCTTGCGCTCGAAGATGCCAAGCTGGTAGTCGTGGCTGCGGTAGCCGGAAATTGCCTCCAGCACGATGCCGTCGCCTCGCGCGGCCTCGCGCATCCGCGCCCAGGCGCGAGCGGCCGTGGCTTGGAGCCACAGCGGCCGGCGGTAGCGGTCCACGCCGGCGAAGGCCAGCCAGGCAGGCTCGGGCACCAGCGACAGGCCGGTGCGGGCCGCGTAGGCCTGCGCCTCGATGCCCAGGCCGTCGAGCCGCCCCTGCAGCCGCGCGACCGGCAGCGTGTCGGCCGGGGTGGACGGGATCGCGGACGGGGACGTGTCGAGCAGGCCAAGTGCCGCATCGAGCCCGGGGCTGCGACGCCACTCGGGCAGCAGCGGCATCAGCCCTTCGGGCAGCAGCGCGGCCAGATAGCGGCCGTCGCGTTTGCGCCGCAGCACCCACGACGCGCGCACCAGCACGCGGGCATCGCGATTGGCGCGCGCACGCAGCAAGGTGGCTGGCCACAGTTCGATGTCCGGGGTGTTGACCAGAAGGGCGGCGGGCGGTCGACGCATCGCCCCAGCTTACCGGCCGGGCGCCGGCCACGCACGACGCCCGCGGGCAGTGGCGTTCACAGCACCGTGTGTGGCATCAGCAGCGGCATCAGCACGTGCAGCACCAGATCGGCCGTGAAGTGCGCCACGATCGCCATCTCCAGGCCGCGCTTCCAGTACAGCCAGCCGAACGCGATGCCGGCGAGCGCGTTGAGCAGCACTGTGCGCGCGACCACCCCGGCATCGAGCTCCCAGACGGCGGCGGCCGCCGGCAGGTGACCGGCGCCGAACAGCAGCGCCGCGCCCAGGATCGCGATCCACGCTGCGGCGGGCGGCAAGCCGCCGTCATACCCGCGGCCGCGTCGCAGCAGCCAGGTGACAGCCCAGGCCAGCAGGGTCATCAGAAACAGCCGCAGTTGCAGTTCCTCGACGATGCCGCCGTAGAACGAGGCGAGCAGCCCGTATGCCGCGCTGCGCGCGCCGTCGATGTCCTGCATCGCGACCTTGGCCGGCGGCAGCAGCAGCGGGTCGAGCAGGGCGGACAAGGCCAGCACGACCACCGCTGCGGCAGCGCCCAGGCCGGCGGCGCGCCAGGGCTGCAGCGGCGCCAGTCGCGCCTGACCATGGCGGTTGAGCCAGCGTTGCAGCAGCGGTGCGCCCAGCCCGACGCGATGCCCCATGCGCAATCCGGCCCACGCCAACAGTGCCGCGAGCACGAACATCTGCATCGCCTGGATCGCGATCAGTGCCGGCAGCGACACCGGCAACGCCTCGATCTGCCCGGGGGCGAGCTGCATCAGGTACGGGAACACCGCGACCGTCGACAGCGCCGCGGCCGCGGCAAGCGCGACCGCCACGCGCAGGTCCTGACGGACGCGGGGCGCTGCGGCGGCGCTCACGTCCGGCGCTTCAGGAACAACATCATCGGTTGCCACGGTGCAGCTTGCACGACATCGACCAGCTCCCAGCCCTGCTGGCCGAGCGCCTGCAGTTCGGCTTCGACCGTCTCGGTCTTGAGGCCGAACATGCCCGGCTTGATCTCCTGCACTTTGTACTGCCAGCGCTCACTCATGCGAATCTCCCTTGGATGGGGTGCGATCGGGCTGCCCGGGGGCCGGCAGCCGGCCGGACCGGCGCAGCGCGTCGCGCAATACGTATTCGATCTGCGCGTTCACGCTGCGCAGTTCATCATCGGCCCAGCGCTGCACTGCGGCCAGCACCGTGGCATCGATCCGCAGCGGATAGGCCTTGCGGGCGCTCACCCGCGCCCGCCACGCGCGCGCCGCTTGCTGTGGGCAACGGTGTAGACGAAGGCGATCGCCAGCCCGTTGACCACGAGCACCATGACCACCGCCAGGATCGACAATCGGCGGTCGTCGTCGCCCCACAGTGCGATACCGGCCGCGGTGGCCAGCGTGGCCACGCCGACCATGCGCATCAGGCGCGCCAGCCGGCTGTCGAGCAACGCCTTGTCGCGGACCGTCATGCGGCTGTGGCCGGCCAGCGGCAGACGGCCGTCGCCGAGCCAGCGCGCGAACACGAACGCCGGCAGCGCGAAGACCGCGAACACCAGCGCGACGACATGATGGGCCGCCATCAGTACAGCGAGCCGGCGTTGACCACCGGCTGGGTGCCGCGGTCGGCGCACAGCACGACCAGCAGGTTGCTGACCATTGCCGCGCGCCGCTCCTCGTCGAGTTGGACCACGCCGCTCTTCTGCAGCTCCGACAGCGCCATTTCGACCATGCCCACCGCGCCGGCGACGATCCGCGTGCGCGCCGCGATCACCGCGTTGGCCTGCTGGCGCTGCAGCATCGCGTGGGCGATCTCCGGCGCGTAGGCCAGGTGGCTGATCCGCGCTTCGAGCACCTCCACGCCTGCCGCCGCCAGGCGCTCGTCGAGATGTTCCTTGAGCCGGTCGGAGATCTCGACCGGGTGGCTGCGCAGCGAGATCTGCCCGTCCTCGTGCTGGTCGTAGGGATAGCTGGTGGCCATCGCGCGCAACGCGGCTTCGGACTGGATGTGCACGAAGCTCTCGTAGTTGTCGACGTTGAACACCGCTTCGGCCGAGTCGACCACGCGCCAGACGATCACCGCCGCGATCTCGATCGGGCTGCCGTCGAGCTCGTTGACCTTCAGCCGACCGCTCTCGAAGTTGCGCACGCGCAAGGACACCTTCTTCTTGGTCAGGAACGGGTTGTTCCAGCGCAGCCCGTTGTCCTTGGCGGTGCCGACATAGCGGCCGAACAGGCTCAGCACGGCGGCCTGGTTGGGCTCGACCATGTACAGGCCGAGCGCGCAGAACGCGATCAGTAGCGCGGCCACCACCGCAAGCACGGGTAGGGCGCCGCCGGTGTTGAGCATCATCCAGGCGCAGGCGGCGATCGCGACCAGTTGCAGGCCCACCACCGGGATGCCGGGGAAGGAGCGGATCGGATTCTCTTTCATGCGGCATCTCCCAAGAGTTCGCCAAGTGATATCGATGCGATATCATTCTGTCAAGCGGCGCTCACATGCGCCTGCCTGCCGCCGCGGCACGATGCGGATGCCCCCCAGCCCTGGAGCCCCGATGCACCGCCCTCGTCATTTCTCGATGCTGCGCGACTTCCATCTGGCCGACTGGTTCACGCTGGCCAACGCGTTCTGCGGTACCGGCGCGGTGTTTGCGGCGATGCGGTTCCTCCAGGACGGCGGCGTGCGCGATCTGATGATCGGGATGGCGCTGATTCCATTGGCGTTCGTGTTCGATGCGCTCGACGGCCGCATCGCGCGCTGGCGCAAGATCGCCTCCACGCTGGGGCGCGAGCTCGATTCGCTGGCCGACGTGATCTCGTTCGGCCTGGCGCCGGCGGCGCTGGCCTATGCCTGCGGCATGCAGGGCGGCTGGGACTGGATCGTGCTCAGTTTCTTCGTCGGCTGCGGCGTCAGCCGGCTGGCCCGTTACAACGTCACCGCTGAGACCCTGGCCGATGGCGGCGACAAAGTGAAGTTCTTCGAGGGCACGCCGATCCCCAGCAGCCTGCTGCTGGTCGTGGTGCTCGCGATCGCCGCATCGCAGGGCCGGATCGGCGATGCGCTGTGGCTGGGCGACGTTCGGCTCGGCCCCTGGTCGCTGCACCCGCTGGTGCTGATGTTCGCGCTGTCGGGGTCGCTGATGATCAGCAAGACGCTGCGCATTCCCAAGCCTTAGGGCAGCTTCGTGGCGGCTCGAGATGGGGCGTGCGAGGGCGCCGGGCGCGCCGCGGCTGTTGCTATGATCGGGCCATCGCGGCGGGAGCGAACGATGGCCAACAGTGCGTGGGACCCGGCAGCGCCGGGCGAGGAACTCGAGCGGCTCGCGCGCCGCTACTGGGATGCCTGGCAGGCCGCATTGCAACGCACGATGCCCGGCGCTGCGCCCGGCCTTCCGAACGACGCGGCCGCCCGGCCGACCGCGCCCTGGCAGGCGATGTTCGAGGCCTGGATGCCGTCGTCGCCGAGCGGCAAGGCCGGCATCGAGGACGTGTTGCAGCGCTTCAACCGGCAGGCAGGCGACTGGTGGACGCGGATGCAGCGCGTGGCCGAGGGGTTCGCCGGCCAGCAGCCGTCGCCCGAGACCGTGGCACGCACCTGGCGCGACGCGCTGGGCGGCGATGCGGCCAATCCGTTCGCACAGATGTTCGGTGGGCTGGGCGGCACCGGCGTCGAGGGCTGGGATGGCTGGCTGCGGGCGCTGCAGCCGCTGGTCGATGCCCTGCGCGGCGATGGGTCCGCTGACGGGCCCTGGCCCGCGTTGGGGCCATTGCGCGAGCACCAGTTGCGCTGGCAGGCGCTGCTCCACGCGTTCGCCGAGTATCCCAAGACGCAGCAGGCCTACCAGGGCCTGCTGTTGCAGGCCTCGCAGGCCGCGTTCGCACGCTTCGAGCGCCGACTGTCCAACCTCGATGCAGACGCGGTGACGATCGAGTCGCCGCGGGCTTTGTTCGATCTGTGGGTCGAGGCCGCCGAAGAGGCCTACGCCGAAGTCGCATTGTCGCCGGGGTTCCGCAGCGCCTATGCGCAGATGGTCGCCGGGCAGATGCGCCTGCGCCAGGCGCTGCAGCGCGAGGTCGAGCAGGCCTGTCGGTTGCTCGACCTGCCGACGCGCAGCGAACTCGACGGCGCGCACCGCAAGATCGCCGATCTGGAGCGGACCGTGCGCCGGATGCGCGATCGCCTCGATGACGTCGAGGCGGCGCGCACCGCGCCGTCAGCCGCGTCCAGGCAGGAGCCCGAGAAGCCTGCACGGCCAAGCCGCGCGCCGAAGAAGGCGGCCGCCAAGACCGCGCCGCGGCAGGCTGCGAGGAAGACCGCCGCGGCGCAGCGCCAGGGCGCAAAGCGTGCGCCCGCCAAGCGTGCGGCCAAGGCCAAGCACTTGTCGGCGACGATCCCGCAGGCGCCCGCACCGCTGACGTCCGCCAAGCCGCGGACCCGGAAGCGCTGACATGGCGGGACCGGTGCGCATCACGCCCGAACGCATTGCCGAAGAGGCCCTGCAGGTCCAGCGCAAGCTCCTGGCCGGCCTGGCGACGCTGCGCGATGTCGGTGACGTGGACTATGGCGCCACGCCCCGCGAGGAGGTCTGGCGCGACGGCAAGGTCGTGCTGTACCGCTTCATCGGCGCGCAGGCGCCGACCTCGCGTACGCCGCTGCTGGTCGCCTATGCGCTGGTCAACCGGCCGTACATGATCGACCTGCAGCCCGACCGCTCGATCGTGGCCGGCTTGCTGGCGCGCGGGCAGGACGTCTACGTGCTGGACTGGGGCTATGCCGATCGCTCGGACCGGTTCCTCACGCTGGAGGATTACATCGAGCGCTTTCTGGGCGGCGCTGTGGATCATCTGCGCCGCCGCTTCGGTCTGCCTGCGATCGACCTGCTCGGCATCTGCCAGGGGGGGACGTTCGCGCTCAGCTATGCGGCGCTGCATCCCGAGCGCGTGCGTAATCTGATCACGATGGTCACGCCGGTGGACTTCCACACCGACGACAACATGCTCGCGCATTGGGCGCGGGATCTGGATGTCGACCTGTTCGTCGAGACGCTGGGCAACGTCCCGGCGGACATGATGAATGCCTGCTACCTGATGATGAAGCCGTGGCGGCTGCTGGTGCACAAGTACGTGGGGCTGATCGACATCCTCAACGACCCGAAGGGGGTCGAGGATTTCCTGCGGATGGAAAAGTGGATCTTCGATTCGCCCGACCAGGCCGGCGAGGCGTTCCGCCAGTTTGTGCGCCAGTTCTACCAGGACAACGGCTTCGTCGCCGGCAGCCTGGTGATCGGCGAGCGCGCGGTGGAGCTGGCGCGGGTCACGATGCCGGTGCTCAACATCTACGCCGAGCAGGACCACATGGTGCCGCCCGACGCATCGCGCGCAATGCGCGGTCTGGTCGGCACCGACGACTACACCGAGTTCTCGTTCCGCGGCGGGCATATCGGCATCTACGTGTCCGGACGGGCGCAGGCGCAGGTGCCCGCGGCCATCTGCGACTGGCTCGCACAGCGCAACTGATCGCGCCGCCTAACCGCTGTCTTCCCCGTCCGTCAGGAGCCGATCGATGTCCAGCCCCGCCCCAAGCTTGAGCCGTTCCCGCAGCGACCGTGTCCTGGCCGGCGTGCTGGGCGGGGTGGCGCGTCGGTTCGACTGGAATTCCACGCTGGTGCGCGCGCTCTATGTCGTGGTGTCGGTGCTCTCGGCAGCGTTTCCTGGCGTGCTGGTCTACCTGTTGCTGTGGCTGCTGATGCCCGAAGGCGAGACCTGAGGCGATGCAGCGTGGGCAACGCCTGCCGGCCCCATTGCGTGCGCTGTTGCCGGCCTTGGGGGCGGTGTGGACCTTGCCCAACACCGCCATCGGCCTGCTCGGCGGGCTGGCCGGCCTGCCGTTCGGCGCGCGCGCCCGATGGCGCGGCGACGACTGGGCGTTGGTGTTCGACCGCTGGCCCTGGGGGCCGGGCGGGGCGATCACGTTCGGCAACACGATCCTGCATACCGGCGACTCGCTCGACTGCGCCTGCTACACGTACGCGCACCGCGCCGCACTGTGCGTGGAGGCGCCGATCCGCCTGAGCGACCACGAGCGCGCCCATGTCTACCAGTACATGGTGCTCGGTCCGCTGTTCTTGCCGTTGTACCTGCTGTGCGGCGGCGTCAGCGTGCGCAACCGCTTCGAACGTGCCGCCGACCGCTATGCGCTGACCGGGCACGGCTGGTGGCCGTGGCCGACGCCGTGACTGGACGCGTCCCGATTCAGCGCCCGAGCTGCACGCAGGTTTCACCCGCCGGCACCCCGTCCGCAGCGAAGCGCCGTTCGGCGAACATGATGTCGTCGGTGCCGGCCAGGACCACGGTGCTGCTGCGCGTGCCGTAGACCGGATCCTCGATGAAGGGCGGCGACAGGCGCCGTTCCAGCGCGAGGCCGACGCCGGTATCGGGCAGTTGCGCATCGTCGGCGGGGCGCACGTCGCGCAGGCCGGCGAACAGCGGCGCCAGAGACCCTGAAGCGTCAGGCGACGCGGCCAGCCAGTCGTGCAAAGTGCGTGTGGCCGCGTTGCTCTTGGGCCAGGGCGCATCGAATGCGCCGTTGGACATCGCGTGCAATCCCGGTGCAACCTCGGCGACCGCGAAGCGGGGATGGTTGCTGGCGAACCACAGCGCGTCGCCGTCCCACAGCAGCAGGTTGAAGCGCCCGTAGCCTGCAGCATTGTCGGCCAAGGCATGGGCGAAGCGTTCGGCCGACGCGTCGCCGCGGACGAAGTCGCGCACCAGCCAGCCGCGCGACAATGGCGCGGTCTCCGGCGCCACGCCGGCGCGGACATTGGTCACCGCCGCCAACCGGCGGCGCGACGAGGCCTGCAGCCAACTGCCGCCCGACCGCAGGTCGCGGCCGCCGAACACATGCGGCGCCTCGGGGTCGGCGCCGGCCGCCGCGGTCGGACGCGCATGCGCCTCGTCGCGATTGGCGATCAGCGCCAGCGGCAGGTCGGGGCGGGTGTTCCAGGCGACGGCGATCAGGCACATGCGCCGATGCTAGTCGAATGCGGGGCGGCGCCGTGCGCACTGGCTGGGCTGCCCTGCTGAAATGACGCCAAGATTGCGTCCAGGCCGATCGGGATGCGGCCTGCTGGTACCGGAGGCGGGACTCGAACCCGCACGCTTTTAAAGGCGGTGGATTTTGAGTCCACTGCGTCTACCATTCCGCCACTCCGGCGCGGAGGGCGAGTATAGCGGATCGTCCGGCGGTGGAGCGGACAACGCATTCGCGCCATCCGAACATCCCGCCTGGCATGCTCCGCGGGCCGGCGCGTGCCGGTGGCAGCAGGAGACGGGCATGGCGGGCAGTCAACGTGGACGCGGGCGCGCAGACCGCTTGGGGCGACGGCTCGTAGGCGTGCCGGTCGGCATGCTGCTCCTGGCGCTGGCCGCATGCGCAAGCCCATCCGGCCGGCACGTGGGCGCCGCCGAGCCCGTCGGCGAACGGGTGCTCGATCCTGCAGTGTTGCGGGTGCCGGTGCAGCCATCCGGACAGCTGCGTCTGGCGCAGGGCGTCTTCCGCGTGCACCTGAGCAACATCCGCTGCGTGCGTGCGCCCTGTCCCAACGGCTACATGGTGTCCGACGTCGAGGGACAGCCTGCGGCGTTGCGCCCCGATGTGCCCCAACCGGTCTCGCGGTTGCCGCAGCAGGTGCGCTTCGATGCGGCCTCGGGCGGGCCGATCGAAGATGGCCTGGTCGACCGGGCGCATCAGGGAGACGGGATCGTCGTGCAGGGCCGGGCCTGGCTCGACGACGGTGGCCAGACCTTGCGCGTTGAGGTCGAGCGCCTGCTCGACTAGCCGTGTTTGCAGACGCTGCGCCGCGATCTGCGCGTGCAGCTAGTCGCCTGGGTCGAAGGCGTCGGTCTGCATGAGCGTCTCGCGGCGCAGGTACCAGTCCCCATCCTGCGGATCGAACAGTGCGCAGCGCAGGATAGGCGCCTGATAGATGTGCAGCGAAACCGCGACCAGCGCGGGGTCGACGTTGCGGATGATGTGGTACTCGTGCGGCGGGATCAGGCTGCCGGCGCTGCCGGTCTGCGCCTGCACGGTGCTCGCCGGCCGGAAGCGGTGGCGCGCGCCGTCCTGGGCGAGATGTTCGTACTGCACGATCTCGAGCGCGCCGTGCCACACCCCTTCCACGCACCACAGTTCGTCGTGATCGTGCAGCGGCGTGCCTTGGCCGGGGGCCCAGGTCATCGCGACGATGCTGTAGCCGTGCTGCGGGCTGCGGTAGAGCTCGCGGCGCGCGTAGTGGCCGTCGACCGGCGCATGCACGCACGGCGGCAGGCGCACCGCAGGATCGCGGATCAACGCCTGCATCGTCTCGCGCAGCGCCGCGGTGACGGTATGCGCGTCGTCGTGGACGAGTGCGGCATCGACAGCGGCGATCAGCCGATCGCGGCCGGGATAACGGATGTCGGGCAGTGGCGAGGTGGTCTCGGGCATGCGGTCCAGTCTAGCCGCTGCGATCGGTGCGCCGTGTCGCGGCCCTGCACTCAGGGCGCGAGCGCATCGAGGAAGCCGCGCAGCGCCGGCCCGAAGCGAGCGATGTCGACCAGGAACGCGTCATGGCCCTGCGGCGACGCGAGCGGCAGGAACTGCGCATCGACACCGCCGGCGCGCAGGCCGTCGGCGATCTGGCGCTGTTGCTGCAACGGGAACAGGATGTCGGTGTGCACGCCGATGCTCAGCGCGCGCTCGACCCGCAGCGCCGCCAGGCCCGCATCGGTATCACCGCCGCAGTGATCGCCGATGTCGAACCAGTCCATCGACCGGCTCAGGTAGAGATAGCAGTTGGGATCGAAGCGGCGTACGAAGCGCCGTGCATGGCCTTCGAGATAGCTTTCGACCTCGAACTCCAGGCCGAATGGATCCTCGTCGTCGCGGCGGTCCGACTCCAGGCGCACGCGCCCGAAGCGGCCGTCCCATTCGAGCGCCGAGCGATAGGTGATGACGCCGAGTTTGCGCGCCATGCGCATGCCGCTCTCGGGGTAGGCCGCATCACTGTAGTCGCCGCCGTTCCACATCGGGTCGAGCCGGATCGCCTCGCGCTGCAGGGAGCGGATCGCGATCGAGAACGGCAGCGCGCGCGCCGCGCCGCAGATGTTGACGTGCGTGCGTGCCAGGCCAGGGTGGCGCGCCAGCAGCGACAGCGCGGTCATGCCGCCCATCGAGTTGCCGATCACGCAGGCCAGTTGCGCGATGCCCAACGCCCGCACGACGTGCGCGGCGGCGTCGGCGACGTCTTCGATCGCCAGTTCGGGAAACGCCAGGCGATACGGCGCGCCGGTGGCCGGATCGGCCGAGGCCGGCCCGGTGGAGCCCTTGCAGCTGCCCAGCGAGTTGACGCAGACCACGAACCAGCGATCGGTGTCGATCGGACGGCCCGGGCCGACCATCGCCTCCCACCAGCCCGGCGACGGGTCGTCGCTGTGCGCGGCGGCATGGGCGTCGGGCGACAGGCCGGTGACGATCAGGATCGCATTGCCGGCGGCGGGGTCGAGCCGGCCCCAGGTCTCATAGGCGACGCGTGCGCCGTGCAGCATGCCGCCGCGTTTCATCGGGAACGGCGAGGGCAGCGCGACGAAGCGGCTGCCCGGCGGGATGAATTCGGTCATCGGATCTGGCGCCCGGAGGCGCGATGGCGTGCCGGTGGCGCGTGGCGTTGCATGATCGCGGTTCGACCGGCGAAAAGCCATCGCCAGCCGCGCCCCTCGCCGCTAGGGGCGGGGGGCTTCGATCACCAGCTCGATCGTGTCCGTGGTGGGCAGGCTCACGCGCACCGGCGCCGATTCCAGGTCGTCGGCGCTGCGCTCGGCGATGCCGCGGGCCGCAATCCGGGCGACGACCTCGACCTCGTCGAGCGCCGACAGCGGCTGGGTCGGCATCGGGCTGTCGCCGTCGTCGAGCACGATGTCCAGCGGCAGCGCGGACAGGCGGTGGCGCTGCGCGGCCACCGGCATCGGCGGGCCGCCGGGCTGGCGGGCCATCACGAACACACTGGCCTCGGGCGGCAGTCGCGCGGCCAGGGCCGCAGGGTCGCCCGCGATGCGCACGCGCACGTGCAGTGCGCGCGCCGGGACCGCGGCCGTCGCCTCGGTGGCCGGGGCGGTCGACGCGGGCATGCCCGCAGCCTCGCGTGCGGCAGCGATCTGCTCGCGCAGCGTCGCGGCGGTCTCGCCGTCGAGCTGGGCCAGCAGCGGCTCCCAGGTCGCGACCGCAGCCGCATCGTCGCCAGCCTGGCGCTGGGCGATGCCCAGGAACCAGCGCGCGTGCTGCTGTTCGGGATTGCGTGCGAGCACCGTGCGCAGGATCTCGACGGCGGTCTGATCGAAGCGGCGCTGTGGATGCGCCTCGGCGCGCGCCCGTGCGTACTCGACCTGCAGCGCATCGTCGTCGGGCAGCAGCTTGGCCGCACGCTCGATCGCGTCGCGCGCCTTGCCCGGCTCTTGCATCGCCGCATAGCTGCGGCCCAGCAGCAGCCAACCTTCGGGCTGGCGCGGGTCGCGTTCCAGGTCGGCCTGCAGCCGGGTGATCGCCTCTTCCAGCGAACCGGGCGCGCGCAGCGATTGCGGATCGAGCGCGGCGGGGGTGCCGACGATCGTGTACAGGCCGCCGACCAGCACCGGCACCAGCACGGCCACCGCCAGCGCCACGCGTGGCGCCCCGGCGCGCAGGGCGTGGACCAGCATGGCGACGGTCGCCAGCGTGATGCAGATCGCGATCGCAACGAAAACGGCCATTACCACTCCTGGGAGTCATCGATCGGCGACAGTGGCTCGCGGCGACGCGCGGCCACGATCCGCCAGATCACCACGCCACCGGCACCGAGCACCACCAGCGGGCCGAACCACAGCAGCCAGGTCGCCGGCCCGACGCGCGGGCGATAGAGCACGAACTCGCCGTAACGTGCGACCAGATGCTCGCGGATCTGCGTATCGCTTTGCCCGCGACGCATCAGCGTGAGCACTTCGCGGCGCAGGTCGTGGGCGATCTGGGCATTGGAATCGGCCAGCGACTGGTTCTGGCACATCACGCAGCGCAGCTCGAGGATCAGGCTGCGGAAGCGCTTTTCCTCGGCGGGGTTCTCGAATGTCAGCGGCGCCGGATCGACGGCGGCCTGCGCGCGGGCCGCGGGCGGCCAGGCCAGGCACAGTGCCAGCGCGAGCAGCAGCGCACGGATCATGGCGCCTCCAGCCGTTCGACCTGCGGCAGCAGTTGCGTGCGCAGCACCTCAGGGGTCATCGGGCCGACGTATTTCCAGACGATGGTGCCGTCGCCATCGACCAGGAAGGTCTCCGGTGCGCCATAGATGCCCCAGTCGATCGCCGCGTGCCCCTCGTAGTCCACCAGCACCAGCCAGTACGGATTGCCGAACTGCTCCAGCCAGCGCAGCGCATCGCTGTGCTCGTCCTTCCAGTTGTAGCCGATGACGCGCACCCGCTTGGTCTTGGCGAACTCGCTGATGACCGGATGTTCCTCGCGGCAGCCCGGGCACCAACTGCCCCAGACGTTGAGCAGGTAGGGTTCGCCGCGCAGTTCGGCCGCGGTCACCATTCGGCCCGGTTCGTGCAGCACCGGCAGGCGAAAGTCCGGCGCGGGCTTTCCGATCAGCGGCGAGGGGAGGGCGTCGCGGTTGGGATTGCGGCTGAGCCAGACGCCTGCGGCGAGCAGCACGGCGATCGCGGCGAAGACCGCCAGCGGCAACCAGCGGCCGTGGGAGCGGCGGGTCGGGGACGTGGTCATGCGGACGGCTCCCTGCGCGGCGATGGCGGGCGGCGGAAACGGCGATCGCCGGCGACGACGAATGCCCCCAGCGCCATCAGGAACGCGCCGGCCCAGATCCAGCGCACGAACGGCTTGACGTGCACACGCAATGCCCAGGCATCGCCACCGAGCGGCTCGCCGAGCGCGACGTAGACGTCGCGAGTCACGCCCGCGCGGATCGCGCTTTCGGTCATCACCTGGCCGCCGCTGACGTAGGCGCGTTTCTCCGGATGCAGCGTGGCGATCAGGCGGTCGTCGCGCAGCATGCGCACGGTGCCGCGGTCGGAGATGTAGTTCGGCCCCTCATGGTGCTCGACGCCATCGAGCACGAACGCATCGCG
Organism: Luteimonas sp. TWI596; assembly: GCF_039674105.1. NCBI lineage: Bacteria > Pseudomonadati > Pseudomonadota > Gammaproteobacteria > Lysobacterales > Lysobacteraceae > Luteimonas > Luteimonas sp. TWI596. The sequence continues at coordinate 22,312 of NZ_JBDJMU010000014.1, forward strand.
CCCCATCTCCAGCGTCTGCCCGGGCGCCAGTGCGACTTCGCGCTGGACGTTGAGCGCCTCGACCAGCAGTGCGCCGACCAGGAACACCGCGATGCCCAGGTGGCCGAGCAGCATGCCGGTCATCTCGGGCGTGAAGCGCCTGGAGCCGGTGCGCAGCCGCACCCAGACGAAGCGCAGCGTGCCGGCGGCGACCCACACCGCGCCGGCGATGCCCATCGCAACCTTCCACGGGCCCTGCGGAGCGAGATAGAAGCCGACCGCGCCCAGCACCAGTGCGAGCACTGCCCACGGCGCGAGCATCCGCAGCGGCCGGCTGGCGGCATCGTTCTGCCAGCGGGTCAGCGGCCCGAACGGCAGCAGCAGCACCAGTGGCGCCATCAGCACCAGGAACAGCAGCGAGAAGTACGGCGGACCGACCGAGATCTTGCCCAGGTCCAGCGCATCGGCCAGCAGCGGATACAGCGTGCCCAGCAGCACCATCGCGCACGCGGCCACCAGCAGCAGGTTGTTGGCCAGCAGCAGCGTCTCGCGCGAGGTCGCGGTGAACGGCTTGCCGCCGCGGCCATCGGGTGCGCGCAGCGCATAGAGCAGCAGCGAGCCGCCGACGACGATCCCCAGGAACACCAGGATGAACAGGCCGCGCGCCGGATCGGCGGCGAAACTGTGCACGCTGGTCAGCACGCCCGAGCGCACCAGGAACGCGCCCAGCAGCGACAGCGAGAACGTGGCGATCGCCAGCAACAGCGTCCAGCCGTGGAAGCTGCCGCGCTTCTCGGTCACCGCCTGCGAATGAAGCAGCGCCGCGCCGGCCAGCCAGGGCATGAAGCTCGCGTTCTCGACCGGATCCCAGAACCACCAGCCGCCCCAGCCCAGCTCGGCATACGCCCACCAGGAGCCGAGCGCGATGCCGATGGTCAGGAAGGCCCAGGCCACGTTGGTCCAGGGCCGCGTCCAGCGCAGCCAGCGCGCATCGATGCGGCCGTCGAGCAGCGCGGCGATCGCGAACGCGAACGGCACCATGAAGCCCGAGTAGCCGATATAGAGCATCGGCGGGTGCACGATCATCCCCGGGTCCTGCAGCAGCGGGTTGAGATCGCGGCCGTCGAGCGGCATCGGCAGGATGCGATCGAAGGGATTGCTGGTGAAGATCAGAAACGCCAGGAAGCCGAAGCAGATCGCGCCCATCACGCCGAGCACGCGGGCCAGCACCAGGTCGGGCACCTCGCGCGAGCCCCAGGCCACGGCGCCGTTCCAGCACGCCAGCAGGAACACCCACAGCAGCAGCGAGCCTTCGTGACCGCCCCAGACCGCCGTGATCCGATAAATCATCGGCAGCAGCAGGTTGGAGTTCTCGGCCACGTAGCGCACCGAGAAGTCCTGCACCATGAAGGCGACGGTGAGCAGCCCCCAGGCGGCGAGCAGCAGGATCGCCTGCGCGTAGGCGGCCGGTCGCGCCGTCGCCATCCACGGCGCGATGCCGCGACGTGCGCCGAGCAGCGGCAACAGGGTCTGCAGCAGTGAGGCGACCAGCGCCAGCAGCAGAGTGATCTGACCGAGTTCAGGCAGCATCGGTGCGCTCCGGGCGCGGCCCGCAGACCCAAGCCGTCATTGCGCGCCCTCGGCCGGCGTCGCGACCCCGTGCTTGTCGTGGGCCAGGCCCATCTTGTCGGCGACCTCCTTGGGCACGTAGGTCTCGTCGTGCTTGGCCAGCACCTGCTCGGCGACGAACACGCCGTCGGCCATGCGCCCGGTCGCGACCACCGCCTGGTTCTCGCGGAACAGGTCGGGCAGGATGCCGGTGTAGCTGACCGGCAGTTCTGCATCGCCATCGGTGACGCGGAAATGCGCCTCCATCGATCCGCTCTCACGCGCGAACGAGCCGTCGGCGACCATCCCGCCGAGGCGGAAGCGCGCCTCGCCCGAGGCGACCGCCGGCCCTGCGGCGCCGCCCAGCACCTCGGCCGGGGTGTAGAGATAGGAGACGTTGCGCTGCAGCGCGAAGGCGATCAGCGTGGCCGACAGCGCACCGGCGGCGGTGAGCGCGACGACGAAGCCCAGGCGGCGTTTGCGGATGGGGTTCATCGGGTCAGCTCCGTATCGGGGGCGGGAACGACGGAGGCCCGGCGGCGGGCCTCGAGGGTGCGCACCGCACGCAGCGTTTGCGCGATGCGGATCCGCGGGGCGACGAAGTCCCACACCAGCACGGCTGCGAACACCGCATAGGCGGCGATGACGTATTCCAGATAGCTCATGCGCGTTCTCCCGGTGCGCCGGCCATCCGCCGCACCCAGTCCTTGCCCGCCTCGCGGCGCAGGTTGTCGGCGCGTGCGCGCGCCAGCAGCGACCCGACGAACCAGAACTTGGTCGCCACGATCATCCACAGCAGCGGGCCGATCATGCTCGCGTCCATGCTCGACTGACCGAATACGCGGATCGTCTGTCCCTGGTGCAGCGAGTCCCACCACACCACCGAGTAGCGGATGATCGGCAGCAACGCGACCCCGACGATCGCCAGCAGCGATGCCGCGCGCGCCGCCGTGCGGCGGTCCTCGATCGACTGGTACAGGCCGATCACCCCGAGGTAGAGGAACAGCAGGATCAGCTGGGTGGTCAGGCGCGGGTCCCAGTCCCACCAGGTGCCCCACATCGGCTTGCCCCAGATCGACCCGGTGACCAGCGTGATCACAGTGAAGGCTGCGCCGATCGGCGCGCAGGCCATCGCCAGGATCTCGCACAGCTTGATCCGCCAGACCAGCGCGATCGCGCCGTAGAGCGCCATCAGCGCGAACACCGCCAGACTCATCCAGGCGCTCGGCACATGGATGTAGAGGATCCGGAAACTGTCGCCCTGCTGGTAGTCGGCCGGGACCTGGAACAGCGCACCGTACAGGCCGACGGCCATCGTCAGCAGCCCCAGCCCGTAGGCCCACGGCGCCCAGCGCCGCGCGAAGCGGTCGAATGTCGGCGGCGAGCCGAGCTGATGGAACCAGAGGATGATGGGATTCATGCGGGCGGGCGTGCTGGCGTGGACGGGCTGGCGGAATCGTGCGGCGCGGCATCCGGCCGCGGGCGGAACGGTGGCGCGTCGATGGCGGGCGGTCGCTGCATGCGGTCAGGTCAGCGCGATGCGAATGGCGGCGGCGGCGGCGACGGGCGCCAACACCACGGCGGCGGCAAGGCCGGCACCGAGCAGCAGCAGGCCGCCGGTCGGATCGTGGCCCTGGGCCGAGATCGCCACGCTGCCGGCCCCGAACACGAGCACCGGGACGTACAGCGGCAGTGCGAGCAGCGCCAACAGGATACCGGAACGCCGCATGCCGATGGTCAGCGCGGCGACGACCGCGCCGAGCAGGCTCAGCAGCGGCGTGCCCAATGCCAGTCCCGCCAGCAGCACCGGCAATTGCGCGCGCGGCAGTCCAAGCAGTTCGGCCAGCAGCGGCGTGGCCAGCAGCAGCGGCAGCGTCGTGGTCGCCCAATGCGACACCGTGCGCACCAGCACCAGCCAGGCCAGGGGGACCGGGGCGAGCATCCATTGCTCGAGCGAGCCGTCGTCGGCGTCGCCGCGGAACAGCGTGTCGAGGGCCAGCAACCCCGACAGCAGCGCCGCGACCCACAGCACGCCCGGCGCGACCCGGGCCAGCATCGCCGCGTCGCTGCCCAGCGCCAGTGCAAACAGCACGATCACGATCAATGCGAACAGGGCCGGCTGGAGCGCGTCGCCGCGCCGGCGCCACAGCAGTCGCAGGTCGCGCGCGATCAGCGCGCGGGCACTGCCGGCCAGCGTGGGCAGCGGTGTGCTCATGCGGCCGGGTCCAGGCACAGCTCGCGCGTGCGCACCGGCGGCGCGGCGTAGGCGCCGTGGGTGGTGACCAGCGCCGCGCCGCCGTCGTCGAGTTGGGCACGGACCATGCGATTGACCAGCTCGATGCCCTGCAGGTCGAGATTGGCGTAAGGCTCGTCGAGCAGCCACAGGGGCGCGGGCGACATCCACAGCCGCGCCAGCGACAGCCGCTTCTTCTGCCCGGCCGACATCTGCCGCACCAACAGATGCGCGTGCGCGGCCAGCCCGACGACACCAAGCGCGCGCTCGGCGGTCTGGCTGGCCCGGCAGCCCTGCAGGCGCGCCAGGAAGGCGAGGTTCTCGGCCGCGTCCAGGTCGGCCTTCAGCCCTGGCAGATGGCCCAGATAGGCCATGGTGCCGGCGCGCATCGCGCGCGCGACCGGGCGGCCGGCGACCTCGACCGTGCCCTCGTCGGCCTCGAGCAACCCGGCGAGCACGCGCAGCAACGTGGTCTTGCCGACGCCGTTGCCGCCGCGCACCAGCAGCGCTTCGCCGGACTGCACCGCGAAGTCCAGCGGCCCGAAGACCGGCCGCTCGTCACGCGAGAAGCGCAGGCCGCGGGTGGCGAGCAGGGGCGAAACAGCAGCAGGCATGGGCGGGCGGTCGGCGGGCGGAAGGGCCGCGTCGGAGTTGCATTCTAGGGACTGCCGCCGACCCCGGCATTGCGCTGGGTCAATGCCGCCACCGATGCCCGCCCCTAAAACCGGGGTCCAAAACCGGGGTCTGCTTGCATTTTCATGGCGAAATGGCACGCTGACCCCGGTTTTGGGGTGGGTGGCCCCGTACACTCGGTGCCCCTTTCACGATGGACGCAGGCCAGATGATCCGGACCAAGCTGCCCAAGGTCGGCACCACGATCTTCACCGTGATGTCGCAGCTGGCGGCCGAGCACGGCGCGGTCAATCTCGGGCAGGGCTTCCCGGATTTCGAGGTGCCCCCGCGCCTGGTCGATGCACTCGCCGCGGCGATGCGCGACGGTCACAACCAGTACGCGCCGATGACCGGCATCCCGGCGCTGCGCCAGGCGATCGCAGAGAAGACCGCGCGTGTCTACGGCCATCTTCCCGATCCCGAGACCGAAGTCACCGTGACCAGCGGCGCGACCGAGGCGCTGTTCAACGCGATCCACGCGGTCGTGCGCGTCGGCGAGGAGGTGATCGTGCTCGACCCGGCCTACGACAGCTACGCGCCGGCGATCGAACTGGCCGGTGCGGTCGCGGTGCATGTGCCGCTGGATCCGGCCACCTTTGCGCCGGACTGGCAGCGCGTGCGCGAGGCCGTCACACCGCGCACCCGCCTGCTGATCGTCAACAGCCCGCACAACCCCTCAGGCGCGATGTTCGCGGCCCACGACATGCAGGCGATCGCCGACATCGTCGCCGACACCGGCATCTACCTGCTGTCGGACGAGGTCTATGAGCACATCGTCTTCGACGGCGCGCGGCACGAGTCGGCACTGCGCTACCCGGCGCTGCGCGAGCGCGCATTCGTGGTCTCGAGTTTCGGCAAGACCTATCACTGCACCGGTTGGAAGCTTGGCTACTGCATCGCACCGCCGGCGTTGAGCGCGGAGTTCCGCAAGGTCCACCAGTACAACGTGTTCTGCACGTTCGCACCGGCCCAGCATGCGTTTGCCGAGATGTTGCGCGAGGAGCCGGCGCATTACGAGCAGCTCGGCGCGTTTTACCAGGCCAAGCGCGACGCGTTCGCCGCGCAGTTGGCGACCACGCGCCTGCGGCCGTTGCCGGTCCCGGGCGGCTATTTTCAGCTCGTCGATTACGCCCAGGTCAGCGAACTCGACGATGTGGCGTTCTGCCGTTGGCTGACGATCGACAAGGGCGTGGCCGCGATCCCGCTTTCGCCGTTCTACGCCAGGCCACCGCAGGGCCAGCGGCTGGCGCGGCTGTGCTTTGCGAAAAATCCGGCGACGCTCGATGCGGCGATCGCGCGGCTGCGCACGCTGTAGCCTGCCGCCGGGCCGCCGGGCCGCCGGGCCGTGGTGGCGGGGCTGCGACGATCGGTCGCAACCGCGCCTTCAGGGCCCAGCGCCTAGAATCATGGGACCTCGCGGCCCACGCGGCGCCGCGATTGTCCTTCCCGAACCCTCAAGCGTCCCCGTGCGATCGTTGCTGCCGTCCGTTCTCTGTCTCACGCTCGCGCTGTCTGCGTGCGCGTCGCCGCCTGCCGGCCCGTTCCACGGCACCGACCTGTCGGGTGTGTCCTACGGGCGCAGCCTGGACTTGCAGGACACCGAGGGCCGCCCGCGCGGCCTGGGCGACTTCCGAGGCGATTACGTCCTGCTCTCGTTCGGCTACACCCATTGTCCCGAGGTCTGCCCGACGAGCCTGCTCAAGGCCACCCAGGTGCGCCGAGCGCTGGGCGAGGACGGCGACCGGCTCAGGATCGTGTTCGTCACCGTCGATCCCGAGCGCGATACCGGAGCGGTGCTCGATGAGTACGTGCGCGCGTTCGGCGACGGCATCGTCGCGTTGCGCGGCGATGCGATGCAGACGCGACTGGCGGCGCAGACCTTCCGTGTGACCTACCGGCAGGTGCCCACCCGCTCGTCGTATGCGATGGACCACACCATGGTCAATTACGTGATCGGGCCGGACGGCCGGCTGCAGCTGGCGTTCCAGTACGATCAGCCGGTCGCGCAGATGGTCGACGACCTGCGGGTCTTGATGACGCGCGAGCGCGGAACCGACTGACCTTGCGGTCGGACTTCTCCGACTTGCGGCCACCGCGATGCACCGCTTAGCCTCGTTCTGGGGAATACAACGGGACAACAAGGATGAAGATTCGTGTGTTCATGGTCGATGACCATGCATTGGTACGTACCGGCATGCGCATGATCCTCGACGGACAGTCCGACATCGAGGTCGTCGGCGAGGCCCAGAGCGGCGAGGACGCGCTGCCGCAGATCCGCAAGCTGCAGCCCGATATCGTGCTGTGCGACCTGCACCTGCCCGGCGTCAGCGGTCTGGAGGTCACCGAGCGCATCGTGCGCGGCGGCTCGCCGACGCGCGTGATCGTGGTCTCGATCCTCGAGGACGGGCCGATGCCGCGTCGGCTGATCGAAGCCGGCGCCTCGGGCTACGTGGGCAAGGGCGGCGATGCCGCAGAGCTGGTACGTGCGGTGCGCGACGTCGCGCGCGGCAAGCGTTATCTCGCCAGCACGATTGCGCAGAACCTGGCGCTGGCCGGCGTCGACGGCGATGGCACGCCGTTCGATGCGCTGTCCAGTCGCGAGCTCGAGGTTGCGATGCTGTTGCTGCACGGCCTGCGGCAGGAGGACATCGCCCGGCGGCTGAGCCTGAGCGCGAAGACGGTCAATACCCACAAATCGCGGCTGTTCGAAAAACTGCAGATCCAGGATGCGATCGCATTGGCGCGGTTGGCGAGCCAGTACGGCATCGCACCGCCCGACATGGCGGTGTAGGCGCCCGCGCCGCGCCCGCGGTACCGACGCGAAAGCGCGGACTGATCGTCTCGGCACGGTCGTGGCCCGCACCCGGATCCGGCCGGCTGGCGAGGCAGGGCGGGGCCGTCTCGCCGCCCGTATGCGTCGGGCGCGCTGTGGGATCTGCTGCCCAGCGCAGTGATGCCCGCGATCGAGCGCGCGTTGCGGCACAGACGCTGGCTCGCCGAGAGGGCCAAAAAGAAGCCCCGGACATGCCGGGGCTTCTTCGTGTGGCTCAGGCCTCGCGGCTCGGCGGCGGGTCCGGCTGCTCGTCCTGCTTGGCCTTGGCGTCGCTTGCCGCAGGCGTGCGCGTCGCGACTGCGGACTCGGGCACGTCGTGACGCTCGCCATCGGGCTGCGCCTCGGGCTCGACTGCGTCCGTCGGCTCGGCCTGTGGCGGCGTCGCTGCGGCGATACCGGCCCGCGACGCATCCGTTGCCGAGTCGACTGCGTGCGCGGCCTGCGGCACCTCGTCGATCGCCTCGGTCCGCTCGACCTCGACGGCCTTGACCGCTTCGACCTGCTCGACTGCGTCGGTCGCTGGGGTGCTGGACACCGGCGCATCGAACAGACCCGGAGCCGTCTCGCGGCTCCCAGCGTCCGCCACCGGCTGTTCGACCGGCGAGGCGGGCACGGCGGCCTCAGCCTCGGCCTGGGCGGTGTCGACCGCCGACGGGGTCGACAGCGTCGCGGCCGGATCGACCGGGTCCGCGTCCTGGGCCTGTGCCGAAACCGAGGTGTCTGCCACGCCGGTATCGACGTCGGTCTGCGCGTCTTCTGCTGCCGGCAGGGCCGGGACGGTGCTCGGGGCCGATGCAGGCGCCGCCGACGACGGTTCGGACGCGTTGTCGACAGGCGCCTGCGCCGCGCCATCGGCGCCGGTCGCGATCACGGCTGCGGCTGCGGCAGAAGCAGGCGCCGCGGTTGCAGCGGGCGTGAGCGCAGGCGCCGACGTCGCGGCCTGGGGCTGCGCCGGGGCGGCCGGCAGGTCGTCGAAGTCGAACTCGGGCTGGGCGCGGTCGGACGGGACGATGCCGTGGTCGTCCGCGGCATCGTCGTCGTCCTGCTGCAGCTCGTCGCCCGCGACGCTGCCGTCGCCGGCCTTGCCACGGCGGCGGCGGCGGCCGCCGCGACGACCGCGACGGCGACGGCCGTTGCCGCCCTCGTCATCATCGCTCGCGGTCGGTGCCTCGTCGGTCCGATCCTCGTCGGTCGGATCGGCATCGACCACGGCCGGCGCGAGCTGGGGCGATGCCGCGTCCGCTGCCGAAGCCGGCGCGTGCCGATCGGCCTCTGCCGGGGCCGATGCCTCGACCTTCGGCGACTCGACCGGTGCCGGGGTGACCTCCGTGCGTGCGGGCGCTGCCGCCTGGGCCGGCGGCGTCGAGACCGCGGCCGCGGTGGCCGCGACGGCCGGGGCCGTCATCGTCTCGGGGGCGTCGTCCTCGCCTCTGGGCGGACGGGGCGCGCGCGGCGGCTTCTGCTTCTGGCGACGCTCCTGGGGACGCTTGTCCTGGGCTGCGGGCTGCTCGCGGCGCGATTCGCGCTGCGGCGTGGCGGCCTGCTCCTCGCGTGCAGGTGCCGAGGCGCCGGTCTGCGCGCCCTGACCACCTTGTCCACCCGAACGCGACCCGCGGCGGTCGCGACGCTGACCGTTGCGGCCGTTGCCGCGTCCTTCGCCGCGCGGCTGGCCATCCCGGGCCTGACCATCGGGGCGCGGCGCGCGGGTGTCCTGGCGCGCGGGCTGCGGCGCAGGGGCGGGAGCGGCGAACAGCGTCTTGAGCCAGCCGACGAAACCGCCGGACGAGGCCGGGGCCGGCGCCGGTGCAGGGGCGGCCACGGGCGCGGGGGCCGGGGCGGGCGCCGGCTCGGGCTTGGGCTCGCGGATCGGCGCAGGCTGGGCCGGGCGAACATTGGTCACGGCCGGCGGCGGCACATTGAGGTTGCCCTTGCTCAGCGCGATCGTCGCCACGCGGCGCGGCGTGCCGCGCTGGTAGCTTGGGCGGCTGGTCTCCTCGCCGAGCTCGTTCTCACGGATGCGCGAGACCTCGTAGTGCGGCGTATGCAACTGCTCGTCGGCGACGATGATGATCGGGGCGCCGTGGCGCTTCTCGATCTCGGCCAGCGCGCTGCGCTTCTCGTTGAGTAGGTAGTTGGCGATCTCCACCGGTGCCTGCACCAGCACCTGCCCGGTGTTGTCCTTCATCGCGTGCTCTTCGGCGACGCGGATGATCGACAGCGACAGCGATTCGATGCTGCGCATACGGCCGTGGCCTTCGCAGCGCGGGCACACGATCTGGCTGGACTCGCCCAGGCTCGCGCGCAGGCGCTGGCGGCTCATCTCCAGCAGGCCGAACTTGGAGATCCGGTTCTGCTGCACGCGTGCGCGGTCGTACTTGAGCGCGTTCTGCAGCCGGTTCTCGACGTCGCGCTGGTGCTTGTTGGACGACATGTCGATGAAGTCGATCACCACCAGGCCGCCCAGGTCGCGCAGGCGCAGCTGGCGGGCCACCTCGTCGGCGGCCTCCAGGTTGGTGTTGAACGCGGTTTCTTCGATGTCGCCACCCTTGGTGGCGCGCGCCGAGTTGACGTCGATCGCGGTCAGCGCCTCGGTCTGGTCGATGACCAGCGCGCCGCCGGAGGGCAGGCGCACGGTGCGCTCGTAGGCGCTCTCGATCTGCGACTCGATCTGGTAGCGGTTGAACAGCGGGACGTCGTCGGTGTAGTGCTTGAGCTTGCGCAGGTTGTGCGGCATCACCTGCTCGACGAAGTCGCGCGCCTCGGCGTACATCTCCGGCGTATCGACCAGGATCTCGGCGATATCGGCGCGCATGTAGTCGCGCAGCGCCCGGGTGATCAGGCGCGACTCCTGGTAGATCAGGAACGGCGAGGGCTTGCTGAGCGCGGCCTCGGCGATCGCCCGCCAGATGCTCAGCAGGTAGTCCAGGTCCCACTGCAGTTCTTCGGCGTCGCGGCCGACGCCGGCGGTACGGATGATCACGCCCATGTCGTCGGGAATGGTCAGCGCGTCCATCGCCTTCTTCAGCTCGGCGCGGTCCTCGCCTTCGATCCGGCGCGAGACGCCGCCGGCGGTCGGCGAGTTGGGCATCAGCACCATGTAGCGGCCGGCCAGCGAGATGAACGTGGTCAGGGCGGCGCCCTTGTTGCCGCGCTCTTCCTTGTCGACCTGGACGACGACCTCCTGGCCCTCGCGCAACAGTTCCTTGATCGAGCCCTTGTTGGGGTCGACGCCGGCCTGGAAATAGTCGCGCGAGACTTCCTTGAGCGGCAAAAAGCCGTGGCGGGCGGCGCCGTACTCGACGAACGCGGCCTCGAGCGAGGGTTCGATCCGGGTGATCCGGCCCTTGTAGATATTGGACTTCTTCTGTTCCCGCGACGGCTGTTCGATATCGATGTCGTACAGGGACTGGCCGTCGACGATGGCGACGCGCAGTTCTTCTGCCTGCGTCGCATTGATGAGCATGCGCTTCATGGATTGCGTTCCTCAACGCGCTCTCGCGCGCGGAACGTCGGGGCGTTTCGCCTGGATGAAGCCTGAAGCCGCCGCGCACGCGCAGCGACGAACCGGATTTTCCAGCGCTACGACACCACGGCGGGCCGCGGGAGCGCTCGTTGTTGTCTGGGTGTTGCGGGCCGCTGGCCGCTCGCGACCGGTCTTGGACCGGGACGGGCGCCGCGCGGGACGTGTTCAGCGCCGATGCCAGGCATCGGGCGATAAGCAGCGTTGCCGTCCAGCCGCTAACATGGCCGCCCCTGGGGCGGTGGCCGCGCACTGTCCGGAGACCTTCGGAAGGTGGGCTTTTGGCCCGTGATCTTCCAGGGAAATCAGCACCTTATATCGCGGGCCGAGTGTAGCAGATAAATAAGCGACGATGACTGACAACGATTCCGGCCCGGCCGGCGGCGGCGTGCGGCTGGTCCGGGTAACCGACGACCGCGCCGGCCAGCGCCTCGACAACTTCCTGCTGGGCCAGCTCAAGGGCGCGCCGCGGTCGATCGTCTACAAGATCGTGCGCAGCGGCCAGGTCCGGGTGAACGGTGGCCGCGCCAAGGCCGAGCGCAAGCTCGAGGCCGGCGACGAGGTCCGCATTCCCCCGGTCAGGCTGGCGCCGGCCGGAGAGGCGGGCACGCCGTCGCGCGGGCTGCTGGCGGCGATGGAGGCGAGCATCGTGTTCGAGGATGCGCGGCTGCTGGCGATCAGCAAGCCGTCGGGCATCGCCAGCCACGGCGGCAGCGGGATCAGTTTCGGGGTCATCGAGACCTTGCGCGCGCTGCGACCGAACCAGTCGCTGGAGCTCGTGCACCGGCTCGACCGCGACACCTCGGGGCTGATGGTGCTGGCCAAGAAGCGCTCGGCGTTGACCCAGTTGCAGGCGCTGATGCGCGAGGATCACGGCGCGGGTATTCGCAAGCGCTACCTCGCGCTGCTCGCCGGCCGCCTGCCCGACGGCACGATGAGCGTCGATGCGGCGTTGCACGTGGGCTTGCGGCAGGGCGGCGAGCGCCACGTCCAGGTCAACGCCGCGGGCAAGCCTTCGCTGAGCCATTTCCGGGTGCTGGAGCGCCGCGGTGGACAGTCGTACTGCGAGGTGCGGATCGAGACCGGGCGCACCCACCAGATCCGCGTACACGCTCAGCACATCGGCCATCCGGTGGCCGGCGACGACAAGTACGGCGATCTCGAGGTCAACCGCCGGCTGCGCGAGCAGATCGGACTGCGGCGCCTGTTCCTGCATGCCGCATCGCTGGAGTTCACGCTCGACGACGGCGAGGCCTACGTCCTCAATGCGCCGCTGGCCGAAGACCTGCGCGAGGCGCTGGACCGGCTGGGCTGAGCCGGGAGGCGGTCACGGCGCGACTGGAATCCCGCTCAAAGACGCTCGCCGGACGCTGGGACGCCGAGTCGATGGCCGCAGTGCACTGACCGCGCCCTCATTCGACCTCGGTGCCGTAACCCGCGCGCAGCACTTGCCGGTAGTCGGCCATCGAGGGCAGTCCGACAGCAGCGCGGCGCGCCTCCAGGCCGTCCGGGTCCTCCACCGGGCGCATCCGCATGACGCCATCGTCACCGGTTTGGAACTGGGTGCCGTAGCGCTGGGGCTGGCCGTCCGCGAGCAAGACGCGGTCGGTCAGCAGCGCGAAGTCGCTGCGGTCGGCACGGTCCAATTCCACCGCGACCTGCATCCGCGCGAGCGCGTCCCGCTGGAATGCGGGGTCGTGATCGGCATGTTGGACGAGCAGCCAAGCTGCCTTCGCGCCGTCGTGGCCGACCAGATCACTGTCGGGCCAACCTCGGGTTTCGATCAGCGGCTTCAGCCATGCGACGTTCTCGCGGTCCACTGCTGCGATCGCCTCCCAGTCGGACTGATCGAGCCGCCCCGTGCCGCCATCGGTCATCGCGCTGCGGACGGCCTGGTCACGCGCCGCGCGCGCCAGGAGTTCTGCGCGCAGCGCGGAATCGCGGGTGTCGGCGCGCGCGGCGTCCAGCGACTCGGCCTCGGCGCGCAATGCGGTCCATCCCGGCTGCGCCCGCAACGCGTCCAGCCCCGGGCGAGATTTGCCCAGCAGTTCGTCGAGTGCGATCCGACCGTGGGGGAGCTGCCTTCGCAGATACGCGAAGGCATCATCGTAGCGTCCCATCGCCGACAGGCATTCGGCGGTCAGCAGTTCGCCACTCATCGGGATCGCGCCGCCCGCGGCTTCCGCGCCCAGCAGGATCTCGCCGCAACGGGCGGGGTCGCCCGCCGTGTACGCGTCCAACGCGTCCATGAAGGTTGGCGGATTCGCCCAAGCAGGCACCGCGCAGACGAGCGCGGCGAGCATGCCGATCGCGCGGCGACTCACGCGACCAACCGGTCGGCCTTGGCCGCGCAGATGAAGTCGTTCTCGCTCAGTCCGCCGACGTCGTGGGTCGAGTAGCGCACGTCGACTCGGTCGTAGTGCACGCCCAGGTCGGGGTGGTGGTCCTCGCGGTGGGCCATGAACGCCAGGGCATTCACGAACGCCATCGTCCGGTGGTAATCCTCGAACCGGAACGTGCGGGTCAGCGCGCCGCCGTCCTCGGCGAGGGTCCACTCGGGCAGGTGCTGCAGCAGTTCGCGTACCCGCGCTTCAGGCAGGCGGTGCTCGGCGCCACGGCGGGCGATGCAGTGGGCTTGGGCGAGGGGGGTCAGATCCGACATCGGCAGTTCCTTGGGCAGCGGCGGCCGTTCCGCAACGGCCATTCATGCGACAGACGGCGACCGGCACGTGCGCCGGCGCAGGCTCGCTAGAATACCCCCATGATCAATATCTCCGAATCCGCCCAGACGCATTTCCGCAAGCTGATCGAGCGCGAGGCGCTACCGGGACTGGGGGTGCGCCTGGCCGCGGTCCACGCCGGTACCACGCGCGCGGACGTGCGCCTGGAGTTCGCCGAGCCAGGCGATCTGACCGGCGACGAATGGGCGATCGACTGCGAGGGCTTCACGCTGTGGCTCGACGCGCCCAGCGTGCCTTACCTGGACGGCGCGCAGATCGACTACGAGGCCCGCGCGACCGGCGGGCAGTTGCAGATCCGTGCGCCGAAGATCAAGGGCGAAGCGCCGCCGGAGGCTGCATCGCTGGTGGAGCGGGTGCACTGGGTGGTCGAGAACGAAGTCAATCCCCAGCTGGCCCAGCATCGCGGCAACGTGTCGGTGCAGGAGATCACCGCCGAGGGCGTGGTGGTGCTGCGCTTCGGTGGCGGCTGCCACGGCTGCGGCCTGGTCGACGTGACCCTCAAGCAGGGCATCGAGAAGACGCTGATGGAGAAGGTCCCCGGCGTCACCGCCGTGCGCGACGCGACCGACCACGACAGCGGCAGCGCGCCGTACATGCCGCGCGACGTGGCCTGAGCCAGGTCCGGCAGCCGGCGGCCTGCGACGGATGTTCACCTCTACCGACCTGATCGAGGTGCTCCGTCGCCGGCGGTCGGGCGGGGCGGCCGAGGCGGCGCCGGACTTTCCGCCCGGCTGGACGGCGTGGTTTGCGGCCATGCGGGCGCGCGCCGGCGGGGTGACCGGCGCGGCCGCGCCGGCGATCGCCGCAGTGCTGGCCGGCCGGCCGGCATCGCCTCGGCGTCGGCATGCGCCGCCGGCCAGTGCACTGGCCGCCTGGGCCAGCCTGGCCTATCCGCTCTGGGAGCATGCCCCCCGGGACGAGCGCGGCCTGCGGGTCGTCTCGCTGGTGACGACGCTGCTGATCCAACTGAGCTGGCTGGGCCTGTTGCTGCTGCTGATGCAGGCGCGGTTCCTCGCCGCGACCGAGGCCGCCGCCCACGGCGAGGAGCACGTCGTCGAGGCGGTGTTCATTGGCGCCGGCACGCCACGCGATGCCGGGGGCGATCCGGGCGAGGCACCAACGCCACCGACACCGACCGCTGCCGCGCAGGCGACGCCCACCGACCCGGCATCCGCACCGGTACCCGCGCCCACGGTGCCGCCCCCGGCGCAGGATCCCGCGCCCGCACAATCGATGGCCGATGCGGACGACGCGCCCGCGCAGGACGTGCTGCAGGTCACCGAGACGCCGCGGCCAGACAGTGCGTTCACGCTGCCGCCGCCGCGTCCGGCGGCGCCGGAGGTCGCCGTGCGCGACCGGCAGGTGCCCGACGCGCCGTTGCAGGCGGTCGAGATCCCGGCCCTACGAGGTCCTCAGCGCATCGACTTGGCGCCGCCCACGCCAGAGGCGCCGACGCTGGAGCTCGA
This sequence comes from Luteimonas sp. TWI596, assembly GCF_039674105.1. NCBI lineage: Bacteria > Pseudomonadati > Pseudomonadota > Gammaproteobacteria > Lysobacterales > Lysobacteraceae > Luteimonas > Luteimonas sp. TWI596. The sequence goes on from NZ_JBDJMU010000014.1 coordinate 37,364, forward strand.
GGTCCGCGAGCGGGCCGTGGCGCAGGCGACCGAGACCGTCCGTCTGCCGACCGCGCCGCGACCGGACGTGACGGTCGAGACGCCGACGCCAGCGGCGCGGTCCGCGCCCGAAGTCACCGCGCGCGAACGCAACGTGCCGCTGCGCGATCCCGCGCCCGCTGCCGAAGTCGCGACGACCCCGGCCCCCACCTCGGCACCGGCGCCTGCTCCGGCGCGGCCCGTGCCAGGCGGCGCGGCGACGCCAGCGCCGGGAACGGGCGAGCAGACCCCGGCCGCGACCGCAGGGCGTGGGCCCGTCGCGGCGTCCCCGCCGGGCGCCGCGCCGTCGACCCGGGCTGCCGACGACTGGGGCGATGCCGACACCGCGCGCGACGGCGGCCGGCCCGGTCGCCCGTCGGGCCTGTTCGGCGCCGATGGCCGCCCGCGCCTGGCCGATGGCGGGCGCGTGGGCGGCGGGCTGCCGCCGGGCACGATCACCGAGGATTTCGAGAAGATCGACCGCATGGGCACCTGGCTGCGGCGACCGGCCCCGGGCTACGAGTCGACGCGCTTCGATCGTTACTGGGTGCCCAGCGAATCGCTGCTGGAAGAATGGGTGCGGCGCAGCGTGCAGACGGTGCTGATCCCGATTCCGGGCACCAGCAAGACCATCCAGTGCAGCGTCGCGTTGCTGGCCTTCGGCGGCGGCTGCGGGATCACCGATCCGAACATGCAGGACGTCGAGACCGACGGCCGGCCGCCACCGGACGTGCCGTGGAAGCCGGAGTTGCAGGAAGACCGCGACAGCCTGGGCAAATGAGGCCGGAATCGAATTCAGTGCGTGCGCCTGTGCCGCGCGCGGCCCAGGCGCACGGCGCTCAGGCCAGGACTGCGATTGGGCCTGGTCGCCCCGTGGTGCTCGGCGCGCGCTACGGCGCGCAGGTCGGGGGCAGCGGCTGAAATCCGAAGCCGAAGTTAGAGTCGGCAGGCCGCACGCAGGCAGAGCGGATCACAGGTGTTGATCCGCTCTTGGGCATCCCTCCAGCGAGGGCGCGCATGGGGTCGAACGGCGACGACGACGGTCAGCGGTCGTGCACGCCGCGAAGATCGCGCAACTGGCTGGGCTGGTCGGCGAAGTAGGCCGCGAGGTCGGCGATCTGCTGGTCGCTCAGCCCGGTGGCCTGCTGCGACATCAGCGCATGCTCGCGCGTGCCGTCGCGGTAGGCCTGGAGCGCGTGGGCGATGTAGTCGCGGTACTGCCCGCCGATCTTCGGATAGGTCGGGTCGAGCGGCGCATTGCCGCCGGCGCCGTGGCAATCGGTGCAGGTCTGGCCGGTCGCGGCGCTCTTGACGTTCGCTGCGCGCTCGCCTGCCTGCACCGACCCCTTGGGCAGGCCGGCCGACGATGACGTGCCGCCACCGGCATGCGCCTGGCCGTCGGCGGCGGGGCCGCCGCAGGCGGCCAACGCCAGACAGGCCGCGGTCGGGATCAGCAGAAGGAAGGTCCGGTTCATGCCGCTCACTGGGTCAGCTCCGAAAGAAAGGCGGCGATGTCGGCGATGTCCTGGTCCGAGAAGCTCTGCGCCTGGGCCTGCATCGTCGGATGCCGGCGGGTGCCGCGCTTGTACTCGTTGAGCGCATTGACGAGGTACTGGGGCGATTGGCCGCCGATCCGGGGCACGTGGTAGTGCGGATAGACGTTGCGGTAGCCCTCGACCCCGTGGCAGCCCTGGCAGGTGTAGGTCAGGGTCCGGCCGTTGCCGGCGTCGCCCGCCAGCGGCGCATTGGCCGCGGCGGCAGGTGCGGCGGCGGTCTGCGCCAGGGCCGCGGGAGAGGCCATCGCGGCAAGGGCGAGGCAGGAGGCGAGCAGCAGCGGTCGCGTCATCTTGGTATCCGCAATCCTGAGTGGCTGGAACGGCTGTCGGGGAAGCGTGGGACGTGACCCGCGGGCGGTCGCTGAACCGCGGGCAACCGCGCCAGTATAGCCATGGGCTCTGTGCAAACCCAACGGCGCATCCAGGCCCAGTTCGCAACGCTGGAGGTCACCATGACCAATGGCGGATGGAATCCGCATGTTCGGGTGAACTACATTGCTACCACACCGTAGGGGTCATTCCATTCCAATGTCGACACTGCTCGTTCGCACGTCCTCGGGACGCATTTTCGCCGGCAGCCTGCTGCTGGCGGCCGCCTTCGGCTTGAGCGCCTGCAAGGGGGGAGGAGGCGATGCCCAGGCCCAGCCCGGCGATGCGGCGCAGGCGCCGGTGCCGGTGGAGACCGAGGCCGTGGCGAGGCGCAGTGTGGCGGCGAGCTATGTGGGGACCGCGTCGCTGGACGTACCGCGCGGTGCGGACGTGGTCGCCAAGACCTCGGGAATCGCGCTGGAGGTGCTGGTCGAGGAGGGGGATGCCGTCCGGGCCGGCCAGCCGCTGGTGCGGCTCGACCCCGATCGTGCACGCCTGGCGGTGCTGCAGAGCCGGGCGACGATGGGCAAGCTGGAAAACAGCTACCGTCGCGCGCAGCAGCTCGTCGGCCAGCAGATGATCAGCGCCAACGATCTGGACCAGATCAAGTTCGACCTCGATACCGCACGTGCGCAGTACGAGATGGCGCAGCTGGAGTTGTCCTACACCACGGTCACCGCGCCGATCGCAGGCGTGATCTCCCAGCGCATGATCCGCACCGGCAACTTCGTGCAGATCAACACGCCGATCTTCAGCATCGTCGACAACGCGCGCATCGAGGCGACGCTCAATGTCCCCGAGCGCGAGTTGCGCGTGCTCAAGCGCGGCCAGCCGGTGCGGCTGCAGGTCGACGCGCTGCCGGGCGAGTCGTTCGAGGGCGTCGTCGAGCGCGTCGCGCCGGTGGTCGAGTCGCGCAGCGGCACATTCCGCGTGGTCACCGCCTTCGCCGGTACCGATGCGCTGCGCGCGGGCATGTTCGGGCGCATCCACATCGATTACGACCAGCGCGCCGACGCGCTGGTGATCCCGCGCGCCGCGCTGCTCGATGACGGCGACCAGGCGGCGGTATTCACCGTGCGTGACGGCAAGGCCGTGCGCGTGCCGGTGACGCTGGGGTATGTGGATGGCGATCTGATCGAAGTCCGCGACGGCTTGGAGGACGGCATGCAGGTGGTGACCGCCGGCAAGGTCGCGCTGCGTGAGGGCAGCCCGGTGCAGGTGATCGGCGCGGCCCCGGTCGCGGCCGCCAAGCCCGCCACCGGCGCCAAGAGCGACGCGCAGTAATGGCCGGCGCCTCCCACGAAGGCCCCGCCGGCGACGGCCCGGCCGCGGACCCGCATGCCACCGCACCCAGGCGGTTCGATCTGGTCGAGTTCTCCACGCGGCGCCGCGTGACGGTGTGGATGGTCGCGATCAGCCTGATGCTGTTCGGCCTGATCGCGCTGACCAACCTCAAGGTCAACTTGCTGCCCGATCTGAGCTACCCCACACTGACGGTGCGCACCGAGTACACCGGCGCGGCACCGTCGGAGATCGAGACCCTGGTCAGCGAGCCGGTCGAGGAGGCGCTGGGCGTGGTCAAGGGCGTGCGCAAGCTGCGCTCGATCTCGCGGACCGGCCAGAGCGATGTGGTGCTCGAGTTCGCCTGGGGCACCGACATGGACCAGGCGAGCTTGGAGGTGCGCGACAAGCTCGAGACCTTGCAGTTGCCGCTCGAGGTCAAGCCGCCGGTGCTGTTGCGCTTCAACCCGTCCACCGAGCCGATCCTGCGGCTCGCGCTGACCGCCGGCGACAAGGGCGGTGCGGTCGACGAGTTGACGCGCATGCGTCGCTACGCCGACGACGATCTGAAGAAGAAGCTCGAGCCGGTGGCCGGCGTGGCCGCGGTCAAGGTCGGCGGCGGCTTCGAAGACGAAGTGCAGGTGGAACTGGACCTGCAGCAGATGGCGCGCATCGGCCTGCCGATCGAGAACGTGATCCAGCGCCTGCAGCAGGAGAACATCAACCTGTCGGGCGGTCGTCTCGACCAGGGCACGCAGCGCTATCTGGTGCGCACGGTCAACCAGTTCGCCAGCGTCGAGCAGATCGGCGAGATGCTGGTGGCCACGCAGTCGGGCGGCGACAACGCCGCCGCCAGCGCGGCGCAGCAGATGGCCGCGATCGCGGCGGCCAGTGGTTCGCAGGCGGTGCTCGCCGCTGCGGCGTCGGTGCAGAGCGCCTCGGGCGCGGATGGCGCGACGATCGCGGGCGGCCGCGCGATCCGGCTGCGCGACATCGCCACCGTGCGCCAGGGCTTCAAGGAACGCGAGAGCATCATCCGGCTCGGCGGCGACGAGGCGGTGGAGTTGGCGATCTACAAGGAGGGCGACGCCAATACCGTGTCGACCGCCGATGCGATCCAGGCGCGGTTGGCGGTGATCCGCAAGGACCTGCCGCCGGGGATGACGCTGACCGTCGTCGACGACCAGTCGAAGTTCGTGCGGGCGGCGATCAACGACGTGCGCACCGATGCGCTGATCGGCGGCACTCTGGCGGTGCTGATCATCTTCCTGTTCCTGCGCAATGGGTGGAGCACGTTGGTGGTGAGCCTGTCGCTGCCGGTCTCGATCATCACCACGTTTTTCTTCATGGGCCAGTTGGGCCTGAGCCTGAATGTCATGTCGCTCGGCGGCCTGGCGCTTGCGACGGGTCTGGTGGTCGACGATTCGATCGTCGTGCTCGAGTCCATCGCCAAGGCGCGCGAACGCGGGCTGGGCGTGCTGGAGGCCGCGATCACCGGCACCCGGGAAGTGGGCATGGCGGTGATCGCCTCGACGCTGACGATCATCGCGGTGTTCCTGCCCTTAGTGTTCGTCGAAGGCATCGCCGGCCAGTTGTTCCGCGACCAGGCGTTGACGATCGCCATCGCGGTCGGCGTGTCGCTGCTGGTGGCGATGACGTTGATCCCGATGTTGGCCTCGCTCAAAGGCCGTCCGCCGCTGGCCTTCCCGGAAGAAGCGCCGCATCCGCAATGGCGCCCCGAGCGCCGCTGGCAGAAGCCGTTGGCGGCGACCGGCCGCGGCATCGGCACCGGCATTCATGGCGTGCTGTTCGGCTTGGTCTGGCTGCTCATTCGTGCCTGGCGCGGTGTCTCGTACGTGGTCAGCCGCGTGATGGGACGCGCCAGCGATGCGGCGATGGCGCCCTACGAGCGCGCCGAGCGTGGCTACATGCGGATCCTGCCGGCGGCGCTGGCGCGGCCGTGGTGGGTGCTGGGTACTGCGACCGCGGTGTTTGTGGTCAGCATGTTCGCCGTGCCGCTGTTGGGGACCGACCTGATCCCGCAACTGGCCCAGGACCGGTTCGAAATGACCGCCAAGTTGCCGCCCGGCACCCCGTTGCGCGAAACCGACCGCATCATGCGCGAAGTGCAGCAGGCGCATCGCGACGACGACGGTGTGGCCTTGTTGTTCGGGGTGAGCGGCAGCGGCACCCGGCTGGACGCGAATCCGACCGAGAGCGGCGAGAACATCGGCCGGTTGAGCATCGTCATGAGCGACGGCGGTAGCCGCGAGTTCGAGGCGCAGCAGACCGAGCGCCTGCGCAACACCATGCGGCAATATCCCGGCGTCGCGGTGGACTTTTCGCGGCCGCAGATCTTCAGCTTCTCCACGCCGCTGGAGATCGAACTGCGCGGCCAGGATCTCGACGGGCTGGCGAAGGCCGGCCAGCGCATGGCCGAACTGCTGCGGGCAAATCCGCACTACGCCGACGTCAAGAGCACGGTGGAGCAGGGCTTCCCCGAGATCCAGATCGTCTTCGACCAGGCGCGTGCGGGGGCGTTCGGCCTGACCACGCGGCAGATCGCCGATGCGGTGGTGCGCGCGGTGCGCGGCGAGGTGGCCACGCGCTACAACTTCCGCGACCGCAAGATCGATGTGCTGGTGCGCGCGCAGGAGAATGAGCGCGATTCGGTGGAGCGCATCCGCAACCTGATCGTCAATCCGGGCAGCGGCGCGGCCGTGCGACTGGACTCGGTCGCCGACGTGGTCGCGACCATCGGCCCGAGCGAGATCCACCGGGCCGACCAGGTACGCGTGGCCGTGGTGTCGGCGAACCTGCGCGACATCGACCTGGGCGCGGCGATGACCGAGGTGCGGCAGATGGTCGCCGAAAACCCGCTCGGTCCCGAGATCGGGCTGCACATCGGTGGGCAGGGCGAGGAACTCGCCGAGTCGATGCGCTCGCTGCTGATGGCGTTCGCATTGGCGATCTTCCTGGTCTACCTGGTGATGGCCTCGCAGTTCGAATCGCTGCTGCATCCGTTCGTGATCCTGTTCACCATCCCGCTGGCGATGGTTGGTGCGATCGGGGCGCTGCTGCTGACCGGCAACACGATCTCGGTGGTTGCCTTCATCGGCCTGATCCTGATGGTGGGTCTGGTGGTCAAGAACGCGATCATTCTGATCGACAAGGTCAACCAGTTGCGCGAGGCCGGCGTGGCCAAGCGCGAGGCGCTGGTCGAGGGCGCACGCTCGCGTCTGCGTCCGATTGTGATGACCACCCTGGCGACGCTGTTCGGCTTCCTGCCGTTGGCGCTGGCGCTGGGCGAGGGCGCCGAGGTGCGCTCGCCGATGGCGATCACCGTCATGGGGGGGCTGGCGGTCTCGACCGTGCTCACGCTGCTGGTGATCCCGGTGGTCTACGAGCTGCTCGATCGCAAGTCCGATGCGTTCTACGCCGAGCGTGGTCGCCGCGCGCGGCTGGGTGCGGCCGCTGAGCGCGATGGGGCGGAGGCAGGCACGCCATGAGCATCGCCGAGCTGAGCCTGCGCCGTCCGGTCACCACCATCATGTGCTTCGTCTCGATGGTGGTGATCGGCCTGATCGCGGCGGTGCGCCTGCCGCTGGAAGCGCTGCCCGACCTGACCATGCCGATCCTTTATGTCGAGTTGCCCTACGCGGGGTCCACGCCCGTCGAGGCCGAGCAGAACCTGCTGCGCCCGGCCGAGGAGGCACTGGCGACGATGAGCGGCATCAAGCGCATGCGCGGCGATGCCAATGCCGATGGCGCGGGTGTGCTGCTCGAGTTCTCGGACTGGGACCGCGACATCGCGATCAGCGCCGCCGAGGCGCGCGAGAAGATCGACGCGATCCGCTCCGACCTGCCCGACGATTTCCGTCGTTACTTCGTCCACAAGTGGACCGCCAGTGACCAGGCGGTCCTGCGCCTGCGCCTGGCCGCCAATGTCGATCTGTCGGGCAGTTACGAGATGATCGACCGGCAGCTCAAGCGCCGGCTCGAACGGGTGCCCGGTGTGGCGCGCGTGGAGATCAGCGGGGCGTCGCCCAACGAGGTCGAGATCGCAGTCCAGCCCGATCGCCTGACTGCGCACGGCATCGAACTCAACGCGCTGGCCACTCGCCTGCGCGCATTGAACTTCTCGGTCTCGGCCGGCCAGATCCTCGATGGCGGGCAGCGCTTGCGGGTGCAGCCGCTGGGCGAGATCCAGGACCTGCAGCAACTGCGCGACCTGGTGATCGACCAGAAGGGACTACGGCTGTCGGACATCGCCGACGTGCGCTTCAAGCCGCAGCGCATGGACTATGGTCGGCGCCTCGACGGACGGGCGGCGGTGGGGCTGGAGATCTTCAAGGAGCGCGATGCCAACCTCGTCGAGATCGCGCGCAGCGTGCTGGCCGAAGTCGAGACCGCGCGCAGCGAACCGGGGCTGGAAGGCATCGACGTCAAGGTGATCCAGAACCTGGGCGAGGAAGTGACGTCGTCGCTGCTGGAGCTGGTCGAGGCGGGCGCGATCGGTCTGGTGCTGTCGATCGTCGTGCTGTACTTCTTCCTGCGCCACTGGCCGTCGACGCTGATGGTGACGCTCGCGATCCCGATCTGCTTCATCATCACCCTGGGCTTCATGCACTTTTTCGACGTCACGCTCAACGTGCTGTCGCTGATGGGCCTGCTGCTGGCGGTCGGCATGCTGGTCGACAATGCCGTGGTCGTGGTGGAGAGCATCTACCAGGAGCGCGAACGCATGCCCGACCAGCCGTGGCTGGCCTCGGTGCTGGGCACGCGGCATGTCGCGATCGCGCTGTCGGCCGGCACGCTGTGCCACTGCATCGTGTTCGTGCCCAACATGCTGGGCGAGACCAACAACATCAGCATCTTCATGAATCAGCTGGCGATCACCATCTCGGTCTCGCTGCTGGCCTCGTGGCTGGTGGCCGTGAGCCTGATCCCGATGATGTCGGCGCGCATGAAGACGCCGCCGGCGGTCGCCCGGCCCGATGGGCTGATCCCGCGCATGCAACGCGGCTATGCGCGGCTCCTGCGCTGGTCGCTGCAGCACCGCGGTTGGTCGGTGGCGGGCATCGTTCTGGTGGTCGCGTTGAGCCTGTTGCCGATGAGCCAGATCAAGTTCGATATGTTCGGCGACAGCGGCGGCGGCAAGGAGATCCAGCTCTACTACCAGTGGAAGGGCAGCTACAACCTGCAACAGCGCTCCGAGGAGGTGCGACGCTACGAGACCTTCCTCGACCAGCGCCGCGAGCAGTACCGGATCCGTCAGCTCTACTCGTGGTTCGGCGAGGGCGGCGATTCGGGCACGATCATCACGTTCCAGGACGATGTGTCCGACACCCGGGTGCTGTCGGACAAGATCAGCGAGGCGCTGCCCAAGTCCGCGCGCGCCGATGTCGGCGTACGCGGTGGCGGCCAGGGCGGCGGCGGGGCGGGCGGCAGCCAGGGCGTCCAGGTGCAACTGGTCGGCGATTCGACCCAGGTACTGCGCGAGATCGCCGATGGCGTGATCCCGATCCTGGCGGCCAATCCGGCGCTGCGCGACGTGCGCGTGGATTCGGGCGATCTCAACCACGAGCTTCGGATCAGCGTCGATCGCGACCGCGCAGCCGCGTTCGGATTCTCGGCCGAGCAGGTCTCGAACTTCGTCGGCCTGGCGCTGCGCGGCAGCCAGCTGCGCGAGTTCCGGCGCGGTGACGACGAGGTGCCGGTGTGGGTCCGCTTCGCGGGCGCGGAGACCTACAGCGAAGCCGATATCGCCGCCTTCATGGTCCGGGCGCCGGACGGCCGCAGCGTGCCGCTGACCAGCCTGGTCGAAATGCGGGTGGAGCCGGCCTCCAGCCGGATCACCCGCAACGACCGGCAGACCTCGCTGACGCTGCAGGCCAACCTCGCTGGCGGTACGACGATGCCCGATGCCCGCAAGGCGCTGGAGCAGACGCTGGACACGGTCGCGTTTCCAGCGGGCTACGGCTACAGCTTCTCCGGCAGCGGCTTCGAGGACGATACGGCGGCAAGCCAGCAGATGCTGTTCAACCTGGTGATTGCGGTGATCATGATCTACGTGGTGATGGCAGCGGTGTTCGAGTCGCTGCTGTTCCCCGCGGCGATCATGAGTTGCGTGCTGTTCTCGGTGTTCGGCGTGTTCTGGCTGTTCTGGTTCACCGGTACCGCGTTCACGGTCATGGCCTTCATCGGCATCCTGGTGCTGATGGGCGTGGTGGTGAACAACGGGATCATCATGGTCGAACACATCAACAACCTGCGCCGACGCGGCATGCCGCGTCTGGAGGCGCTGGTGGAGGGCAGCCGCGAGCGGTTGCGGCCGATCATGATGACGATGGGCACGGCGATCCTGGCGATGGTGCCGATCTCGCTCAGCGACACCGTCGTACTCGGCGGTCTGGCGTACTCGCCGATGGCGCGCGCGGTTGCCGGCGGGCTGGCGTTCTCGACCGTGGTCAGTCTGTTGTTCCTGCCGACGATCTACGCGCTGCTCGACGACCTGCGGTACGGCACGGCGCGCATGCTCCGCCGCGCGCGGGGCGTGCCGGCGGGCGTGTCCACGGCGTCGTAACGTCACTGGCCCGCGTCGCTTGGCGGTGCGGGCCATTCCGCCTTGAGGGCGTGGTGGCCCGCGTGGTCGCGCCGGTCAGTGCAGCAGCTTGCCGAAGATCCGCAGGCCCGCGACCCACACGCCGATGCTCGACCCCAGGTTGGTGAACATGAAGTTGAGGATCGTCCTCGAGACGCGGTTGCGGTACCAGCCGCGGAACGTGCCCGCATCATCGCGCAGGGCCAGGAAGTCACGGTAAGCGGGCGTGCGCATGTGCGCTTCGATCAGCGCACTGAACAGGCCGGGCGAGACGCCCGGGGGACGGAATGGCTTGAGTGGCGCGGCGATCGCCGCGGCCAGGATGCCGAGCGGATGCGCGGCGGCGGCGATCGCGCCCAGCGCGGCGAATGCGGCGGTGATCAGCACCCACTCCTCGAGCAACTGGCGGCCGACGTCGACGCCGCCATGCCAGTAGCCCCAGCCGATCATCGCCAGGATCAGCGCCATCAACAGGGTGGTGAACCACGGGAACCGACGCGTGCTCGGCGCCTGTTCCAGCTCTGTGCGGATCGCTGACGGCGTCTGCGTGTCTTCGGCCAGGTGGCGCGCGATGCCGGCCAGGTGACCAGCGCCGACGACCGCCAGGACCTCGCGCGCGTGGCCGACATCGCCACGCAGGCGTGCGGCCATGTAGCGGTCGCGCTCGGCGATGATCGTCTCGTAGAGCTTGGGATCGCTGCGGGCGAAATCGCCGAAGCTCGATTCGAGCATGTCGCCTTGCTTGAGCTTCTCGATCTCGTCTTCGCCCATCTCCTCGTTGGTCAGCAGGCCCGACATCAGGCTGCCGCCGAGTCGCAGCTTGCCCATCAGCCCGAGCCGGGACGAGGTGCGGCGGAAGGTCAGGCCGACATCGCGGTCGATCAGCGCGACCGGCAGGCCGCGGGCATCGGCGAGCGCGACGGCGCGCTTGAGTTCGGCGCCCGGCTCGATGCCGAGTTGCTCGGCGAGCCGGCGCTGATAGGCCGACAGCGCCAGATTGGCGGCGAACAACGCGACGCGGCCCTTGCGGATCACGTCGACCAGATTGAGCTTGCCCAGCGCGTCGGGATCGGTGATCGCCTGCAGGCGCTGCGGGTCGAGTTCGACCGCGACCATGTCGAACGCGCCGCTGCCGATTGCGTCCTCGACCGCCTCCACGCTGACTTTCGAGACGTGGGCGGTGCCCAGCAGGGTGTAGCGCACGCCATCGCGCTCGACGATCGTGTGCGGCTGCGTCTGCCAGGACGGGGAGGCGGCGGAATCGGTCATCGGGTCATTCGTCTTCGGGTGGGGTGGCGGCGCCGTCGCCCAGCGCGCGCTGCATCAAGATGGTGTCGAGCCAGCGGCCATGCTTGCGGCCCGAGCCCGGCAGCACGCCGACGGTCTCAAAGCCCAGGCGCGCGTGGAAGCGGACGGAGGGGCCGTCCTGCGGTGGGCCGATCACCGCGATCATCTGCCGGAAGCCGCGCTGCGTGCAGGTATCGATCAGCGCGTCCATCAGCCGCCGTCCCACGCCTTGGCCGTGCAGCGCCGGTATGACGTAGACCGAGCTTTCGACGGTGAAGCGGTAGCCGATGCGCGCGCGGAAACTGCCGGCGTAGGCATAGCCGGCGAAGCGGCCGTCGAGCTCTGCGACCAGATACGGAAAGCCGGCCTGGCGCAGCGCCGACCAGCGCCGGCGCATCTCATCGCGATCCGGCGCGTCGTATTCGTAGGTGGCCACGCCGTCGACGACTTCCCGCGCGTAAAGCGCGGCGATCGCCTCGAGATCGCCGTCGTGCGCGTCGCGGATCACGACGCCAGGGGTGGGAGCAGCCACCGGCGTCAGTCGATATAGCGCTTGAGCAGATCGCCGTAGGCGTCGATCCTGCGGTCGCGCAGGAACGGCCAGATCCGGCGCACGTGCTCGCTGCGGCCCAGATCCACTTCGCAGGTCAGCAGCGTCGGATCGCCGCCGGCCTGGGCGAGGAATTCGCCCTGCGGGCCGAGCACGTGGCTGTTGCCCCAGAAGTCGATGCCGGCCGCGCCCAGCGGCGAGGGTTCGTGGCCGACCCGGTTGCACGAGAGCACCGGCAGCCCGTTGGCCACCGCGTGCCCGCGATGACTGAGAATCCAGGCATCGCGCTGGCGTGTCTTCTCGGCGTCGTCGTCGCTCGGGTCCCAGCCGATCGCGGTGGGATAGAGCAGCAGGTCCGCGCCCGCCAGCGCCATCAGCCGGGCGGCCTCGGGATACCACTGATCCCAGCACACCAGCAGGCCGAGTCGGCCGACCGAGGTTTCGATCGGCTTGAATCCCAGATCGCCCGGGGTGAAGTAGAACTTCTCGTAGAAGCCCGGATCGTCGGGGATGTGCATCTTGCGGTACTTGCCCGCCAGGCTGCCGTCGGCGTCGAACACCACGCCGGTGTTGTGGTACAGGCCGGCGGCGCGGCGCTCGAACAGCGAACTGACCAGGACCACCTGGTGCCGGCGGGCGAGCGCGGACAGCCGCTCGGTGCTCGGGCCGGGAATCGGCTCGGCAAGATCGAACGCATCGACGTTCTCTTCCTGGCAGAAGTACGCACCGTTGTGCAGTTCCTGCAACAGCACCAGCCGTGCGCCCTGCGCCGCCGCCTCGCGCACGCGCGCCTCGATGATCGACAGGTTGGCCTCGGCGTTGTCGGTGCCGCGGTCGATGATGGCGCGTTCCTGGATCAGCGCGACGGGCAGGGTGGTCTTGCGGGTCATGGCGGCGGTGCTACGGGACTCGAAAAGGCCGACCATGCTAACGCGGATAGACGCGCGCGCCCGCGCGCCGGCCACCGCCGTTCAGAGCGCGTCAAAGCGTGGCCGCGAGTGCGACGACGTCGGCCGTGAAGCGCGGGTAGTCCAGCGCCGGGGCATGCGGGGTATCGCGGCGCCGGATCTGCCGCACCGCCACCAGGCGCTTGTCGGGCACCACGACGATGTACTGGCCAAGGAAACCGTCCGCCGCATACGCCACGACCGGGCCGGTGTCCTCGTCGAACACATCCGCACGGGCGAGACCGCGCCCGGTAATCTGAGCCGAGTACAGCACCGGCCAGTCGTCGCCCAGTGCATCGCCCAGCGCCTTGCGCAGCCCCGCGGCGCCATCGAGTCGCTGCCCGCGCAGCGACTCCAGTGCACTGATCCAGCGTGGATCCGCGTCGCGTGCGCGCGCGGTTGCGATGGCGTCCTCGCGCACGGTCAGGAATTGCCACTCGGGAATGCGCCACCACAGCAGGCCGACGCGCGGTGAACGCGGACCGGCACTGTACAGCGCCTGGACGAAGCCTTCGGGCAGCAGGCGCGTGCCATCGGGTGTGACGCCGTCGTCGAGCAGCAACTGGCCGAGCTTGGCCGCGTCGCTTGCGGTGACCGACAGGCCGGCCATGGCCCAGGGATTTCCGGCCGGATCCTTCAGCCAAGAGCCAGGGTGGATGTCGAGTGGGTCGAAGAGACGGCTTTGGAGATAGGCGTCCATCGGCATCCCGCTGGCCCTTGAGATGACGCCGGACAGCAGGTTGGTGGCCTTGTTGTTGTACGAAAACGTTTCGCCAGGCGCGGCATCGAGTTCCGCCGCCAGTGCGAGTTGCACGATGTCGGGTGCTGGTTCGAGTTCTTCGCCGGCGTTGGGCACGTTCTGCAGGCCCGAGGTGTGGTCGAGCAGCATGCGCACGGTGATGTCGCGCTTGCGTCCCTGCGCCCATTCGGGGAAGAAGGTGTGGACGGGGGTGTCGAGCGAGTCCAGCTTGCCGTCGGCCAGCAGCAGGCCGACGCCCAGCGCCACCACCGACTTGGTCGCCGACATTAGTTCGATCGGTGCGCGCGCCGGATCGGTGGCGGTGTCGACCAGCACGCGACCGTCGTGGACGATCAGCAGCGCATCGGATTCGGCGGCCGTCGAGGCCGCCTGCAACCGGGCCAGTGCTTCGGTGGTGGTGTCCTGGCCCGGCGCGGACGCCAGGGCCGCTGCGGACAACAGGAAGGCCGCGATGGCGGCGAGCAGGGTGCGAGGCATCGAAAGAACTCCAGGCGGTGGGCCAGAGTGGCGACACCTGTAGTCACGCTCCAGTGCCGTTGGTCATGCTTTCGTCCGGGGCGGACCGGGATCAGCCTGCGAGCGCGCCCTGCGGCAATTGCATGGTGATGCAGTGCAGGCTGCCGTTCTGCCAGATCAGCGGGCGGCAGGGCACCTGCACGATCTCGCGGCCAGGATACGCCTGCGCCAGCACGGCGGCGGCGGCCGCGTCGGCCGGGTCGCCATAGGCGGGCATCAGCACTGCGCCGTTGAGGATCAGGTAGTTCGCATAGCTGGCCGCCAGGCGGCGGCCCTGGTCGAGGATCGGACGCGCCCACGGGAGCGGGAACAGCCGATACGGCGCGCCATCGGAGGTGCGCAGCGCCGCGATCTCGTCGGCCATTGCGTGGAGTTCGGCGTGGTGCGGATCGTTCGCGTCATCGCAGGCCTGGAAGACGATCGCATCGTCCGGCGCGAACCGGGCGAGGGTGTCGATGTGCGCATCGGTGTCGTCGCCTTCGAGGTAGCCGTGGTCGAGCCACAGCACGCGGTCCTGCGCCAGCCAGTCCGCCAGCCGCGCGCTCAGTACATCGCGCGAGGTCTCGGGGTGTCGCTCGTGCAGGCAGCGCCAGGTCGTGAGCAGCGTGCCGGCACCGTCGGTCTCGATCGCACCGCCCTCCAGGGCGAAGTCGATCTGCCGGCGCTGGGCCTGGTCGGCGAACAGGCCGGCCGCGTGCAGGTGCCCGACCAGCCGGTCGTCGCGACTGGCGTCGAACTTGCCGCCCCAACCGGTGAAGCGGAAGTCGTTGAGGACGAACGCATCGCCGCCCACCAGGGTGATCGGCCCCGAGTCGCGCAGCCAGGTGTCGTCGTAGGCCGCTTCGACGAAGCGCACGCGGTCCATGTCGACCCGGTTGGACGCCAGGCGCACATAGGCGTAACTCTGGACGTCCTCGTCGGGCACGCAGATCAGCACCGGCTGGAAGCGGGTGATGGCCGCGACCAGCGCGATGTAGGTGTCCTCGACCTCGCCCAGGCGTTCCGCCCAGTCGGTGTCTTCGGTCGGCCAGGCGATCAGGATGGCGGACTGGGGTTCCCACTCCGCGGGGAAGCGCATTGCGGTCTTGGTCATGGACTCAACGGATGGCGGGCTTGGGGCCGATCTCGGACGCGGTCGCGCGATTGGCGACCGTGTCGACGACCCGGTTGCGTTCGAAGTAGACGGTGAAGGCGGGGTAGACCCAGCGATGGATCGTCGGCCATTGCCGCTTCTGTCCGCCGCGCGGTTCGAGGCGCTGGGACGGTGCGCCGAAGTCGGCCTCGACCTGGGCCATCGTCATGCCGCGTGCGGGGACGGCCAACCCGGCCGGCTTTCGGCTGCGGTCGACCAGCAGGGTGTCGGCCGTGGCCGGTGCGGTGCCGAGCAGCAGGGCGGCGCCCAGCGCGGCGGCTGCGAACATCGTGACGGTGGAACGCGACATGACGGACTCCTGGCCTGCGAACGGGAGGGGCGTGGCCGGGAACCCGGCCGCACGGCGGCTGTGTAGCAGACCCGTGGCGACGGCGCTGCATGCGGCCGGCGCCGATACGACGAAGGGCCGCATCGCTGCGGCCCTCGCGTGCTGCGCCCGGCCCAAAGGGCTGACGCAGGATTGCCGGAACACCACGTCGCCGGGGCGCGCGTGTTCCGCCTCGCTGTTTAGCGCTGACGCGCCTTGAAGCGGGGGTTGGACTTGCAGATCACGAAGACCTTGCCGCGGCGACGCACAACCTTGCAATCGCGGTGGCGGGTCTTCGCCGACTTCAGGGACGACAGGACCTTCATGACAAACCTCTGGGATGGGATACGAACGGCAAGCCGGCTATTCTAGCGGCTTATTTCCACCTGATTCAAGCGCTTGGGCCTTCGGGCGCGATGCGCAGGAGATGCGTATGACGGCCGAGACGCCGGTGTTGACGATCGACGGCCCCTCCGGGTCGGGCAAGGGCACGATCAGCCGGGCGGTCGCGCAGCGGCTGGGCTGGCACTACCTGGACTCGGGGGCATTGTACCGGGCGGTCGGGGTGTCGGCCGGCTGGGCCGACCTCGACCTGGGCGACGCCGGCGCGCTGGTGCGCTGCGCGTTCGACACCACGATTGCATTGCGCGACGACCCGAGCGGCGAGCCGCGCGTGATCGTCAACGGACACGACGCTACCGACGAGCTGCGGACCGAGACCGCAGGGGCCGCGGCTTCGGCGATCGCGGCCATTCCCGAAGTGCGTGCCGCGCTCAAGGACCGGCAGCGCGCATTCAGGACGCCGCCGGGGCTGGTCGCCGACGGCCGCGACATGGGTACGGTCATCTTTCCCGATGCGCGCTGGAAGGTGTTTTTGACCGCGAGCGCCGAGGAACGCGCCGAGCGGCGCTATAAACAGTTGAAGGGCAAGGGGGTTTCGGTGACAATGGACGGTCTGCTGCGCGAGATTCTCGCGCGTGACGCCCGCGATGCCAGCCGCGCAGTGGCGCCGCTGCGGCCGGCCGAGGAGGCCGTCCGCATCGACACCACCGGCCTGGGCATCGAGGCCGTCGTGGCGCAGGTGCTGGCGCTGTTGCCGGCGCGCATGGACTGACAGACCCGGTCCGGCGCGCCTGCCGTCGTCGGCGCGCCCAGCAGTCGCGTGCCCCCGGACGGAGCGTCCGGTCGCATGCCGCAGTCGCAACATCGCGTCATCGCTCCAACGGTTCCGGCACCACGCCCAGGGCGCGGCGCCGGGTGTTCTTCCATGCCAACACTCACGGCCCTGCAATCCCGCGACGGCCGATCAACGGGTGGACCACCGACACCGCGCTCCGTCGCTGCGCCGGCCCGGTCCGACATCAACCAGGTATTCACCAAATGACCGAATCATTCGCAGAACTGTTCGAACAGAGCCAGACCAATCTGGCCAAGCTCAAGCCGGGCGCCATCGTCTCGGGCGTCGTGGTGCAGGTCCGCACCGACGTCGTCGTGATCAACGCCGGCCTGAAGTCCGAAGGCATCGTGCCGATCGAGCAGTTCCGTAACGAGGCCGGCGAGATCGACGTGGCCGAGGGCGACACCGTCAAGGTGGCGCTGGACTCGCTCGAAAACGGCTTCGGCGAGACCGTGCTTTCGCGCGAGAAGGCCAAGCGCGCGATGGTGTGGGACGAACTCGAGGAAGCGCTCGAGAAGAACGAGACCATCACTGGCCGCATCAGCGGCAAGGTCAAGGGCGGCTTCACCGTCGACATCAAGGATGTCCGCGCGTTCCTGCCCGGCTCGCTGGTCGACGTGCGCCCGGTCCGCGACCCGGTCTACCTCGAGGGCAAGGAACTCGAGTTCAAGCTGATCAAGCTCGATCGCAAGCGCAACAACGTCGTCGTCTCGCGCCGCGCGGTCGTCGAGAGCGAGCACTCCGAGGAGCGCGAAGCGCTGATGGAGAAGCTGGTCGAGGGCGCCGTGCTCAAGGGCGTGGTCAAGAACCTCACCGACTACGGCGCGTTCGTCGACCTGGGCGGCATCGACGGCCTGCTGCACATCACCGACATGGCCTGGAAGCGCGTGCGCCATCCGTCCGAAGTGGTGGAAGTGGGCCAGGAGCTCGAAGTCCGCGTGCTCAAGTACGACCGCGAGCGCAACCGCGTCAGCCTCGGCCTCAAGCAGCTGGGCGAGGATCCGTGGGACAACATCTCGCGTCGCTACCCGTCCAACACCCGCGTGTTCGGCAAGGTCTCCAACGTGACCGATTACGGCGCGTTCGTCGAGATCGAGCCGGGCGTCGAGGGTCTGGTGCACGTGTCGGAGATGGACTGGACCAACAAGAACGTCAACCCGTCGAAGGTCGTGCAGGTCGGCGACGAAGTCGAGGTCATGGTGCTCGACGTCGACGAGGAGCGTCGTCGCATCTCGCTGGGCATCAAGCAGGTCACCAGCAACCCGTGGGAGACCTTCGCCGCGATCCACAAGAAGGGCGACAAGGTCGACGGCCAGATCAAGTCGATCACCGACTTCGGCATCTTCATCGGCCTGGACGGCGGTATCGACGGCCTGATCCACCTGTCGGACATCGCCTGGAACTCCACCGGCGAGGACGTGGCCCGCAACTTCAAGAAGGGTGACACCCTCGAGGCCGTCGTGCTGGCGGTCGATCCCGAGCGCGAGCGCATCTCGCTGGGCGTCAAGCAGCTCGAGCAGGACCCGCTGGGCCAGTTCATGGCCAACAACCCGCGCGGCTCGAAGGTCTCGGGCACCGTGAAGGAAGTCGACGCCAAGGGTGCGGTCATCGACCTGGGCGAGGGCGTGGAAGGCTACGTGTCGGCGCGCGACATCAGCGACCAGCGCATCGACGATGCCAGCCAGCATCTGAAGGTCGGTCAGGAGATCGAGGCCAAGTACTTCGGCATGGACCGCAAGACCCGTTCGCTGCAGCTGTCGATCCGCGCCAAGGACGAGGCGGAGACCGCCGAGACCCTGGCCGAGTACAACAAGCAGGCCTCGGACGCGTCGAGCGGCACCACCAAGCTGGGCGCGCTGCTGCGCGAGCAGCTGGGCAACAAGTCGGAGTAATGCGTTCGGCGCCGGTCCGGGGACGTCCCCGGACCGGCGTTTGCGCATCTGCAAGAACGAGACATGACGAAGTCGGAACTCATCGAGCTGCTGACCCAGCGGCAAGCCCATCTCAAGGGCGAGGACGTCGACCTGGCGGTCAAGGCCATGCTCGAAATGATGGGCGGCGCGCTGGCGGCAGGCGATCGCATCGAGGTCCGTGGCTTTGGCAGCTTCTCGCTGCACTTCCGACCGCCGCGGACCGGCCGCAATCCCAAGACTGGCGACGCCGTGGCGCTGCCGGGCAAGCACGTCCCGCATTTCAAGCCGGGCAAGGAACTGCGCGATCGCGTCAGCGACGTGCAGCCGTTGCCTGCGGACGAGTGAGCGCCCTGGGGCGCGCCGTTCCCCGTCCCTTCGGTGTCGCCGCGTGCGGTTGGCACCGCCGATCCCCGAGCGGTTAGGATCGACGGCGGCCCGCAGGCCGTCGCGCGATGCCGTGGCCGCGTGTCCGCTCGCGCCCGCCGTCGCGCGAAAGCGGCGACCTTCCTGATGGAGCGTGATCCATGGCGTTTGTCACCGAGTGGTTCTGGTTCTTCCTTCTGCTGCCGATCGCGGCGCTCAGCGGCTGGGTGATCGGGCGACGCGGCGGCGAGCGGCACAGCGATACCCAGGTCAGCCGGCTGTCGACGACGTACTTCCGCGGCCTCAACTACCTGCTCAACGAACAGCCAGACAAGGCGATCGAGCTGTTTCTGCACATCGCCGAGCTCGACAAGGACACCTTCGAGACCCAGGTCGCGCTCGGCCACCTGT
This sequence comes from Luteimonas sp. TWI596, assembly GCF_039674105.1. Taxonomy (NCBI): domain Bacteria; kingdom Pseudomonadati; phylum Pseudomonadota; class Gammaproteobacteria; order Lysobacterales; family Lysobacteraceae; genus Luteimonas; species Luteimonas sp. TWI596. Next base: position 56,576 of record NZ_JBDJMU010000014.1, read on the forward strand.
TCCGGCGGCGTGGCGAGGTCGATCGTGCGATCCGCCTGCACCAGGGGTTGGTGCAGCGCCCCGATCTCAACGACCAGCAGAAGGTGCAGGCGCTGCTGGCGCTGGGCGAGGACTACATGAAGTCGGGCCTGCTCGACCGCGCCGAGACGGTGTTCAGCGATCTGGCGCGCATCGATCAGCGGGCGCCACACGCGCTGCGGCACCTGATCGGCATCTACCAGGCCGAACGCGACTGGGCGAAGGCGATCGAGAACGCGACCCGCTACGAGGCGGCGACCGGCGAACCGATGGGCAAGCTGATCGCGCAGTTCGAATGCGAACTGGCCGATCGCCATCGCTCGGCCGGCAACCCCGACGAGGCCCGCGCAGCGGTCGCGCGGGCCTACGCCGCCGATTCGGGATCGGTGCGCGCCGGCATTCTCGAAGGCCGGATCGAAATCGATGCCGGCAACGACGCTGCGGCGATCCGCGCGTTCGAGCGTGCGGCCCGCCACGATCCCGATTTCCTGCCCGAGATCCTCGGGCCGCTGCTGGCCGCCTACGAGCGGGTCGGCGACACGCCTGGCGCGCGCAACTTCATGTCGCAGATGACCGAACACTACCCGGGTGTGGCGCCGGTCCTGGCACTGACCCGACTGGTCGAACAGGAAGAAGGCGTGCACGCGGCGCGGACCTATCTGGCGCGCCAACTCAAGGATCGTCCGTCGGTCCGGGGCGAGGCCGCGCTGATCGATCTCACCCTCGCCGACGGGGTCGATCCGGCCGGCACGCTGCAGGAACTGCGGTTGATCACCGAGCAGTTGCTGGTGCGCAATCCGAGCTACCGTTGCAAGCAGTGCGGCTTCGGCGCCCGCAGCCATCACTGGCAATGTCCCAGCTGCAAGGAGTGGGGCACGATCAAGCCGTTGCTGAACTACGCCGTGGTCTGAGTGCAGCCGCAGGCGCTCATCGCAGTCGTCATTCTGGCTCTGGTCTCGACGTCGCTGGGGACCTGGCTGGCGCGGCGCTATGCACTGTCGCGCAAGCTGGTCGACGTGCCGGGCGAGCGGCGCAGCCACGCGGCGCCGACGCCGCGCGGTGGCGGCATCGCGATCGTGGTCGTCATGCTGGGCGTGCTCGCCTGGATGGCCTGGCAGGCGGCGCTCCCCGGGGTGCACCTGGCGTTGTTGATCGGCCTTGCGCTGGTCGCCGGTATCGGCTGGATGGATGACCACCGGCCGTTGTCGCCATGGTCGCGGCTGGGGGTCCACGCGGTCGCCGCCGCGCTGCTCGCGGGGGCGGTGGCCCATGCCGGCCAGCCCCTGTGGTGGGGCGCTGCGGTATTCGTACTGGCCGTCGGTCTGATCAACGTCTGGAACTTCATGGACGGGATCGACGGCATCGCCACCAGCCAGGCGATGCTGGCCGCGCTGGCGGTGGCGTGGGTGGCCGGGCCCTGGGGCGGGGCCGGCGTGCTGGCGATCGCGCTGCTGGCCGCCTGTGGCGGCTTTCTGCCATTCAACTGCCCGAAGGCACGGATCTTCCTTGGCGACGTCGGCAGCGGCAGTCTCGGCTATGTGCTGGCAGGGCTGATCGCTGCGGCATCGCTCGAGATCGGTCATCCGGCGGTCTGGGCGTTGTGCTTTCCGCTCGCGCCGTTCCTGATTGACGCCTCGTTGACACTCGTTTCACGCATGCTCCGCGGCGAACGCTGGTGGACGCCGCATGTTCAGCATGTCTACCAGCGCGCCGTGCAGGCCGGGCATCCGCATGCGAGGGTCGCCGCAGGCTATGCGGCGCTGTCGATGGTCGGGGTCCTGGTGTGCGGATTGCTCGCCGGGCACGGTGGCCCGGTTATCATCGGAGCCTTGGTCGCATGGTATCTGCTCATTGTCTGTGTCTGGTGCGCGGCTCGTGTCCGCTTGCTCGCCGGGCAACGTTGCCCTCAAGGATGAATCGCGATGCATGATGTAAGGACCCGGCTCGGCGTCCTGGGACCGCGTGTGGCCGTGGTCGCACACGACCTGGCCATGGTCTGGCTGTGCTGGGTCGGCCTGCACCAGTTCCGTCTTTCGGTCATGGCGCAGGCGCCTGCGTTCTCGCCGGTGTCGATCGAGGTCGCGCTGATTCTGCTGGCGCAAGGCGTGATCTTCTGGCGCGTGGGCCTGTATCGTGGCGTGTGGCGCTTTGCCAGCATCCCGGACCTGCTCAACATCGTGAAGGCGTCGGTCCTGGGCCTGCTCGCGATCCTGCTCGTGCTGTTCGTTTACAACCGGCTCGATCTCGTCCCGCGCAGCGTGCTGATCGTCTACCCGTTGCTGCTCGCAGCGTTGCTGGGCATGCCCCGGCTGCTGTACCGGGCCTGGAAGGACCACGGCAGCGTGCGGCTGGACCAGACCGCCACGCGGGTGCTGATCCTCGGCGCCGGCCAGGCCGGAGAGACGCTGGTCCGAGACTTGCGCCGGACCGGGGCCTACGATCCGGTCGGCTTCCTCGACGACGCGCCGAAGTTGCGCGGCAGCCAGTTGCAGGGCGTGCCGGTGCTGGGGCGGGTCGAGGACGTGGAGCGGATCGCCCCGGAGACCGCCGCCAAGCTGCTGGTCATCGCGATGCCCTCGGCCGATGCCGCGGCGATGCGCCGCGTGGTTGCGGCCTGCGAACGGACAGCGCTGCCGTTCCGGACCGTGCCGCGGCTCGACGACCTGCTGGAAGGCCGCTCGCTGCCGGGCGAGTTGAAGGAAGTCGCGATCGAGGATCTGCTCGGGCGCAAGCCGGTGCTGCCCGATTGGAAGGCGATTCGTGGCTGGCTGCGCGGGCGCTGCGTGCTGGTGACCGGAGCCGGCGGCTCGATCGGATCGGAACTGTGCCGACAGTGTGCGCGCCACGGTGCCGCGCAGATCGCGTTGGTGGAGATCGACGAACTCGCGCTGACCCGCATCGAGGCCGAACTGCGGCGCGACTTCCCGCATATCCGGGTCACGCCGGTGCTCGGCGACTGTGGCGATCCGGCGGTGACCGCGCATGCGATGCGGCTGTCGTCGCCGGACGCGGTGTTCCATGCCGCGGCCTACAAGCAGGTGCCGGTCCTGGAGCAGCAACTGCGCGAGGGCGTCCGCAACAACGTGCTGGCCACCCGCAACGTCGCCCGTGCGGCAGTCGAACACCGCGCGAGCACGTTCGTGCTGATCTCCACCGACAAGGCGGTCGATCCGGTGAATGTCCTCGGGGCGACCAAGCGTCTGGCCGAAATGGTCTGCCAGGATCTGGCCGGTGACGGCGGAACTGGCTTTGTAACCGTGCGTTTCGGCAATGTGCTCGACTCGGCCGGTAGCGTGGTGCCGCTGTTCCGCGAACAGATCCGGCGCGGCGGCCCGGTGACCGTGACCGACCCGGAAGTCACGCGCTACTTCATGACCATCCCCGAAGCCTGCCAGCTGATCATGCAATCGGTCGCGATCGGCGCCTCGCAGGCCGTCTACACGCTCGACATGGGGGAGCCGGTCTCGATCCGCCTGCTGGCCGAGCAGATGATCCGCCTCGGCGGCAAGCAGCCCGGTCGCGATATCGCAATCGTCTACTCGGGCCTGCGCCCCGGCGAGAAGCTGCACGAAACCCTGTTCCACGCCGACGAACGCTATCGGCCCACCGTACATCCGAAGATCCTGCAGGCCGAGGCGCGCCCGGTGCATACCGAGAAGCTGGCATCGGCGTTGGCGCGGCTCGACGAGGGCGTCGCGCGCTACGATCTCGAGCAACTGGCAGCGACGCTGCGCGAGGCCGTGCCCGAGTTCAAGCCGGTCGTTGTGGATCCCGCGCTGCAGCGTACCGGTACCACGGCGACCATCGTTGCCTTTCCCCCACGACACGCGAGACAACCATGACGCAAAGGATTCGAAAGGCGGTGTTTCCCGTTGCCGGCCTGGGAACGCGGTTTCTGCCCGCGACCAAGACCGTCCCGAAGGAAATGCTGCCGATCGTCGATCGCCCGCTGATCCAGTATGCGGTCGACGAGGCGATCGAGGCCGGCTGCGACACGCTGGTGTTCGTGACCAACCGCTACAAGCACGCGATCGGCGACTACTTCGACAAGGCCTACGAGCTCGAACATCGGCTCGAGGCGTCGGGCAAGCATGAATTGCTGGAGAAGGTGCGCCGGCCGCTGCCCGACGGGGTGCGCGCGATCTTCGTGACCCAGCCCGAGGCGCGTGGCCTGGGCGATGCGGTCCTGTGCGCGCGGCCGGTGGTCGGCAACGAGCCGTTCGCGGTGATGCTGCCCGACGACCTGTTGTGGAACCGGGGGGGCGATGGCGCGCTCAAGCAGATGGCCGATGCGCATGCGCAGACCGGCGCGAGCATGATCGCGGTGCAGGACGTGCCCCCGGAGAAGACCGCCAGCTACGGCATCGTCGCGACCGATCCATTCGAGGGCCGGCATGGCCGCATTCACTCGATGGTCGAAAAGCCCAAGCCCGAGGAGGCGCCGAGCAATCTGGCGGTCGTCGGCCGTTATGTGCTCGATGGACGCATTTTTTCATTGCTCGAGAAGACCCCGCCGGGCGCAGGCGGGGAGATCCAGCTCACCGACGCCATCTCGGCCTTGCTCGCCGAAAAGCCGGTACATGCTTACCGCTTCCGCGGCACGCGCTTCGATTGCGGAACGCATCTGGGCTTGATCGAGGCGACGATCCGATACGCACTCGACAACGAAAAGCTCAGCGAACCGGCGGCAGCGCTGATGCGCGACGCGCTCGACGAGCTCGGGGTTCGCGACCTCGACTGACGACAGCCCAGCCGCCGGGTCCGCGCGCGCCATGCTGCGCGCTGTCAGGGCGCGACCGTGCAATCGGGAAAGCGGGCGAGATACTCGTCCAGTGGTGGCATTCCCAGGCCGGCGCGCAGCGCGTCGACGCGCTGCGCGTCTTCCAACGGTTGCGGCGCGCGCCGGCCCTCAATGCACGTGACCTGGGTGCCGTAGCGCTGGCTGCCGTCGAGCTTGAGCATGACCCGGTCGTAGAGAAAGCCGTAGCGGGTCGTCAGGGGCGTGCCGACATGGCGCCGCTGCATGGCGCGCAGGGTCTGGTACTGGAGATCGGGCCGCTGGTCTGCGTGTTGGACCAGCAGCCAGAGCTGGGCCTGTGCCTGCTCGGGCAGTGCGGTGGGCGCAGGCCAGCCATCGTGACGGGCCATCAGCTGCGCCGCGTATGCGGCATTGTCCGCGTCGAGCCTGCGGACATCATCGCCGAGCGCGAGCGCGTAGGTCGCGTACAGCGGATCGCCTGGCCCCGCATCGCGGCCGGGCACGCCATCGAGGGCATAGCGCAGGATCTGGTCGTTGAGGGCCCGCCGTTGCAGCTCCGCCGCCACGGTGCGCAGCGCCTCGCCGTCGGGTGGGGAGGCCTGCACCTGGGACGCGATCTCTACCGCGCGGCGCAGGCCCAGCACATAAGGCCAGGCCGCCTTGGCTGCCGCGTCGAAGGCCGGCCAGTCGTCGAACGTGGCGGCTGTCGCCTCCGCATCCACGATCAGGCCGCATCGCCGGTCGCCGTAACAGGCCTCAGGGAGCGACGCGGCATCGATCCCCCGCGTCCGTAAGGTATCGCGCAGCGCCGCGGTGCGTGCGCGGCGCGCGGCCTCGGCCCAGTCCAACAGCGCGCGCCAGCGTGCGCGCTCGGCCGGGTCGGGCGAAAAGCGCGGCTGGACCCAGTCCAGACGGGTGAGGTCGAGCGGCGCGTCTTCGGCGGGGAGGCGGTCGAGCAATGGGGGCGGCGGCGTGCTGCCCCCGGCTGCCGAACCGGCAGCGAACAGAAGCAGCGCGCTCAGCGCTCGCCGCATTGCGCGGAGCATCGATCAAAGGCTGGCCGGGCAGGATGCCCGGCCGGCGTCTCAGGCATCGGCATCGTCGACGACGATGATCTGCGCCGAGACCTGGGCCGAGAGTTGGGTCCGTGAGGTCGTCCCGCCGGCGACGGCGTCGATCTCGCTGTCGGTGAGGTCGCGCGCAAGCTGGCGGCTGAGCAGGCGGTAGCTGCCTGGCGCATCGGCTGCAGGCGATTGGGGCGCGGGTCCTGGCTTCGACATGGCGACGTCTCCTTTGCGATTCGCAGCGCCGTCGACATGGCGGCGTCATCGGTGTCTTAGTGCATCGCGGTGCCAGTGTCAAATCGAGACGGGGCCTGGACCGAGCCGTTGGCGCTGGCGCGTGCTCGCATGGCGGTCGCAGTCTGCGGTAGAACACCCGCATCTCTCTCGTCGGAGCACTTGCATGCCTGGACACCTGCGCGTCGTCACGCATCCCGGAGATGTCCATGCGGGCGCGGTGGCGTGGGCGCTCGCCGATCGCGGGATCGCGACGCGCTGGATGTGCTTGGGCGACTTCCCGGCGCGCGCCACCCATAGCTTCGAATTGCGCGCGGGCACGGACGCGGGCACGGCGGGCGGGCTGCCCGACACCGATTGCGATTTCGTCTGGATTCGCAGGATGGGCGCTCGCCCGGCGTGCCGGCGGGCCTGGATGCCCGCGATGCGGAGGCCTGTCAGCGCGAAAGCGAGCGCTTCTTCTGGGGATTGCTGCATGTGCTTGCACCCCAGGCCTGGTGGGTCAACCCGCTCACGAGCTTCATGACCAGCCGGCACAACAAGTTGCATCAGCTGCGCCTGGCGCAGGCCTGCGGCATGGTCGTGCCCGACACGCTGGCGAGCAACGACCCGGCGCGTATCCGCGCGTTCGTGCGTGCGCACAGTGGCCGAGTCATCGCCAAACCGTTCTTCCCGCATCTGTGGAACACGCGCGACGGCCGGTCGTACGAGTATCTGTCCTCGCTGGTGACCGAGCAGGACCTGGATGATCCGCGCGTGCTGCAGGCGTCCCCGCTGATCTACCAGCACTTCGTCGACAAGGCGTTCGAAGTGCGGGTGGCCGTGTTCGGGCAGGCGGTGATCGCCGCGCGCCTGGACACGCGCGGCGACCCCGACCTGGCCGTGGACTGGCGCCACGCCGCCAAGCATCCGACGGTGACCCCGTTCCAATTGCCCGATCCTGTGCGCGAAGGCTGCTTGCGGGTCATGGCGATGCTGGGGCTGGTGCACGGCTCGTTCGACTTCATCGTCCGGCCCGATGGCGGCTTCGTCTTCCTGGAGGTCAATGAGTCAGGGCAATGCCTGTGGATGGAAGAGGATTGCCCGGACTTGCCGGTGCTTTCTGCGCTCGTGGGCCTGTTCCTGGCGCGTCGGCCGGATTTCTCGAACGCGGATCTGGCGCAGTTTCCCTACCGGTTCGGCGCGTTTCGCGGAAGCCCGGATTACGAGGCGTTCCAGCAGAGCGCGGCGCAGGACCACTTGCCGGTGTCGATGGAAGGGGTGGTCTTCCAGGAGTGACGCGCGCGTTTTGGGTGGCCGGACAGCGACGCGCTCCCGACTGAGGGGAGGGCGGCGTCCGGCTGGTAGGCGGCTGCCGACCCGAAGCTGCACGCTCGTTCTCGCGAACGAGGGAGATGAGGCAAAAAAAAGCACGCCCGCAAGGGGCGTGCTTTCTGTCAACGGTGTCCAAGGACACCGCGGCGGATGGATCAGGCCAGGCCGGCCTGCTTCATCACTTCGGCGGCGTAGTCCTCGACGACCTTCTCGATGCCTTCGCCGACGGCCAGGCGCTGGAAGCGCAGCACGTCCGCGCCGGCGGCCTTGAGCGTGGCCTCGACCGTCTTGTCGGTGTCGAGCACGTAGGGCTGGCCGTAGAGCGTGACCTCGTTGACGATCTTGTTGAGCTTGCCGCTGATGATCTTCTCGAGGATGTCGGCCGGCTTGTTCTTGTCCTTGTCGGACATCTTCGCCAGCTCGATTTCCTTTTCCTTCTCGATGAACTCGGCCGGGACGTCGGTGGCCTTGTTGTGCGGCGGGTTCATCGCCGCGACGTGCATCGCCAGGCCACGCGCGAGGTCGGCATCGCCGCCCTGCAGCTCGACCAGCACGCCGATGCGGCCGCCGTGGACGTAGGCCGCCAGGTTGTGGCTGCTCTCCATCCGCACGATGCGACGCACCTGCACGTTCTCGCCGACCTTGGCGATGACGGCAGCGCGCGCTTCCTCGACGGTCTCGCCCGACGCGAGCTTCGCAGCCTTGAGCGCATCGATATCGGCGGCGCCGGAGGCGAGGGCGGCTTGGGCGACGGCCTCGGTGAAGCGCAGGAAGTTGTCATCCTTGGCGACGAAGTCGGTCTCGGAGTTGATCTCGACCAGCACCGCGGCGCGATCGTCCTGCGTGGCGACGATGCGGCCTTCGGCGGCGACGCGGTCGGCCTTCTTGTCGGCCTTGGCCAGGCCCGACTTGCGCAGGGCTTCGGCGGCGGCGTCGATGTCGCCGGCGGTCTCGCTCAGTGCCTTCTTGCACTCCATCATGCCGGCGCCGGTGCGCTCGCGCAGTTCCTTGACCAGGGATGCGGTGATTTCCATGGATGACCTCAGTGTTCGGTGGATGCGTCGGCCGCGCGGTGCGCGGCCGGTCGTTGGCGGTCGCCGCTCGCAGACGAGCGGCGATCGCGCCGGAGGCGCTGCGGCTGCGCAGCATGGCGCAGCCGCATGTCGCGGCGATTACTCGGCCGCGACGTCCTCGGTCTTCTTGCCGCGCGGGGCGCGGGCCGGCTTGTCGCCGCCTTCTGCAAACTCTTCCTCGCGCACGGTCGCCGCGCTCGGCGCGGCCGCCTTGCCTTCGAGCACGGCGTCGGCCGCGGCGTTGGCGTACAGCTGCACGGCGCGGATCGCGTCGTCGTTGCCCGGGATCGCGTAGTCCACCAGCGCCGGATCGTAGTTGGTGTCGACGACGGCGATGACCGGAATGCCGAGCTTCTTGGCTTCCTGGATCGCGATGTTCTCGTGGCCGATGTCGATGACGAACAGCGCGTCGGGCAGGCGGTTCATTTCTTTGATGCCGCCCAGCGACGCTTCGAGCTTGTCGCGCTCGCGACGCAGGCCCAGCACTTCGTGCTTGACCAGCTTGTCGAACGTGCCGTCGGTCTCGGCCGACTCGAGCTCCTTCAGGCGCGACACCGACTGCTTGACCGTGCGGAAGTTGGTCAGCGTGCCGCCCAGCCAGCGCTGGGTCATGTACGGCATGCCGCAACGCTCGGCCTCTTCCTTGATCGCCTCGCGCGCGCTGCGCTTGGTGCCGACGAACAGGATCATGCCGCGCTTCTGGGCGATGCCCGAGATGAAGTTCATCGCGTCGTTGAACAGCGGAACCGTCTTCTCGAGGTTGATGATGTGGATCTTGCCGCGGGCGCCGAAGATGTACGGCGACATCTTGGGGTTCCAGTAGCGCGTCTGGTGGCCGAAGTGCACGCCGGCTTCCAGCATCTGGCGCATGGTGATCTGAGGCATTTGGATGATCTCGTGATGATGGAATCGAACGAAGCCGGTGTCGTGGCAAGTCCGCACGTGAGATGTGCAGCACTTGGCGATCGGACTCGCATCTCGATTCCGGGGTTGGGCCTCCCTGTCGCCTCCGTGGCCGAACCTCTTGCGAGGCACCCCGGCACGGGTCGATACGACAGGTGTGTATTCGCCGGTGACGCCCGGCGTTGCGTGTCGGACCCGGCGAGCGGGCACGGCAAGCGCGGGATTCTAACCTGCGCCGCAGCCAGCGCGCAATCTGAACGCGCCTCGGCGCTCAGAAGCCGATATCGACTCGGAGGGTGTCGCGGTAGACCCCCGGCGGTGGCGTGGCCTGGGTGGGGTCGATCAGCGCCCGGTACGTGAAGCCCTGGGCCGTTGCGCCGGTGTGGACGCCGGGATTGAGCTCGGCGCCGGCGCTCGAACGCCGCTCGGCACCGACGCTGCCCCAGCGCTCGTCAGAGGCCGCACCCTTATAGAGCGCGTAGCGCAGGAACTGGGTGGGCGCGAGGTCGTCGCGCATGCGCCGCCAGCCCGCCGAGAAGTGCTGTCCGTCATCGATCCCGACCGTGTACGCGGCGCCCGCGCTGCAGCGGACCGTGATGTGCTGCACCACCGGACCGAATGCGCCGGCCAGCGGGGCGCTGCCGAAGTCGAGCGGCGGGGCGGCGATCGCGCAGTCGTTCTCCAGCCGCAGCACGACATTCACGCTCGTTGAAATGCCGGTGCCCCACGCGAGCGGCGTCAGCAGACCGGGGCGCTGGAAGCCCGGACTCTGCGAGTAGGCGCACAACGGTCCGATCCCGAGGGTACAGATCGAGAAGAACCAGCGCAGGTTGACCACACCGGTGTAGGTGCCGGCGCGCAGGCCTGCCGTGGGCGTGGTGCGGATGTACAGCGGCAGGCTGCCGCCAGGTCCGCTGAACAGGTTGAGCAGGTTCAACGCCGAGAAATCGAACTCCTGGCCCTGGCCGAGCTGCGGCCCGGTGCTCTGCGCCAGGACCGTGAACGGAACCGGGGGCCCACCGCCGTCGTGGACCAGTTGGAACGTCGAGGTCTCCAGTCGGACCTTGATGTAGGAGGTGCTGATCAAGGCCAGTGCGCTGCAGGTCAGGCCGCCGCTGCCGGCCGCCTGTCGCGGGCCGTCGGCCAAGGCCAGCGTGCCGGTAGTACCAAGGTCGGCGTGCGCGTTGGCCACCGCGCACGACCCGGTGTCCTGTGCTTGCGCGCCGCTGCCGGCGGCGAGCAGCGCGAGCAGCAGCAGGCGCGGACGTGCGCGCGGCGGCGGGGCGGGGCGGAGACGTATGCGCATCATCGGCAGGCCAGCGGACCGATTCGCGCCAGGCCCTCGGCGCCGGGGTCGAGCGAAAAGCGGACGGTGCACGCAGGCGCGCCGGCGGGATGCGCGGTGAGCGTGTTGTCCGGCGCCAGCCTCGACAGATAGACCAGGCCGTCCCAGCCCACATGCGCAGCTTCGCCCTGCGCGCTGCTCACCGGGGTGCCTGGTGCGAGTTCCGCGCCTGACGCATCGTGCAGCGTGACCAGGGCCGACAGGGTACGCTCGACCGGGAACCGCATCACATAGCCGCTGCCGCGGCGCACCGCGACGCGCTGCTCGACGATCGGCGTTTGCACGTTGGTCGGCAACTGCAGTGGGTCGATCTCGAACTTCGCGGCGTACTGCGCCCCGGACCACGGCACCAGCAGCCGACCGTGGCGATCGGTGGTGCCGACGGTCACGTTCTCGTAGCGCACTGGAATGTCCGCAAAGCCGTTGGTGTCCACCACCACGAAGGCATCGGAGATCCGGTTCGACAGAAAGGTGCCGCCATCCATGCGCACGATCGCGCCGGCGGCATTGGCCCACAGCGTGTGGGCGCCGGCGCCGCCGCGCACGCCGCCGCCGAGCTGGATGTGGCGGTTGCGCCACAGGGCGTCGAGCTCGAGCTGATCATCGCCCGCGGCAAAGCGGCTGTAGCCCAGGCCAAGCCCGAGTCCTCCGTCGCTGGGCACAGGGCGTGTGTAGCGCAGGCGTTGCGCATCGCCGCGTCCACTGGCGCGATCATGCGTTGCGGTGACGTTGCCGCGCCGCAGCGACACCACCAGTTGCGCGACCGCCGACCAGTCGCCGCCGTCGATGTCGCGGTTGCCCGACAGGTAGAGGCCGATGTCCCGCCACGGCGATACGCTCCACGACAGGTTGACCAGTCGGGTCCGCGAAGCGTCGGCGTTCTCCAGCGCGATGTGGCCAAGCCCCACGCTGCCCCAGCGCCCGAGCGCGACGCTGCCGGCGACCACCGTTGTCCGTGGCCGGAACGGCAGCGTGGTCCGCGGGTCGTAGCGGGCCAGGTCCACGAAGTCGCGATCGCTGCGCTGGTGCTGCGCCGACAGCGTCAATCCGCGGCGGGTGTACTGGTAGCCGACATCGACCTGGCCGCCCGAGCGGCCGCGCGATTCGCTATGGCTGTAGGCAGCATTGACCACCCCCAGCATGCCCAGCCGGACGACGCCGCCGGCACCGAGCCGGGTCAGATCGTCGGCGGCCTCACCGAGCGCCTCGACGGTGAGCGCATCGGTGAGGCCGCGGCTGTAGGCGGCCGAGGCCACCACCGGGCCGTAGGCGAAATTCTCGACACCGTAGTCGCGGCGCAATGCACCGGCCGCGAGCGCAAAGTCGCTCAGGCCCGGCGCGAGAAGGCGGCTGCTGACGTAGAACGGCACCGCCGTGGCGACTTGCCGCCCCAGCGCATCGGTGACCACCACCACCGCCTCGCCGGCGCCGTTGATGAACGGCACCTCGGTCAGCGCAAAGGGACCGGGGTCGACGCGCTCGCGCGCGGCGAGACTGCCGTTGACGTACAGGTCGACCGCCGATGGCACGCCGGCCTGGCCCGCGAACTGCGGCAGCGGATAGGTGACGATGTCGGGGCGGAGCGAGAAATCGCGTGAGAACTGCAGCCCGGCCACCCGGACCGGTGAGGTCCAGGCCGGCCCTCGCGTGATCAGGTCGCCGGCCTCCCAGAGCCGTGCCTGCGCTTCGTCGACACGGATCCATCGGGTGTCATAGCGGACGAACGCCCGGCCCGCGGCGCCGCCATGGCGCCAGGCACCCGACGACGACACCGTGCCGGCGTCGCCGAACAGGCGCACGTCGGTCCACAGCGAAGTCGCGGTGGCGGCGTGCGGCGCGCGGGTGGCATACAGATCGTAGTTGAGCAGCAGCCCGCGGCTGGCACGCGAGTCGTGGCGGGCGGGTCCGCCGTGGCGCTCGAAGTGCTGGCTCGGTAGCCAGTCGGCAGGCACCTCGATGTGCAGGCGCAGGGTGGCGACGTCGTACTCGACGGCGACGCCCGGCAGGCGGTCGATCGCGACCCGGCCGTCTGCATCCGGGGCGTCGACGCGCACGTGCAGCGCCTGCAGCGCTTGCGCATCGACCAGGTAGTGCCCATCGCGCAGTTCGACCGGGACCACACGTCCCGATGCCAGCCCGTTGACGACCAGTTCCAGGTGCACCAGGCCCTCGCCGATGGCGTCGGTCGCCCGCGGGGGCGGCGGCAGCCGGCCAGGTGCCGGCGTCGCGGCCTCGGCCGTCGGCGCCGGTGCCAGGCCTGCGCACAGCAGCGCCGAGGCCAGGCACGCCGTCGACGGCCGGGGCATCAGCGCCTCGATGCCTGCACCGGCGGAATCGTGCGCAGGCGCCGGTGGTCGTCGATGTGCGCCTCCAGCGTGCCGTCGGCCTGCGCGGCATCGGTCAGCGGCCAGCGCGCGAAGCTGCCGGCCAGCACGTAGCCCAGCTGCGCATTCTCCAGCGGGACGTGGGCGCCGCCTGGGCGGCGGAATCCCAGCGCGGTCAGGCGCGCGTGGCGCTGGCCGCGGTTGTGGACCAGCACAAAGACCTGGCCGTCGCGCCGTTGCAGCTCCCATGCCAGTTGTGGCCCCACCCGGCCGGTCGCGTCGTCGTGGACGAAGAGCGGGATCGAATAGCGGAACTGAAAGCGCACGCCGGCCGGGGAGCCCACCGGTTCCTGCGCATCCTCGGCGCGCTGGACTGGGATCTCGTCGACGACGATCCGGTAGGCGAGCTCCCCGGCGACGGCCGGGATTGCGGTGGTTCGCGTCAGGCGGACCAGTTGACGCTGGCCGGGGGCGATCCGTGCCATCGGCGGCGAGCCGACGATGGCCTGCTGCGGTCGATAGTCGTCCTCGCCGTCGACCTGGTGCCATTCGAACACGCGCAACTGCAGGTGCGCGGTGGTCCGGCCCTGGTTCTCGATCCAGAGTGCGGTGGCCTGTTCGCCGTGGCGGATGGTCGGATTGACCGGCCAGATCAACAACGAATTGGCGGCCGGCGCGGCGATCGTCGCCAGCGCCATCGCCGCGCCGATCAACCAGCGGATCACACGGGCAAATGGAACGGGGCGGCGTGGGGGCGGGAGCATGACATGTCCTTGTCGATGGCCGGGGCAGACGGCTTCACCAGTCGAGCGTGACGGTGACCGTGTCGGTGTACGCGCCCGGCAGCGCGTCGCCGGGCAGCGTGAGTCGGCCGTGGACCGGCAGCGCGATGCCGAGGGGGGCGGAGCCGGGCACGGTGATCGACTGCGCCTGATCGATCGCGATCTCCTGGGTCAAGGCCGCATCGCGGTAGAGCCGGTACGGGATTCTGCGATCGACCGCGGCGTGGCGCAGTTGCCTGACCCCGCCGGCCGCATGCGCACCGCCATCGATGCGCATGCGCATCACCACGCCCGCCGTGCAGCGCAGCGTGACCACCTGCGCCGCACCGGCATCGGCAGTGTGCACGGCGTTCGACAACGCGCTATCGGTGCCGAAGTCGAGCGTCGCCATCACGCCTGCAGCGCCGCTGCTCCCCAGGCCGTCGATCGCACAGCCCGGAATCACCGTGGCCGAGACCGGAAACGTGGTCTGGGTGTCGGCCTGCAGCGCGCCAGGCAGCGTCGCCAGCAAGCTTGCGAGCAGGCCGCCGAGCGGAGGTGCGCCAGGCCGGCGCGGACGGGCGCGAGCCACGGCTGATCAGAGCGTGATCACGACGCCGATGACATCGGAGTAGGTCCCCGGCAACAGCGCGGCGCCGCCGAACGCACGCCCGTAGACGTTGACCGTCTGCGCGCTGCCGTCGGCGGGCAGCGTCAGCGCGTCGCCATTGGCGATCACTGTCGACCTGCCGGCGTCGGAGTACAGCTCGTAGCTGATGAAACGCGTATCCGCGCCGCTCTGTAGCGCCAGCGCGCGGCTTCCGCCGCCATCGGGCGCCGCGCCGGGATTGAGCCCGCCATCGAAGCTGATGCTGGGAGACACGCCTTCCGAGCATCGGATGGTGATGGCGCTGCCCGCGTTCTGCACTTCGGCGTCGGCCTGATCGAACACGGTGGTCTCGGTGCCGAAATCGAGCGTGCCCAGGGTGCCGACGCTGCCCCCGTCGGCGGTATCGACGCCGTTGATGATGCAGCCGGCCTGCAGGGTCATGGTGGCGTCGATCTGTCCGGTGATCTCGGCGTGGGCGGTCGCACCGACCAGCCCGAGCAGGGCGGCGGCGGTCAATGGCATCAAGCGCATGGAACATCTCCGTCGTGTTGGATCGGAAGGGCATGCGGGCAAGCAACGAACTTGGCCCGCTTGCGGGGGGCTGGGCGCAGTGTCTCGATGCGGGTCGCGGGTCGGGGCGGCGATGTCCGGCGGCATGGCGGTCTCCTGTCCGCGGCGGCAGGCTGCGCTGATGCGGCCCGCTCGTCGTCACTGCGTGTTTAGCAAAATAGGCAGTCGTCCTGTGCCTGGCGATAGTGCTGCGGCGTGCGGTGAAGGTCCTGTGAGTCGTCGCAAGCGGCGTCGCGCGGCCGGCGCACGGACTGCGTTCGGCCCCGGCCGCGCGGCAAGACGCAGGCGATCTGCGATAATGACCCGATGAGCATTCAGACCAAGACGCCCGACGAGATCGAGAAGATGCGCGTGGCCGGCCGCCTGGCCGCCGAAGTCCTGCAGGTCGTCGCCCCGCACGTCAAACCCGGGGTGACCACCGACGAACTGGACCGCATCTGTTACGAGCACATCGTCAATGTGCAGGGCGCGGTCCCGGCCAACGTCGGCTACAAGGGCTATCCCAAGACCACCTGCATCTCGGCCAACAACGTCATCTGTCACGGGATCCCGAGCGATGCGAAGGTGCTCAAGGATGGCGACATCATCAATATCGACGTGACGGTCATCAAGGACGGCTGGCACGGCGACACCAGCCGCATGTACGTCGTCGGCACGCCGTCGGTGATGGCCAAGCGGCTGGTCGAGGTGACCCGCGAGGCGATGTGGCGCGGCATCCGCGCAGTGCGGCCGGGCGCCACGCTCGGCGATGTCGGCCACGCGATCCAGAAGTACGCCGAAAGCGAGCGTTTCAGCGTGGTGCGCGAGTATTGCGGACACGGCATCGGCAAGGTCTATCACGATGAGCCGCAGGTGCTGCACTACGGCACGCCGGGCACCGGTGTCGTGCTCAAGGAAGGCATGACCTTCACGATCGAGCCGATGATCAACGAGGGCACGCGCTTCACCAAGGTGCTGCCCGACGGTTGGACGGTGGTCACCAAGGACCGCAAGCTCTCGGCGCAATGGGAGCACACGGTCGCCGTCACCGCCGACGGTGTCGACGTGTTGACCCGGATTCCGGGCGACGACAACGACGCGTTCCTCTGACGTGGGCGAGCGCACCGCCGCCACCGCACCTGCCGCCGACGACGGCGACGCGGCTTGGGTGGCGGAGGCGCGCGACGCGCTCGCCGCGCACGACGCGCGGCTGATCCAGGGCTTCGACGCCGGCCAGCACATCGATCGGCTGCTGGCCGCGCGCGCCAACGCCGTCGACGGTTGGGTCCGCAAGGCTTGGGCGCGCTGCATTCCGGGCGAGGCGGTGTTGGCGCTGTTCGCGGTCGGGGGGTACGGCCGCGGCGAACTGTTCCCGCATTCGGACATCGACCTGCTGATCGTCGGCGAGCCGCAGGTGCAGGCCGCGCATGCGCAGGCGCTGAGCCGGATGCTGGCGCTGCTGTGGGACCTGGGGCTGCCGGTCGGCCATGCGGTGCGCAGCTTCGAGGAGTGCACCGAGGCGGCCGCCGACGCGACCGTACTGACCGCGCTGCTGGAGGCGCGCCCGCTGCTGGCCAACATCGGCGAGGTGCGCGCGCTGATCGACGCGATCGCCGATCCCAAGGTCTGGCCGGCGGCCGCGTTCTTTCATGCCAAGCGGCGAGAGCTCGAAGTCCGCCACGCGCGCTTTGGCGACACCGCCGACAACCTCGAGCCCAACATCAAGGACGGTCCGGGCGGCCTGCGCGATGTGCACAACCTGCGTTGGATGGCGCGGCGCGTGCTCGGCATCTACGGCCTGGAAGAGCTGATCGCCCTCGGCCAGCTCGGGGTCGACGAGCACGCCACGCTCGAACGCGAGCGGCGCACGCTCTCCAGGCTGCGTTTCGGGCTGCACCTGGTCGCCGGCAAGGCCGAGGAACGGCTGCGCTTCGATTACCAAAAGGCGTTGGCCGCGCGACTGCACCATGTCGAGCAGGCCGACAACCCGCTGGTCGAGAAGATGATGCAGGAGTTCTACCGCAGCGCCTCGGTGGTGCAGCGGATCAGCGAACGCCTGCTGCAGCGATTCGAGGAGCAAATTGAGGGCGAAGGCGCGCTGCGGCCGCTCGATGCCGAGTTCGGCGTGCAGCGCGGCTATCTGGTGGCGCGCGACGATGTCTGGCCGGGCGGCGACATCGCGCGGGTGTTCGACCTGTTCGCGATCTGGGCCGACCGCCAGGAACTGCGCGGCCTGCACTCGCAGACCGCGCGCGCGCTGGCCGAATCGCTGCACGCGCTGCCGTCCTGGCGCAGTGCCTCGCCGGCGCTGCGCGAGCAGTTCATGGCGCTGTTGCGTGGGCCCACACCGGTGCGCACGCTCGAGCGGATGGCCAGGCTCGGCGTGCTCGGCGTGTGGATCCCCGAGTTCGCCAACGTCACCGGGCGGATGCAGTTCGACCTGTTCCATGCCTACACCGTCGACCAGCACACGCTGGCGGTGCTGCGCAACATCGCCAGCTTCGCGTCCGAGGCGCCGGACGAGCGCTTTTCCACCGCGCACGAAGTGTGGCCGCAATTGCGCAAGCCCGAATTGCTGCTGCTGGCCGGGCTGTTCCACGACATCGGCAAGGGGCGTGGCGGCGACCATTCGGAACTGGGCGCGGTCGATGCCCGCGCGTTCTGCGAGGGCCACGGCCTGGGCGAGACCGACACCGCGCTGGTGGAGTGGCTGGTGCGGCGTCACCTGTTGATGTCCACCAGTGCGCAGAAGCTTGATATCTCCGACCCGGCGGTGATCCACAAGTTCGCCGCCGAGGTCGCCGACCGCGAACGGCTGGATTACCTGTACCTGCTGACCTGCGCGGACATCGCCGGCACGTCGCCCAAGCTGTGGAATGCCTGGAAGGACCGGCTGCTGACCGACCTGCGCATTGCCACGCGGCTGGCGTTGCGCCGGGGGCTCGAGCACCCGGTGGCGGCGATCGAGCGCATCGCCGAGGCGCGTGACCGCGCCCGCGGCCTGCTGTCGGCCCACGGCATCGACGATGCTCAGGCTGACGCCTTGTTCGCGCGGATCCCGCAGGAGAGCTTCCTGCGCGGACGCGCCGATCAGGTGGTGTGGCAGGCGCTGGCGCTGCGCGACAGTGCGCAGGGCGGACTGGTGGTGCGGGTGCGGCGGCTCGCGGCCGGGGCGCAGGCGCTGGAGGTCTTCGTGCACTCGCCTGACCGCGACGGTCTGTTCTCGGCGATCGTGATCACGCTCGACCGCCTGGGCCTGGCGATCCAGCAGGCGCGCGCGCTCGACGGCCCGGGCGGCACGATCTTCGACGTCTTCCAGGTGCTGCCGATGGACACGCGCCATCCGCTGGAACTGGCCACGATCGAGCGCAAGCTCGCCACCGTGCTCGGCGGCGCGCTCGACCTGCGCCCGGCGCGCCGGGCCCAGCCGCGCCACCTGCGGCATTTCCGCGTGCCGCCGCGGATCGAGTTCAACCCCGGCGCCGACGGCCGGCACACGGTCTTCAGCCTGGTGTGCACCGATCGGCCGGGGCTGCTGGCCGATGTCGCCCACGTGCTGCGCCAGCAGGACGTGCGCGTGCACGACGCACGCGTGGCGACGTTCGGCGAACGCGTCGAGGACGTGTTCCGGCTCGTCGGCGGCGATGGCCAGCCGCTCGACGAGGCAGCGCAGGCGCGGCTGCGGGCCGCGTTGCTCGCTTCGATCGACGGCGACATGGCACGATAGCGCCCCGTTTTTCCCCACGAAGACCTGCCATGACCCAAGCGCTGCAGACGTTGATCGAGGACGCGTTCGCGCGTCGCGCCGAACTCACCGCCCAAGAGATCGGGGATGAGGTCAAACCGGCGGTCGAGCAGGCGATGGCCGGCCTGGAATCGGGCGAGCTGCGCGTCGCCGAACCGGATGGCAACGGCGGCTGGCAGGTCAACGAGTGGCTCAAGAAGGCGGTGCTGCTGTACTTCCGCAGCAACGACATGGCCGTCGTCGACGCCCAGCCGGCGCCGTTCTGGGACAAGGTCGAGGCGCGCTTTGCCGGCTACGACGAGGCCCGGTTCAAGGCCGCCGGCGTGCGCGTGGTGCCCGGCGCCGCAGTGCGCCGCGGCACCTACTTCGGCCGCGACGTGGTGTTGATGCCGAGCTTCGTCAACATCGGCGCCTACGTGGGCGAGGGCACGATGGTCGACACCTGGGCCACGGTGGGCTCGTGCGCGCAGATCGGCAAGCACGTGCATCTGTCGGGCGGCGCCGGCATCGGCGGCGTGCTGGAGCCGCTGCAGGCCAGTCCGACGATCATCGAGGATCACTGCTTCATCGGCGCGCGCTCGGAAGTCGTCGAGGGCGTCGTGGTCGGCCACCACAGCGTCATCGGCATGGGCGTGTTCCTTGGTCAGTCGACGCGCATCTACGATCGCGCGACCGGCGAGATCTCCTACGGTTACGTGCCGCCGGGCAGCGTCGTGGTCTCGGGCCAGTTGCCGGCCAAGGACGGCTCGCATTCGCTGTATTGCGCGGTCATCGTCAAGCAGGTCGACGAGAAGACCCGCAGCAAGACCTCGGTCAACGACCTGCTGCGCGGCCTGGCCGACTGACAGTGACCGCGGAGGCGGATCTCGCGGAGGCCGCAGCCTACCGCCATCCTCGCGCCACCGTATTGGGGCGGATGCTGCCGTCACTGCTGCATGCGCCCCGCTGGACGCGGGCGCGTCGTGCGCTGTTCCGGCGCTGGCGCATGCCCGCGCTGGTCAGCGACGTGCGCGATGTGGTCTATGTCAGCTGGTGGGTGGACGTGCGTCATGCGCCCCCCGCACCTGCGGGCTATCACTATGTCGTCCATGCCGGCTGTACCCCTTACACCATCCTCAGCTATCGCCATGGGCATCTGGGGCCACAGCGAGCGGGGCCTGTGCGTGCGCTGATGCCATCGCCTCATCAGAGCAACTGGCGCTGGTACCTGCGCCGCGATGATCGCCCCGACGGCACGCCCGTGGTGCTGTTCGACCGCAATGTGATGGACCAGTTGCTGTTCGTCGTCGGCGCGCGCGCATGCAGCGATGCCATGCAGCCGCATCTGTCCGCCCACTTTGCGCATGCACTGCGGGCCAACGGCAGCGGGCATACCCGTATCGATGGCGGGCAGGGCAGTGCGCCGGCGCTGGGGCTGCAGTGGCGGGCGAGCGAGGATTGGCATGACAAGGCGTGGACTGCGGCGTTCGGCGATCGGCAGGCGCTGCTGCGTTGGTTGACGTGCCAGGATCAAGCCATCGCCCGCACCGTCGATCGGCGCTGGGCATGCACGCGCATCGACCTGCCGGTGGACCTGGCTGCGCTGCGGCCGCTGCGGCTGGACGGGCCACTGCATTGTCCGCGTCTGGAGTCGATGGGAGTGAAGCTCGACGAAGGCTTGGCCTTCAGCCTGCCGAAAGTCCCGTTCCGGGTCGTGTCCGAACGTCTGTTGTGACATTCTGCGCGTCTGTTTTCGCTTAGCGGATGGCTATGCATACCGTTTTCGGCCTGAAGAACTGCGACACCTGCAAGAAGGCGCGCAAATGGCTCGATCGCTTCGGCATCGCACACACCTTCGTCGACTACCGCGACGACAAGCCGACGCCCGAGACGCTGGTCGCATGGGCCGGGCAACTGGGTGGTTTCGAGGCGATGGTCAACAAGGCCTCGACCACGTGGCGGCAGTTGCCCGACAACCGCAAGGGCGCGGCCAGCGACGCGGAATGGAAGCTGCTGCTGCGCGAGTACCCGCAGTTGATTCGGCGTCCGGTCGTGGTCACCGACGACGGCACGGTCACTCAGGGCTTCAGCGACAACGGCTTCAAGAAGCGCTTCGGCATCGACTAACAAGCGCCGGCGCAACGTCTCCCGGCAGGCGCGTGATGCCATCGTGCCGGGTCACGCGCCTGGGGCGCGCCTGCGCGCCGCCGACACCAGTCCCAAGAGAGCTGCCATGTCCGACGTCCTCGATCTCACCTGCGACCTGATCGCGCGCCGCTCGGTCACACCCGATGACGCCGGCTGTCAGGCGCTGCTCGCCGGGCGCCTCGCCCAGGCAGGTTTCGCGATCGAGTCGCTGCGCTTTGGCGAGGTCGACAATCTCTGGGCCACGCACGGGAGCGGCGGCCCGGTCCTGGCGCTGCTTGGCCATACCGACGTGGTGCCGAGCGGGCCGGCCGAGGCCTGGCATTGCGATCCGTTCGTGCCCGATGTGCGCGACGGCATGCTGTACGGACGCGGGGCGGCCGACATGAAGGGCAGCGTCGCCGCCTTCGTGATCGCCGCCGAGCGCTTCGTCGTCGCGCACCCCGACCATCCCGGCACCTTGGCGTTGCTGCTGACCTCCGACGAGGAAGGCGCTGCGATCGACGGTGTGCGCCGAGTCGCCCGCACGTTCGCCGAGCGCGGCACGCGCATCGACTGGTGCATCACCGGCGAGCCCTCGTCGACGCAGCGTCTGGGCGACCTGCTGCGCGTGGGCCGGCGCGGCAGTCTGTCCGCAACGCTGACCGTGCACGGGGTGCAGGGCCACGTGGCCTATCCGGACAAGGCGCGCAACCCGATCCACCTGCTGGCGCCGGCGCTGGCCGAACTCGTCGGCCGGCACTGGGACGATGGCTTCGACTCCTTTCCGCCGACCAGCCTGCAGGTCAGCAACATCGCCGCCGGGACAGGCGCGACGAACGTCATTCCCGGCAGCGCGACGGTGCAGTTCAACCTGCGCTACAACCCGCACTGGGACGCGCTTGGCCTGGAAGCCGAAACTGCCGCGCTGCTGGACCGTCATGGGCTGGAGTACACGCTCGACTGGCACCGCAGCGGCGAGCCGTTCCACACGCCGGAGGGGCCGCTGCGCGCGGCTGCGCGCGAGGTACTGACGGCCTTCGCCGGCACGGCCCCCGAGGAAAGCACGGGCGGCGGCACCTCCGATGCCCGGTTCATCGCGCCGCTGGGCGCGCAGTGCATCGAGATCGGTCCGGTCAACGCCAGCATCCATCAGGTCGACGAGCACGTCCGCGTCGCCGATCTCCAGGCGCTGCCGTCGCTGTACGAGGCGTTGGTGGCGCGGCTATTGCTGCCTGCCGCGCCGGACTGAGCGTCCGCACGGCAGGCTCGCCGCGGCGGGGCTCGCTACAATGCCCGGCTTCCCGCCGCAGGCCCGTTCCGATGCCTTACACCCCGATCGTCGCTACGCTCGGTTACGTGCTGTCCCCCGATCGCCGGCGGGTGCTGATGATCCACCGCAATGCGCGGCCCGGCGACCAGCACCTGGGCAAGTACAACGGCCTGGGTGGCAAGATCGAGCGCGACGAGGACGTGGTTGCCGGCATGCGCCGGGAAATCCGCGAAGAGGCGGGCATCGAGTGCGACAGCTTGCGCCTGCGCGGCACCATCAGCTGGCCGGGCTTCGGTCGCAACGGCGAGGACTGGCTGGGCTTCGTGTTCGTGGTCGACGCCTGGCATGGCGCGCCGCTGACGTCCAACCCGGAAGGCACGCTGGAATGGGTCGAGGCCGATCGCGTGCTCGACCTGCCGCTGTGGGAAGGCGACCGCCAGTTCCTGCCGCTGGTGTTCGACGACGATCCGCGCGCCTTCCACGGCGTGATGCCGTATCTGAACGGTTGCATGCAGTCCTGGTCGTACTCGCGGGTGTAGGCCGTCTTTCCCGCCGTTTTCGGGGGGCGCGGGACGCCTGAACGGGACGCATTGACCGGCGCTGCGTGTGCGCATGTCCCAGACAGACGCCGGTGTATGCTCCGCGGCCTTCGTGCCCTGCGATTGCCGTGGGGCGCACGCGCGAGGTGGGCATGGCAGGGTCGATGCGACGTTGGCTGCAGACGCTCAGCGCGTGGTCGATCGCGCACGCCGAGGCGCTGCGCCGCATCGGGCTCATCGCCGGTGTGCTGGCGATCGGCACCCTGCTCGCGGTCGCCGTCCATGGCTTCTGGCACGAGCTGCGCTACGACGAGATCGTCGCTGCGATCGAGGCCACGCCGGGCCTGCGGATCGCGCTGGCGATCCTGGCCACCGCGATCAGCTTCGCTGCGCTGGTCGGCTACGACGCGAGTGCGCTGCGCTATGTCGGCGCGCGCGTGCCGGTGCGGACGGTCGCCAAGACCGCGTTCGTCGCCTACGCGCTGAGCAACACGATCGGCCTGGGCGTGTTCACCGGCGGCGCGGTGCGCATGCGCCTCTATGGGGCTGCGGGCGTCGAGCCGGGCGAGGTGTCGCGCGCGATCGTCTTCAACGCATCGGCGTTCGGGCTCGGGGCCTGCGCCGTCGGCGGCGCCGGGCTGTGGTGGGATGCCGCGGCGCTCGCGCCAATGCTCCACTTGCCGGCCGGAGTCGTGGCTTGGCTGGGTGCGCTGGCGGTGGCCGCGGTGCTGGCGCTGCTCGTGGTATGCCAGATCCGCGGACGCGTGGGTCGTCTCCGCCTGCCGACGCCCGGCCTGGCCTGGACCCAGCTCGCGCTGTCGGTGGTCGACATCACAGCGGCCGCCGCGGTGCTGTGGTTGCTGTTGCCCGAAGGCGGGGTCGGCTTCGCGACGTTCCTCGGGTTCTATGCCGCGGCGGTGGTGGTGGGGGTGATCAGCCATGTGCCCGGCGGGCTGGGCGTGTTCGAGGCGGTGATGCTGGTCGCGCTCGCCGATCGCGTGCCGGCGGGCACGCTGGCCGGAGCGCTGGTGCTCTACCGCCTGGTCTACTACGTGCTGCCGCTGCTGATCGCGCTGGGCGTACTGGTGCTGCACGAGACCGGGCGCCTGGCGTCGCCGGCCCGCCGGTTCCTGGCCGGGCTGGCGCCGCGCGTGCTGGCGGGCGCGACCCTGGTGGCGGCGGTGATGTTGCTGGTCTCCGGGGTGACCCCGGCCACCGGCCGCGCGCTGCGGATGCTCGCGCTGGTCCCGCTGCCGCTGGTGGAGGCGGCGCATTTCCTCAGTTCGGTCATCGGTGTGTTGCTGTTGTTCGTCGCACGCGCGCTGCTGCGTCGGCTCGATGCTGCCTGGTGGGCGGCCGTCGTGCTGGTGACGCTGGCGCTGGCGTTCGCGCTGCCCAAGGGCGTGGCCGTGACCGAAGCGACGGTGCTGGCGGCGCTGTTGCTGGCGCTGCTCGCCTCCAGGCGCCAGTTCACGCGCCGCGCGTCGTTGCTGGCAGTCCCGTTCACCGGTGGCTGGCTGCTGGCGATGGCGGTGATCTGTGTCGCGTTGGTCGGCCTGCTGTTCTTCGCCTACCGCGATGTCGCCTACGCCCACCAGTTGTGGTGGCAGTTCGCGTTGTCGGGCGAGGCGCCGCGCTCGTTGCGGGCCTTGGTGGCGATGGCAGTGGTCGCCCTGGCGCTCGCGCTCCGGCAACTGGTGCGTCCGGCCGTGCCGCCGCCGCCGTTGCCCGATGCTGCGCAACTGGCGCAGGCCCAGGCGATCGTGCGCGCGCACGACAGCGCCGACGCGGGGCTGGTGCTTACCGGTGACAAGCATCTGCTGTTCTCGGCATCAGGCGATGCCTTCCTGATGTACGGACGCCAGGGGCGGTCGTGGATCGCACTGTTCGATCCGGTCGGCCCGTACGCGGCCTGGCCGGACCTGGTCTGGACGTTCCTGGAGCGCGCGCGCGATGCGGGCGCGCGCGGGTGCTTCTATCAGGTCGGTCCGCAGGCGTTGCCGCTGTACCTCGATGCCGGCCTGCGACTGTTCAAGCTCGGCGAGTATGCGAGCGTGCCGCTGCCTGGATTCTCGCTGCAGGGCAGGCGGCGGGGCAGCCTGCGCACCGCGGTCAACCGGGCCGAGCGTGCCGGCCTGCGGTTCGAGATCGTCGACACGCCGGCCGTGCCGGCGTTGTTGCCGGCCTTGCGGCCGGTGTCCGAGGCTTGGCTCGCCCAGCATCGGACGGCCGAAAAGCGGTTCTCGATCGGCGCCTTCGACCCTGCATACCTGGCCTGCAATCCAGTCGCGGTGGTGCGTGACGAGACGCGGATCATCGCGTTCGCCAGCCTGCTCGTCGCTGGCAACCCGGCGGGCGAAGCGTCGGAGGCGAGCATCGACCTGATGCGGCACCTGCCCGATGCGCCGCCCGGCACGATGGATTTCCTGTTTGCGCGCCTGCTGCAGCAGTTAGCCGCAGACGGCTACCAGCGCTTCGGGCTGGGCATGGCGCCGTTGTCGGGCATGGCGACCCATGCGCTGGCGCCACAGTGGCACCGCATGGGGCGGCTGCTGTTCGCGCGCGGCGAGCAGTTCTACAACTTCCGCGGGCTGCGCGCGTTCAAGGACAAGTTCGACCCGCAGTGGAGTGCGCGCTATCTCGCCTCGCCCGGCGGTATCGCGCCGCTGTTGGTGCTGGCCGATGCCGCGGCATTGATTGCGGGCGGTTACCGAGGAGTCCTGTCGAAATGAAGCATGTCGTGAGGTGGGGCGTGGTGGCGGTCTTGCTGCTGGCCGGGCCGGCGGGTGCGCAGGAACGGCTGCGGCACGGATTCTTCGAGGAGGTCGTACTGACACGGCCGGCCGGGCAGGCGACGCATACCGTGTTGTTGCTCGACCAGGGCGAGGGTCGCGCTATCGCGCAGGCGCTGGCGGCCGACGGTGCCCTGGTCGCCGAGATCGACGTGCCACGGCTGCAGGCGGCGCTGGCGCGCGACGGCGGGGCCTGCGCGTTCCCGGATGGCGATCTGGAGAATCTCTCGCACTGGCTGCAGGGCTATGCGCGATTGCCGGACTACCGGCCGCCGGTGCTGGTGGGGCAGGGCGCGGGGGCGGCGATCGTCTACGCGATGGCCGCGCAGGCCCAGCCGGGCGTGTTCGCCGGTGCGGTCACGCGCGGCGCATTGCCGCCGCTGGCGTTGGGCAAACCACCGTGTCGCGGCGCGGGCACGCTGTTTGCCGCCCGTACGCCTCAGCCCGACACGGTGGCGCTGCAGCCGGTGCGCGCACTCGCCATGCCCTGGCTGGCACTGGGAAGCGCAGCCGAGCTTTCCGAACTCCAGCGCTTCGCGCGCGGCATCGATGGCGCGGCGGTGCGCGCGCACGGCGATGCGCCAGCGCCGTTGCGTGCCGCAGTCCAGCGCCTGGCGCGCCTGTCGGCCCGCGCGCAGCCGGCCGCGCCGCCTGCGGATGTGCGCGATCTGCCCTTGGTCGAGGTGCCCGCGCACGGGCCGGCGCAGCCAATGTTTGCGATCCTGCTCAGCGGCGACGGCGGCTGGGCCGGCCTCGACACCGAGGTTGCCGATGCGCTGGCGGCGCGCGGCATCGCCGTCGTTGGCTTCGATTCGCTGCGCTACTTCTGGTCGGCGCGCACGCCCGATGGTCTGGCGCGCGACATCGATCGCGTCATCCGGCGCTACGCCGCGCGCTGGGGACGGACGCGCGTGTTGCTAATCGGCTACTCGCAGGGTGCCGACGTGCTGCCCTTCGCGGTCAACCGGCTGCCGGCGGCGACCCGCGCGACGGTCGCGCACACGGTGTTGATCGGGCTGGGCCGGCGTGCCTCGTTCGAGTTCCATGTCGGCAACTGGCTGTCGGCGGAGGATCCCGATGCGCTGGAGATCGCGCCAGAAGTGCGACGCCTGTCGGCCGACCACGTGCTGTGCATCGAGGGCGAGGGCGACCATGACGCCACGTGTGCGGCCTTGCCGCCCGGCCATGTCACGGTCCGGACCTTGCCCGGCGGCCACCATTTCGACGGCGACTACGCGCGTCTGGCCGGCACGATCCTGGGCAGCGTCGGCGGGGCGGAAGCGCCGCGCTGAGCGTCAGCGCGGGCTGGTGTGCAGGACGCCGATGAAGGCGTCCACCAGATCGGGGTCGAGCCTGCGGGCGGCATCGGCCCGGAGCCGCGCCAGCGTCTGGTCGACGCCCAGGGCGGGGCGGTAGGGGCGGTCGCTGGTCATCGCGTCGTAGCTGTCGACGACTGCCAGCATGCGCGCCTCGAGCGGGATCGCTTCACCGATCAGCCCATCGGGATAGCCGCTGCCGTCGACCGCCTCGTGGTGGTGGCGGATGATCCGCGCGACCTCGTGGGCGTCCTGGCGACCGGTCGCGACGAACACCCGCGCGCCGCGTGCCGAATGGGTGCGCATGATCGCCAGTCGCTCCGGGTCCAGCCGATGCGGGTGCAGCAGCACGTCGTCGGGAATGCCGATCTTGCCAATGTCATGGAACCGCGCGGCCAGCACCAGCGCATGCCGGCGCGCGTGCGACAGACCGAGGCGGCGGGCCAGGGCGCTGGTCAGTCGCCCGACGCGGTCGCAGTGGCCATGGGTGTAGGTGTCGCGCTCGTGCAATGCCACCGTCAGCACATGCAGCGAGGCGACGAGGTCGTCGGGCGCGCGGTCGACATGCATGGCGGTGGAGGGCATCAGCGGACGGGCGATGACGAGGACGGGGCGAGGGCGATCAGCAGGCCGCGCGCGGTCTTGATCCGCGACTCGGCATCGGGCAGGTCGAGCATGACGCGCAGCTTGTCCGGCCCGTCCATACGGTAGCGCTGCGGCTGCCCCTGCACCAGTCCGATCACCGCCAGCGGGTCGACCTTGGGCTTGTCGACGAACTGCACGCGTCCGCCGCCCTCGCCCAGGTCGAGCTTGCGGATCCCCAGCGCGGTGGCCTGCAGCTTGAGATCGGCGACCTGGAACAGGTGCTTGGCGGCGTCGGGGAGCAGACCGAAACGGTCGATCATCTCCACCTGCAGCTCGCGCAGCCGCTCGGCGTCGCGCGCGCCGCTGATACGCTTGTAGAGCATCAGGCGGGTGTGCACGTCGGGCAGGTAGTCTTCGGGAATCAGCGCCGGGACGTGCAGTTCGACCTCTGCGCCACGCGCATCGGCTTCGTCGACGTCGGGCAGCTTGCCCTGCTTGATGCTGCGCACCGCCCGTTCGAGCAGTTCGGTGTATAGGCTGAAGCCGACCTCGGCCATCTGTCCGCTCTGGCCTTCGCCCAGCAGTTCGCCGGCGCCGCGGATCTCCAGGTCGTGAGTGGACAGCGTGAAGCCGGCGCCGAGTTCGTCCATCGAGGCGATCGCCTCCAGACGCTTGCGCGCGTCGCTGGTGATGCTGCGCAGGTCGGGCGTGACCAGGTAGGCGTAGGCGCGGTGATGCGAGCGGCCGACACGGCCGCGCAGCTGGTGCAGCTGGGCCAGGCCGAACTTGTCGGCGCGGTTGATGATGATCGTGTTGGCGTTGGGGATGTCGATGCCCGACTCGATGATCGTCGAGCACAGCAGCACGTTGAAGCGCTGCTTGTGGAAATCGAGCATGACCCGCTCCAGTTCGCGCTCGGGCATCTGGCCGTGGGCGATGCCGATGCGCGCGTCGGGCACCAGCTCCTGCAACTGGCGCTGCATGCGGCCGATGCTCTCGACATCGTTGTGCAGGAAGTAGACCTGCCCGCCGCGGCTGAGCTCGCGCTGGAACGCCTCGCGCAACTGGGCATCGTCCCAGGGCACGACGAAGGTCTGCACCGCCAGCCGGTGCGCAGGCGGCGTGGCGATGATCGACAGGTCGCGCAGGCCGGCCATCGCCATGTTGAGCGTGCGCGGGATCGGGGTCGCGGTGAGGGTCAGCAGGTGCACATTGGCGCGCAGCGCCTTGAGCGCCTCCTTCTGGCGCACGCCGAAGCGCTGCTCCTCATCGACGATCACCAGCCCCAGGTCCTTGAACTTCACGTCCGGCTGCAGCAGGCGATGGGTGCCGACGATGACGTCGATCTCGCCGCGGGCGAGCTTCTCGAGCTCGGCCTTGATCTCCTTGGTGCTCTTGAAGCGCGAAAGCACCTCCACGCGCAGCGGCCAGTCGGCGAAGCGGTCGGCCATCGTGCGGTAGTGCTGCTCGGCCAGCAGCGTGGTCGGCACCAGCACTGCGACCTGCTTGCCGGCGGCCGCGGCGACGAAGGCCGCACGCACGGCGACCTCGGTCTTGCCGAAGCCGACGTCGCCGCAGACCACGCGGTCCATCGGCTGGCTGCTGCCCAGATCGCGGATCATCGCCTCGATCGCGGCGTGCTGGTCGGGCGTTTCCTCGAACGGGAACGCGGCGGCGAACGGCTCGTACATCGACCGGTCGACCTCCAGCGCCAGTCCGGCCCGCGCCTGGCGCTTGGCCTGGATCTCCAGCAGCTCGGCGGCGACATCGCGGACCTTGTCGGCGGCCTTCTTCTTGGCGCGGGTCCAGGCCTCGCCGCCGAGCGAATGCAGCGGCGCGGTCTCCGGCGATGCGCCCGAATAGCGGTTGACCAGGTGCAGCTGCGACACCGGCACGTACAGCCGGTCGCCCTTGGCGTACTCGATGTCCAGGTACTCGCCCGGCTGGCCGCCGGCTTCGAGTACGACCAGGCCGCGGTAGCGCCCGACGCCGTGGTCCTCGTGCACGATCGGCGCGCCCTCGCTGAGCTCGCCCAGATCGCGGATGATGGTCTCGGGATCGCGCCCGGCCCGGCGTCGACTGCGCGGCTGCGCGGCGCGCTCGGGGAACAACTGGCGTTCGGTGAGCACCGTCATCTGCGGGGCATCGAGCGCGAAGCCGTCTTCGAGCGGCGCCACTGCGATCGCGAAGCGCGCAGCGTCGTCGACGAACGCATCGAAGTCCGCCAACACCGTCGGGCGCAGTTCGGCGGCCTGCAGCACCTCCAGCAGCGCTTCGCGGCGGCCGGCCGAATCGGCCGCGATCAGCACGCGCCCGGGGTAATGGCCCAGGAAGGTCTTGAGCGCCTGGGCCGGGGCCTGGTCGCGGGCGGCCAGCGGCAGCTCGGGGGCCGGCTGCTCGCCGAGCGCGGCGGCCTGGTCGCGGCGCGGGTGCGTGGCGTCGCACAGCTCGATCCGGGTGCCCTGGTTGAGGCGTTCGCGCAGCGCGTCGGGCGCCAGCCACAGTTCGGCCGGCGGCAGCAGCGGACGCTCGATGTCGTGGCGCAACTGGTCGTAGCGATGGTCGATCTGCGCCTGGAACTGGTCGCTGGCCGCGGACACCCCGACATCGAGCACCGGCAGCGCGTTCGCGGGCAGATAGTCGAACAGCGTGGCCGTGCTCGGCGCGGGAGCGCCGCGTTCGGCCAGGGCGCGCCGGGGCGCGTCGAAGAACAGCGGCAGGTAGTACTCGATGCCCGCCGGTGCCGCACCGGCCTTGAGATCCTGGTACAGCCCGCTGCGCCGGGTGTCGATGTCGAAGCGCTCGCGCAGCGCGTCCATCGCGCGTGCCAGCGACGCTTCGTCCAGCGGCACCTCGCGGCCGGGCAGCATGCGTAGGGCGTCGATCTTCTCCAGCGACCGCTGCGACTCGGGGTCGAAGGCGCGGATCGTCTCGATCGCGTCGTCGAACAGCTCGACCCGGTACGGCTGGCTGGCGCCCATCGGGAACACGTCGAGCAGCCCGCCGCGCACGGCGAAGTCGCCCGGGTCGTGGACCTGCGGGACATGGGCGTAGCCGGCGCTTTCCAGGCGACGTTTTTCGGCGTCGAGATCGAGGGTCTGGCCGACGGCGAGGTCGAAGCTGCTTCCAGCGATGTGCTTGACCGGCGCCAGCCGCTGCATCAGCGTCTGTACCGGCACCACGACGATGCCCCGTGTCAGCCCAGGCAGGCGGTGCAGTGCGGCCAGGCGCTGGGAGACGATGTCCGGATGCGGGCTGAAGCGGTCGAAGGGCAGCGTCTCCCAGTCCGGGAATGGCACCACCGGCAACGCCGGGTCGTCGCCGCCGAGCGTGCGCAGGTCGTGTTCGAGCTGATGGGCGCCGTGGTTGTCGCGCGCGACCAGCAGCAGCGGCCCGGCGTGTACGCGGGCGGCTTGCAGTACCGCCCAGGCCAGCGCACTGCGGCTGGCGGGCGCGCGCCACCAGGCGCGGGGATGGCCGGCACCGGGCAACGGCGGGGCGGTGGCGGAAGCAGGGGAGTTGGGCATCGGAACGTCGGGAAGCGGCACGGCGGCGGAAATGAGGCAAAACGACGACAGCGCCGGACGCCCGTCGGGCTTCCGGCGCGATCAACCTGTCAGTCTAAACGAAGCGGTCTCGCACCCTGAGACAGGGCGCGGCACGCGGTGCGGCGCGAGGGGGCCATCGCCGGGACCCGGCGATGCCGCGCCAACCTCGGCAGGCCTCAGCCCAGCGGCGGATGCGGCGCTTCGGGGGCTGCGCTCTCGGGCGAGCGCTTGAGATCCAGCGAGACCCGGATCATGCCCGGTGCCTCGCCCGCGGTCTGCTGGAATCCGAGCGACTTGGCCAGCGCGCGCATCGGCTCGTTCTCTTCGAGCACATCGCCGTACAGGCGGTCCAGCCGCTTGCCCTTGGCCCAGCGCACCAGGCGCCGCATCAAATGGCGCCCCAGTCCCATCCCGGCAACGTAGTGGCTGACCAGGATGTGGAACTCGGCATGCCGGGTGCCGGGCAGGATCGCGGCGCGCGCGACCGCGCCGACCAGTGCCTCGCCCGGGGTCATGGGCTCGGCGGCAACCAGCACGAACTCCGACTTGGGGTTGGGCTGGGTCAGCCGGAGCGCAGTCTCGGGCGAGAGCTCCTTCTTGGCGTACAGAAAGCGCTGGCGGACCTCGTCGGGTTCCAGCAGCGCGAAGGCCGCGCGTAGCGGGTCGGCATCGGCGGGACGGATCGGCCGGATCAACACCTGGCGGCCGTTCGCGAGACGGATTTCCTCGTGCCAGGGAGGGAGGCGGTTGCGTGCGGTCATCGAAGGTCGGGCTGGAAGGGTGGGGCCGACCATACCCAACTCCGCGATTCAGGTACCGTGAAGGCAGGCCGCGAACCGCCGCAGCCACCGCCATATCCTGCGCAGTGTTCAGGCCGGTTCGCGCAGCCAGTGCAGGCGGGTGTCGGCACCGGCCTCGCCCAGGGCGTCGCGCAAGGCCTCGAGCGCCGGCGCGAGCGCATCGGCCAGCGCCCACGGCGGGTCGACCAGCAGCAGCCCGCTGCCGTTCATCCGCAACGGCGAGTCGTCGCCGCGGACCAGCAACTCCACCACCAGCGTCGAGCGGCTTTGCAGCCGGCCGGCTGCGCGCAGGAATGGGGCGAGCGTGCGCCGCTGCTTGATCGGGTACCACAATGCCTGGACCGCCTGCGGCCAGCGCGACAGCGCATCGCGCATGGCGAGCAGGGCGGTGTCGAACTCCGCGCGCTGCGCTTCGTAGGGCGGGTCGATCAGCACCAGGCCGCGGGCGAACTTCTGCGCGCCGTGCCGCGGCGGCAGCAGCGCGCGGCAGGCCTCGTAGCCGTCGCGTGCATGCACCGCCACGCGCGGGTCGCAGCCGACCGCCTGGCGCAGCGCGGCCAATGCGCCGGGCTCGATCTCGCAGCAGGCGATCCGGTCCTGTGCGCGCAGGGCGTGGGCGAGCAGCCAGGGCGAGCCGGGGTAGGCATCGGCGCCGTGGGCGGCGCGACAGGCCGCGACGGCGTCCAGATACCGCGCGATTGCGGGTGTCGCCCTGGGGGCGGCCAGCAGCCGGCCGATGCCCGCCTGCGCTTCGCCGGTCCGCTGCGCGGGATCGTCGCTCAAGCGATAGAGACCGGCGCCGGCATGGGTGTCGAGCGCGAAGCAGGGCGCCGGCTTGACGGCGAGCGCGTCGCAGATCGCGAGCAACACGACGTGCTTGAGGACGTCGGCGTGGTTGCCGGCGTGGAAGGCGTGGCGGTAGTTCATCGACATAGGGTAGCGGCGCGCGACGGGCCTCGCCGTATGCTGTGCGCGGTTTCCATTCGCGCCGCGCCATGTCCCGCATCCTGCTCGTCGAGGACGAGCCTGCCATCGCCGATACCGTCGCCTACGCGTTGCGCGCAGAGGGCCACCAGATCCGGCATTGCCTCGACGGCCGCACGGCGCTGGCCGCGGCGGCCGCACAGACATTCGATCTGGCCATCCTGGATGTCGGGCTGCCGGACGTCAGCGGCTTCGCCCTGTGCGCGGACCTGCGTCGGCAGTCGCTGTTGCCGGTGATCTTCCTGACCGCGCAGTCCGCAGAGGCCGAGCGCGTGCTCGGCTTCGAACTCGGCGCCGAAGACTATATGGCCAAGCCGTTCTCGCTGCGCGAGCTCGTTGCCCGCGTGCGGGTGGCGCTGCGGCGCGGCGTGGCGGCCAGCGAAGGCCGCGATGTCGCCAGTGCAGGCGCGTTCGAGCACGACCGTGCTGGGCTGCGCATCCGCTACCGCGGCCAGCCGCTCGAGCTCACCCGCTACGAGTACGGCCTGCTGGCGGCGTTGCTCGCGCGTCCGGGCGCGGTGCTCTCGCGCGCGCAGCTGATGGACCGGGTCTGGGAGGACGCCCCCGACAGCGGCGACCGCACCGTCGATACCCACGTCAAGACCTTGCGCGCCAAGCTGCGTGCGATCACCCCCGAAGCCGATCCGCTGCGCACGCATCGGGGGCTGGGGTACTCGCTGGACGTGGACTGACGGCGCGCCATGCGGATCGGGCTGCGGATCCTGTTGGGATACTTCGCGATCGTCGCGATCGCCGCGCTGCTGTTGCTGCGGGTGTTCACCCAGGAGGTCAAGCCAGGGGTCCGCCAGGCCATGGAGGACACGCTGGCCGACACTGCCGGCGTGCTCGCCGAGCTGGCGACCGACGACTTCCTGGCCGGGCGCATCGACGACGGCCGGTTCGCCGCGCGCATCCGCGCCCTGGCCGCGCGCCGTGTCGACGCCGAGATCTGGGGCTTCCGCAAGTCCGATGTCGCCTACCGGGTCTATGTCACCGATGCCGCGGGCATCGTGGTGTTCGATTCGAGCGGGCGCGACGTCGGACGCGACTATTCGCGCTGGAACGATGTCTACCTGACGCTGCGCGGCCGCTACGGCGCCCGGTCCAGCCGTCTGGATCCGGACGACGACGCGAGCTCGGTCATGCACGTGGCCGCGCCCATCCGCGACGGCAACCGCATCGTCGGCGTGCTGACGGTGGCCAAGCCCAACCGCACCATCGCGCCGTTCATCGCCCGCAGCCAGGCCACGATCATGCGCTGGGGCGGCGTGCTGCTGGGCGCGGCGTTGGCGATCGGTCTGCTCGCGGCCTGGTGGCTGTCGCGCCAGCTCGGTGCGCTGCGTCGCTATGCTGATGCGGTCACCGCCGGCGAGCGCGCGTCGCTGCCGCGCAGCGCCGGCGAGTTCGCAGACCTGGGCCGGGCGCTGGAGACGATGCGCGAGCGGCTCGAGGGCAAGCAGTACGTCGAGCGTTACGTGCACAGCCTGACCCACGAGCTGAAGGCGCCGTTGTCTGCGATCCGCGGCGCCGCCGAACTGCTCGAGCAGCCGCTGCCCGACGAGGACCGCGCGCGTTTCGCGGCGAGCGTGCGCACGCAAAGCGAGCGCATGACCCAGACGATCGACAAGCTGCTGGCGCTGGCGGCGGTCGAGCATCGGCAACGCATCGAGCGGCCCGAGCGCGTCGTGCTCGCCGATGTGCTCGATGCCGCGGTGGCGCCGTTCGCGGCCGATCCGGGACGGGTGCCGGTGCAGCTGAAGATCGACCCGGCCTGCCGCGATGCGGTGGTCTCGGGGGATGCCTATCTGCTGCGGCAGATGATCGCCAACCTGATCGACAACGCCTGCGACTTCTCTCCGGACGATGCCACGGTCGAAGTCGCCGCGGCGCCGTCGGACATCGGGGTCCGGGTGACGGTCGGCGATCGCGGACCGGGCATTCCCGACTACGCCCGGGCACGCGTGTTCGAGCGGTTCTACTCGCTGCCCAGGCCCGGTGGCGGCAGCCGCAGCAGTGGCCTTGGCCTGTCCTTCGTCGCCGAGGTCGCCGCGCTGCACGGCGGCCGTGCCGGACTCGACAATCGCGACGGCGGCGGTGCGCTGGCCGTGGTCGAGTTGCCACGCGATACTGCGACGCGCCCGACTTCATAGCCACTTCACACAGCCGCCATCGTCGCCCCATCGCGCCCGGGCACGCTGCCGCCACGTTCCCGGATTTGGAGTGGTGTCATGCGCTTGGCGTTGAAGATCGTGATCGTGGCCGGGTTGAGCCTGGCGATCCTGTTGCCGTTGTTGATGATCCGGGGCGTGATCCTCGATCGTCAGCGCTACCGTGCCGACGCGGTCGAGCGGATCGCACGCAGCGAGGCCGGGAGCCAGACCCTGACCACACCGGTGCTGGTGGTGCCGTACGTGGAGACGGTCGAGGTGGACGAGAAAGATGCCCAGGGGCGATCGACCGGGACCGTGCAGCGCGAGCGTGAGAACCGCTGGATCTTTTTTCCGAGCACGGCGGACGTGACCGGGACGATGGCGCCCTACACCCGACGGTTGGGGCTGCACGAGGTACGCATGTACGTGCTCGAAGGCCAGTTGCGGGCCGGCTTCGATGTGCGCATTCCCGACGATCGCGATGCCGTCGCGCCGCGCCGGATCGGCCGGCCTTACATCAGCTACGGCATCACCGACGTGCGCGGCCTGCGCGGAACGCCGCGACTGCGGCTCGACGATGTGCAGGTGGCATTGGCACAAGGCGCCGGCGGCGACCTGGGCTCGGGCCTGCATGCCGCGCTGGCGCCGCCCGCGGCCGGCGACCGGCTGCAATTGCGCACCACGCTGGATCTGGCGCTGTCGGGCAGCGAGGCGCTGGCGGTGGTGCCGCTGGCCGGCGAGACCCGGGTCGCGGTCGATTCGCCCTGGCGCCATCCGCTGTTCAACGGCCGCTTCCTGCCCACGACGCGAGAGATCGGCCAGGACGGCTTCCGCGCTGAGTGGGCGGTGTCCTCGCTGGCCAGCGATGCGCAACTGCAGGTACGCAACGGCGCCCGCGCCGATCGCGATACTGCGGCGATGCTGCGCGAACACGGCGAGGCGGGGATCGATGCGCTGGGCATCGCCCTGGTCGACCCGGTCGATGCCTACGTGCGCGCCGATCGCGCCAGCAAGTACGGCGTGCTGTTCGTCCTGCTGACCTTCGCCGGGTTCTTCCTGTTCGAGATGCTGCGGCAACTGCGCATCCACCCGATCCAGTACGCGATGGTCGGACTGGCGCTGGCGATCTTCTTCCTGTTGCTGGTCGGCCTGTCGGAGCGCATCGCGTTCGGCTGGTCGTATCTGGCCGCCAGCATCGCCTGCATCGGCCTGATCGGCGTTTATCTGTCGGCGGTGCTGCGCAGCCGCGCCTGGGGCGCCGGTTTCGCCGGGATGCTGGCGATCCTCTACGCCGCGCTCTACGGCCTGCTGATCTCGGAGGACAACGCGCTGGTGCTCGGAGCGGGCCTGCTGTTCGCGATCCTGGCGGCGATCATGCTCACGACACGGCGCGTGGACTGGTACGCCCTGTCGGAAGCAACGGCGACTGCCACGCCGCCGCCGCTGCCCGATCGCTGACGCGCGTCAGCGACATGCGACGCAGCCGCGGGCTTCGGTCCGCGGTTGCGTCGTTTTCAACGGTGAGTGGGCGGTGCGTCGGTGCGGCAGACGCGCTCCAAGGTCCCTCAGAAGCCGGCAACCCACAGCGCGGCGGCGCCCAGTGCGCCGCCGATCGCGGTCGCGGCGAGTACGTCGCTGGGGTAGTGCAGGCCGAGCACCACACGCGAGGCCGCGACCGCGGCTGCGAACGGCACCAGCCACCAGGCCAGCGCCGGGTAGTGCGCGATGGCGACGGTCGAGAATGCGACCGCATGCAGGGTATGGCCGGACGGAAAGCTGAACTCGTCAAGCGGCGCGACCCAGGCGCGGATGCGTACGTCGGCCGCGAACGGCCGCGGCCGCTTGGTCCAGCGCTTCAGGCGGCGGTACAGCAGCAGGGCCACCGCGCCGGTGGCCGCCATGTGCGCGGCCGCGAATGCGCCGTCGAGGCCATCGAGCACCACCAGCGCAGTCATCAAGGCGTACCAGAACACGCCGTCGCCGAGCCGGCTGACGGTCGCGAACCCACGGCGGATCCACACACGGGTGCAGGCACGGTTGGCGCGCAGGCACCAGCCCATGTCGTGGAGGTACAGGCGGCTACGCGGCGCGGTGTGCATGGCGATCGACCTGTCGGACGGGAACAGAGGCGGCGCGCGCGCGTGGCGCGGCCAGCAGCGCATCGAGGTCGGCGGCGACCTGGGCCGGCGTCAGCCGTTGCATCGCCCGGCGCCCGGCGCGGGCCATCGCCGCGCGGCCGGCATCGTCCTGGGCCAGCCGCAGCGCTGCGGCGACGAAGGCGGCGTCGCCGTGTGCATCGTCCGTAATCCGGGCGCCGTGCAGGCCGTCGACCAGGTGCTCGGAGGCCGCGCCCAGGTCGAAGGCCACCTGCGGCACGCCGCTGGCCATGGCCTCGAGCACGACATTGCCGAAGGTCTCGCTGCGACTGGGGAACAGGAACAGGTCGGCGCTGGCAAAATGCCGGCCGAGCGCGTCGCCGCGCTGCGCGCCGGCGAACACGAGATCGGGATGGGCGTGCGCGAGCGATTCGCGCAACGGACCGTCGCCGACCAGCACCATCCGGGCATCCGGCCGCTGCTGCTGCAGCCGACGGAAGGCGTGGATCGCCAGCGGCAGGTTCTTCTCGGCTGCGATCCGGCCCACATGGACCACCGCCAATCCGCCTGGCGGGAGGCCCCAGGCCGCGCGCAGCGCCGGGTCGCGCCGCGCCGGGTCGAACTGTGTGCAGTCCACCGCGCGCGACAGTACGACCGCATGGCCGATGCGCTGGGCCTGCAGCCAGGTGGCGAGCGCCTGGGTCGCGACCACCGTGGCATCGGCGCCGCCGTGGAAGCGCCGCATCCACGCCAGCGCCAGCGGTGCCAGCGCGCGCAGGCCGTAGTCGGCCATGTACAGGTCGAAGCGGGTGTGCAGCGCGGTGACGACCGGGATGCCGAGCGCGCGCGCGGCGCGGATCGCCGAGCCGCCGAGCAGGGTTTCGGTGGCGACGTAGACCGCATCGGGGCGCTGCACACGCCAGGCCGCCTGCAGGCGGGTCTGGATCGGCAGCCCGACGCGCAGCGACGGATAGCGCGGCACTCGCAGGCCGCGGACCCGCAGCGCAGCATCATCGCTGCCCGCCGGCTCGCCCGGCTGGCGGGGGTGGATCACCTCGACCGCATGGCCGCGCGCGCGCAGGCCGGCGACGTAGGCCTGCAGGGTCAGCGCCACCCCGTTGAGGTCGGGCGTGTAGGTGTCGGTGACGATCGCGTAGCGCATCGTTCGGTCCGCTGCCGTGGCAGCCGCGATGATCGCGGTGCGACATGCCCGTGCAATGACCGCACGGCGACGGAACGATGACAGCAGCAGGCGGGCGCCCCAGCCCGCGCTGCGTTCACTCCGCGGCGAGCACCAGCTTCACGCCGAGCGCGCCGAGGTCCTCGGGTTCGCATTCCAGGTCCACGCGCAGCAGCGGCCGGGCATCGAGCCAGTGGCGGGAAACCTGCAGCCGCAGCGCGTCGCCGTAGACGCTTGCTTGCAACTGCGGGATCTCGTCGGGCTCGTGGCTGCGGTGCAGCAGCACCGCCAGCCGCAGCAGGGTGGCGGTGTAGCGGGCCTGGCGCAGCAGGCGGTCGGGCAGGGCGTCGAAGGCCGACTTGGGCACCTTGCGGCGGTGGCAGCGCACCAGCGCGGCCAGGAACTGCTGCTCCTGACGCGAGAAGCCGGCGATGTCCGAATGCGCCAGCACGTAGGCGCCGTGGACGTGGTACTGACTGTGTGCGATGACCAGGCCGATCTCGTGCACGCGTGCCGCCCAGGCCAGCATGCGCAGGTCGTCGCCGTCGAGCTGCCAGGGGCGCGCGACCTGGTCGAACAGCCGCAACGCGGTCGCCTCCACCCGCGCCGCGTGGGCGCCGTCGATGCCGTAGCGCTGCACCAGCGCCTCGATCGAGGTCTCGCGCGGGTCGGCCTCGCCGCGGCGGCCGAGCATGTCGTGCAACACACCCTCACGCATCGCCGCCTTGCTGACGTGCATGCGCTCGATGCCCAGGACCTCGAACGCGGCCTCGAGCACCAGCACGCCGCCAGCGATGATCGGCCGACGGTCCTCCGACAGCCCGGGCAGGTCGATGGCATCGATCTGGCCGGCCTGCAGCAGCCGGTCGCGCACGACCGGCAGCGCGTTGGCGGTCACCGCGCCTTTGGTCAGCTTCATCGCCGCGCAGATTTCGCCGATCGCCTTGTTGGTGCCCGAGGCGCCGACGACTTCCTGCCAGCCGAGTGCGCGGTAGGTGCTGGCGAATTGCTGGAACTCGGCGGCGACTTCGGCCAGCGCCTCGCGCCAGCGGCGCCGGGTCAGCTTGCCGTTGGCGAAGAAGCGCCGCGTGCTGGCGATGCAGCCCACCTGCAGGCTCTCGCGCTCGAGCGCATTGAAGCCGCTGCCGATGATGCATTCGGTCGAGCCGCCGCCGATGTCGATCACCAGCCGGCGGTGGCCCGGCTTGGGCGGCTGCGCGTGGGCGACGCCCAAATAGATCAGGCGGGCCTCCTCGCGGCCTGCGATGATTTCGATCGCATGGCCCAGCGCGGTCTCGGCCGGCACCAGGAAGGCCTGCGGCGCGGCCAACCGGCGCACGGCGTGCGTGGCCAGCGCCCGCACGTGCTGCGGCGGGATGTCGCGGATGCGCTCTCCGAAACGCGACAGGCACTGCAACGCACGCTGGCGCACAGCCGCGTCCAGGCCGCCGCGTGCGTCCAGGCCTTCGGCCAGGCGCACGGTCTCGCGCAACCGGTCGACCACGCGCAACTGGCCCAGCGTGTAGCGGGCGACGATCATGTGGAAGCTGTTGGATCCCAGGTCGATTGCGGCGAGCATGTCGCCGTCCTCGATCGGCGGCGTCAGCGCATCGGCGAGTGCGAGCGTGTCCTGTCCGGTCATCACGGTCCTGCGTGGCGCGACGCGCGCGGCGCCACGTGGCGGTGGGAAGTGCGCATGGTAAAGCATGCGGTGGGCGCGCAAACCGTGATGGCGTGCGCGATGCCGTGCATCCCGGCGCAGCGCGCGCCCGCCGACCGTCGTCGCGTCAGCCGCACAGGCGCGCGAGCAGCCAGCCCTGCGCCGAGTGCGGCATCGCATCGCCCTCGGGCACAAGCCGCTCGTAGCTGCCGTCCTCGCGCAGTTCCCAGGCGTTGATGTTGTCGGCCAGATAGTTGTCCAGGGACTCGGTGCGCACCCGGGTCGCGACCTGGGGATCGAGGATCGGGAAGCACGTCTCCACGCGCCGCAGCAGATTGCGCTCCAGCCAATCGGCACTGGCGCAGAACAGCTCAGGATCGCCATCGTTGGCGAACCAGTAGACGCGATGGTGCTCCAGGAACCGTCCGACGATCGAACGCACCCGGATGTTCTCCGAGATGCCCGGCACGCCCGGTCGCAACGCGCAGGCGCCGCGCACAATCAGTTCGATCTTCACTCCGGCCTGCGAGGCCGCGTACAGCGCGCGCATGACCTGCGGCTCGTTGAGGGCGTTCATCTTGGCCACGATCCGCGCCGGGCGGCCCTGCGCCGCATGCCGGGTTTCGCGCTCGATCCGCGCGATGATGCCGGGCTGCAGCGTGAACGGCGATTGCAGCAGGCGTTCGAGCTCGATCGCCGGCGCCAGCCCCGAAAGCTGCTGGAAGATCAGGTGGACATCATTGCCGATCTGCGGGTCGGCGGTGATCAGCCCGAAGTCGGTGTAGGCGCGCGCAGTGCCGGCGTGGTAGTTGCCGGTGCCCAGGTGCACGTAGCGGCGCAGCTTGCGTCCCTCGCGGCGCACGATCAGCAGCATCTTGGCGTGGGTCTTGAAGCCGACTACGCCGTAGACCACCTGCACGCCGGCCTCCTGCAGCCGGTCGGCGAGGCCGAGGTTGGCCTCCTCGTCGAACCGCGCGCGCAGCTCCACGACGACCGTGACGTCCTTGCCGTTGCGCGCCGCGGTGACCAGGTGCTCGACGATCGCCGAATCCTTGCCGGTGCGGTAGAGCGTCTGCTTGATCGCCAGCACATTCGGGTCTTCCGCCGCCTGCTTGATCAGCTCGAGCACCGGCGCGAAGGAATCGAAGGGATGATGCAACAGCACGTCGCCATCGGCGACGATCTCGAACATCGCATCGTTGCCAGGCAGCTGGCGCTGCTGGAAGGTCGGGAACTTCAGATCCGGGCGCTGCACCAGGTCGAAGATCTGGCTGACACGGTTGAGGTTGACCGGCCCGTCGATCCGGTAGACCGCGTTCTCGGGCAGGTCGAAGTTCTGCAGCAGCGTGCGCACGATCGCCTTGGGACAATTGGCCGCGATCTCCAGCCGCACCGCGCGCAGGTAGCCGCGGCCGGCGAGTTCGTCGCGCAGCGCCAGCGCCAGGTTCTCGACCTCCTCCTCGTCGACGATCAGTTCCGAATTGCGGGTGACCCGGAACTGGTACGCCCCGCGCACGTCCATGCCGGGGAACAGCTCGTGCACGAATTCCGACAGCACGGCCGACAGGAATACGAAGTCGTACTCGCCACCCGATACGCGCTCGGGCAACTGGATGATGCGCGGCAGCGAGCGCGGTGCGCGCACGATCGCCAGATTGCCGATCCGGCCGAATGCGTCCTTGCCCTTGAGCACCACGACGATGTTGAGCGACTTGTTGAGGATCTTCGGAAACGGGTGTGCGGGGTCCAGCCCGAGCGGCGAGAGCACCGGCATCACTTCTTCGCGGAAGTACGCCCGCAGCCAGCGCTTCTGCCGCGCCGTCCAGGTGTCGCGGCCGAGGATCCGCACCCCGGCTGTGCCCAGCGCCGGGCGCAGGATCTGGTTCCAGCACGCGTACTGCGCCTCGACCAGGGCGGCGGCCCGCTCATGGATGCGCTTGAGCACCG
The DNA here is from genome assembly GCF_039674105.1 of Luteimonas sp. TWI596. Taxonomy (NCBI): domain Bacteria; kingdom Pseudomonadati; phylum Pseudomonadota; class Gammaproteobacteria; order Lysobacterales; family Lysobacteraceae; genus Luteimonas; species Luteimonas sp. TWI596. The sequence goes on from NZ_JBDJMU010000014.1 coordinate 98,248, forward strand.
TCGCCGGCGGCAGGCCATCGGGGGGCAACGGCATGCCGAAGTCCTGTGCGTGGCGGACGGTCGCGGCCCGGATCTCGAAGAACTCGTCGAGATTGGTGCACGAGATGCACAGGTACTTCACCCGCTCGAGCAGCGGCACCGATTCGTCGAGCGCCTGGGCCAGGACCCGGAAGTTGAAATCGAGCTGCGACAGTTCGCGGTTGAGATACAGCGCAGGATCGAGCAACGGATCGCCTGCGGTCGGCGGCGGCGCGGCGTCGCGTCCGGTGGTGCGCGCCGGCCGGCGCGGACGCGGCGGCTTGCCGGGGGCGGGGGGATGGCTCATCCGAAGGCTCCTGTGACGTGGGGGTCGCGCGCGCGGACGCGCTCGGCGGTGAAATGGCAGGCGAAGCGGCTGCCGCGCCCGACCTCGCTGTCGATCTCCAGCCGCGCCTGGTGCAGATGCAGCACGTGCTTGACGATCGCCAGCCCCAGCCCGGTCCCGCCCGACTCGCGCGAGCGGCTGGTCGAGACCCGGTAGAAGCGCTCGGTGATGCGCGGCAGGTGCGCGGCCGGGATGCCGTAGCCCGAATCGTCCACAGACAGCGCGACCCCGCCGTCGCGCGTGGGGGCATAGCGGATCGCGATGCGCCCACCCGGCGGCGTGTAGCGCACCGCGTTGCTGACCAGGTTGGAGAACGCGCTGTGCAACTCGCGGGTCGAGCCGACCAGATCGGTGTCCGAGGCATCCTCGACGTCGATCCTATGCCGGCCCTGGCTGAGCATCTCCAACTCCCGGCGGAGCGAGGCCAGCATCGAGGCCATCGACACGATCTCGTCGCCCACGCCCTCCTGCGCCTCCAGCCGCGACAGCGTCAGCAGGTCCTCGACCAACTGGGTCATGCGCTGCGACTGGCGTTGCATCTCCTGCAGCATCGGCGCCCATTCGGGCTGCTCCTCGGGGTCGAGCATGTCCAGATACCCGTGGACCACGGTCAGCGGCGTGCGCAATTCGTGCGAGACGTTGGCGACGAAATCGCGGCGCATTTGCTCCAACCGGACCAGGCGGGTGACATCGCGCACCAGCAGCAGCCACAGATCGTCGGAATAGGGAATCAGCCGCAGCTCCAGCCGGGTGCCCGACGAGAATGGCGAGGGCACGTCCAGCAACGGCTCGGCGCGCCGGCCCTGGGCCAGCCAGTGCGCCAGCGGCAGCGGCTGCAGCGCCGCGCCGACCGGGCGGCCGACATCGCGCGGCATCTGCAGGCCGAGCAGCGTCGTCGCCGCGCGGTTGACCCACTGCACCCGCTGGCTGTTGCGCTCGACCACCACGACCGCATCGGGCAGCGCCGCGGCGACCGCGCGATAGGCACGCAGCATCGCGATCAGGCGCCGCTTGCGATTGCGCATGTCCTGCTGGCCCCGGTGCAGCAGCCGGTCGGCCTCCTGCCAGACCCCGTCGCCCTGTGGTGGCGGCACCCGGCTGCGCGAGGTCAGCCGCCGCAGCAGGTCGTAGAGCTTCCAGTAATGCCAGGCGATCACGCCCAGCGCGGCAAGCGCCAGCGCCATCCACGCGTGGCCGGCGAGGGCGCCGGCGATCGTCGCGGCCGCGAGCACGGTCCCGAGCTGCAGCAGCGTACGGGTCCAGGCGGCGTGGAGACGAGGTGGCATGACGGCAAGTCTAGGCAATGTGGGCGGACAGGTCTGCGTGGGCGAGCGCAGCGTCGTGCGCCTGCGGCGTGCGGCGCTGTGCGGCGTCGCCGCGGGGCAGGGCGAGGGAAGCGCGCAGGTGCGTGCCAGGTGGCGCGGCGCTCACACCGACGCCGAGAATCGGTAGCCGGCGCCGCGAACCGTCTGCACCATGCCGTCCAGTCCGCTCGGCTCGAGCGTCTTGCGCAGCCGGCGGATGTGCACATCGACCGTGCGCTCCTCGACGTAGACACTGCCGCCCCAGACATGATCGAGCAGTTGCGAGCGGCTGTAGACGCGCTCGGGATGGGTCATGAAGAAATGCAGCAACCGGTACTCCGTCGGGCCGATCTGGACCGGTTCGTTGCCGGCGAACACCCGGTGCGCCGCGCCGTCGATGCGCAGCGTCCCCACTGTCACGCTGCCGTCCTCGTCGTCGTCGCGTGCCCGGCGCATCACCGCGCGGATGCGCGCCAGCAACTCGCGGGCCGAGAACGGCTTGACCACATAGTCGTCGACGCCGGCTTCCAGCCCGCCGACGCGATCGTTTTCCTCACCGCGCGCGGTGAGCATGATGATCGGGATATCGCGGGTCAGCGCATCCTTGCGCCAGCGCCTGGCCAGTTCCAGGCCGCTGGTCCCGGGCAGCATCCAGTCGAGCAGGATCAGGTCGGGCACGCGGTCGACGATCGCAGACTGGGCCTCGCGCGCGTCGCCGGCGTGCATCGGTTCGAATTCGCCCTTGCGCAGCGCGAACGCGACCATATCGCGGATCGCCGGTTCGTCGTCGACGATGAGGATGCGCTTGTGCATGGAGCTTTCCGTAGGACCGGGGAGTCCCCATTACACGACAGTTTTATGACGGTCCGGTGACAGGGGGGCGGCAAGGCGTGTCGGCGCTGCGGCGGCGCAGCGGCGCCGGCGCCGACGATCCGCCGGCCGGGCGCGTCCCGGCGCCCGTGACCAGCCCGTCAGCGCCGGCGCAGGTCCTCGTCGCGGACACCCTGGCGGTGCAGTTCCAGCACCATCGGGGTGATCGCGGCGATCCGCGCATCGATCCGCGCGCGGGCGTAGTAGTCCAGGTCCTCGCGCTTCTTGAGCGTATTGAGCTGGATCAGCGCCTGTTCCGCGCGGCCTCCCAGGAATGCCGCCTCGGCCCAGGCCTCGCCCGCCCGCACCGGGTCGCCGGCCATCTCGCTGGCGCGGGCGAATGCACGCTGGAAGGCCGGGTCGCCGCTCGAGCCGTTGAGCAGCGGCCGCAGCAGCGCCTGGGCGCGGCGCCCGGATTGGGCAGAGTCGCGCTCGAGCAGCAATGTCGCGTAGCTCAGCACGACCGCCGGATTGCGCGGCATCCGTTCGACCAGCGCCTCCAGGCGCCGGTCCGCGGCCGCGGACCGGCCGGCACGCGCATCGGCCTCGGCCATGCCCAGCGACAGCCAGACATCGCCGGGGTAGGTGTCGAGCAGGGCCGAGAGCTCGCGCGCGGCGACCTCGGCCTCGTTGGCGCGCAGGCGGGCAAAGGCCAGCCCGTAGCGCTGGGCATCGGTCAGGGTGCCGCTGCGGCGCATCGCCTCGTACTCGCGGATCGCCTGCGCCGGCGTATTGGCGCTGAGCACGCGCAGCCGCTCGCGCGCCCAGCCGAACTGGACCGGATCGGTGCCGCCGGTGGCGCCGGGCGGCAGGCGCAACGCGGCCGGCAACAGCGGGTTGTCGAGCGCGCGCAGCGGCGCCTCGGGCGCGCCGTCCACCGGCACACGCTCCACACGCGAGCCCTGCGGGGTCGTGGTCGTGACCTGCACGGTCTCGCGGGTCATGCGCTCGGCGCGATCGCGCGCCTCGCTGATGCGGGTCGTGGTGACCGGATGGGTCTTGAGATAGTCGGGCAGGCGCTCGCGTTCGCCGCCCTGGTTGGTGCGCGAGACCGCCTGCATGCGCTCGAACATCGAGGCCATCGCATCGGGGTCGTAGCCGCTGCGCGCCAGTGTGCGGATGCCGAGCCGGTCGGCCTCCGACTCGTTGGAGCGGGTGTAGTCGATCTGGCGCTGCAGGGCCAGGCCCTGGGCGCCGGCCAGCACCGCCATCGCCGCATCGTCGGAGGAACTGCTGCTGCTCTGCGAGGCCACCGCGATCGCGCCGAGCATCGCCAGCAGCATCGGGATCTGGTCGCGCTGGGCACGCTCGACGCCGCGCAACACATGCGACTGGGTCACATGCGCGACCTCGTGCGCGAGGACCGCGGCGACCTCGTCCTCGCTTTCGGCCGCCAGCACCAGGCCGGCGTTCATGCCGATGTAGCCGCCGAGCGTGGCGAACGCGTTGATGCTGCGGTCGCGCATCATGAAGAAGGTGAAGGGTTGCTGCGGCCGGTCGCTCGAAGCCGCCAGCCGTGTGCCGGTGGTGCGCAGCCAGTTTTCGACCAGTGGATCTTCCAGCACATAGTTGTAGTGCCGCAGCTGCGCCAGCAGCATCTGCCCGTACTCGGATTGCTTGGCGGGGCTGAGCACGGTGCCGGCCGACGAGCCGATATCGGGCAGCCGGGTGTCCTGGGCCGGCACGCCGAGCGACGCGACGACCAGCGTCAGCGCGATCGCCGAGGGCAGCAGGCGGACGCGGAAGGGAAAACGGCGAGGTCGGATCGTGGGCATCGGCTCGGTATCGAAGGGGCGGGGCCGCGCAACCAGCATGCCGGCGCGCTCGGCCACGGGCGTGAATCCCATGTTAAGCGGGCGGTGCGTCGTGATCGCAACATCATCGCCCCGCGACCCGGCTTTGACCGACAATGGCCGCACAAGTTTCCCCGGAGACCGACTTGACCAGCCAATCCCCCGACCCGGCGGCGCCGGAGATCGTCATGTACACCAGCGCGATCTGCGGATACTGCGCGGCCGCCAAGAACTTCCTCAAGAGCCAGGGCCTGTCGTGGCGCGAGGTGCGCGTGGACCTGGATGCCGACGAGCGCCAGCGTATGGTCGAGCGTGCGCGCCGCACCAGCGTGCCGCAGATCTTCGTCGGCCAGACCCACGTCGGCGGCTACGACGACATGATGGCGCTGCACCGCCAGGGCGGCTTCCTGCCGCTGGTCGAGGGCGCGGCGTCGTGAGCGGCGACCGGACCGAAGGCGAGGGCGACCGACTCGCCGAATTCACCACATTCCGCAAGCGCATGAACGAGCGCATCCTCGCCGAACCCAATCAGGTGGTGCGGCGCTTCTTCGCGCTCGACACCCAGACCTACCAGGCCGGCGCGCTCGACGTGAAGACCAAGGAGTTGCTGGGGCTGGTGGCCTCGCTGGTCCTGCGCTGCGACGACTGCATCAGCTACCACGTCGCCCAGTGCAAGGACGCCGGTGCGAGCCGCGAGGAACTGTTCGAAACGTTCTCGGTGGGCTTGGTCGTGGGCGGCAGCATCGTCATCCCGCACCTGCGCCGCGCGGTCGATTTCCTCGACCGGCTGGAGCAGGGCGAGGCCGCCGCGCCGGCCGGCCACGACCACGGCTGACCCAGCCGCGCGCCCTGTGCGCCCGGTTGCCCGGTTTGGGGCCATCTGCGCGCATCGGGCATAATACGGCGGTTTTCTTCCTTCATTTCACCCTGGCGCCGCGCGCAGCGCGGTGCCCCTGCGCAGGGACCTCCCCCCGACATGACGCACACGATTACGGTTATCCGCGGCGACGGTATCGGCCCGGAGATCATGGACGCCACGCTGCACGTGCTCGACGCGATGCAGCTGGGCCTCAAGTACGAAGACGCCGACGCCGGCCTGATGGCGCTCGACAAGCACGGCGAGCTGCTGCCGGCCGCGACACTCGAATCGATCCGCCGCAACGCCGTTGCGCTCAAGAGCCCGCTGACCACGCCGGTGGGCGGCGGCTTCAGCTCGATCAACGTCGAACTGCGTCGCCAGTTCGATCTCTACGCCAATGTCCGCCCGGCGACCTCGTTCCCGAACACCCGCTCGCGCTTTTCCAGCGGCGTCGATCTGATCACGATCCGCGAGAACACCGAAGGTTCGTACATCAGCGAAGGCCAGGAGGTGTCGGCCGACGGCGAGACCGCGGTGTCGATCACCCGTATCACCCGCAAGGGCTCGGAGCGCATCGTGCGCTACGCATTCGAGCTGGCGCGCAAGACCGGCCGCAAGAAAGTCACGATTGTCCACAAGGCCAACATCCTCAAGAGCACCTCGGGCCTGTTCCTGAAGATCGCCCGCGAGGTCGCGGCCGAGTATCCGGAGATCGAGGCCAACGAGATGATCGTCGACAACACCTGCATGCAGCTGGTGATGCGCCCCGAGCAGTTCGACATCATCGTGACCACGAACCTGTTCGGCGACATCATCTCCGACCTGTGCGCCGGTTTGGTCGGCGGGCTGGGCCTGGCCCCGGGCGCCAACATCGGCAAGGACGCGGCGATCTTCGAAGCCGTGCACGGCTCGGCACCGGACATCGCCGGCAAGGGCGTGGCCAATCCCTGCGCGCTGCTGCTGGCGGCCGCGCAGATGCTCGACCATCTGGCGCTGCCCGAGCAGGCGCAGCGGTTGCGCGCCGCGATCGTCGCCACGCTCGATGCCAAGGACGGCGTGACCCCGGACCTGGGCGGCACCGGCACCACGATGGGCTTCGCGCAGGCGATCGCCTCGCGGCTCTGAGGCCATCGGCAGCACACACGACAAGGGCGCCGTTCGGCGCCCTTGTCGTGTCCGGCGTTGCTGGGGATGACCCCGGCGCATGGCGGCTCAGTCGCGCGACTGCAACTTCGCCAGCAGGCGGAGGAACTCAACGTACAGCCACACCAGCGTGACCATCAGGCCGAACGCGCCGTACCACTCCATGTACTTCGGTGCGCCGTGCTCGACGCCGGTCTCGATGAAGTCGAAATCCAGCACCAGGTTCAGCGCGGCGACCACGACCACGAACAGACTGAAACCGATGCCGATCAGGCCCGATTCGTGGATCAGCGGCACCTCGATGTTGAACAGCCTCAGCACGATCGTCGCCAGGTAGACCAGCGCGATACCGCCAGTGGCCGCGGCCACACCGAGCTTGAAGTTCTCGGTCGCCTTGATCAGGCCACTGCGATACACCGCCAGCAACGCGAACAGCGTGCCGAAGGTCAGCATCACCGCCTGCATCACGATGCCCGGGAAGCGTGCCTCGAACATCGCCGAGATCGCGCCGAGAAAGCACCCTTCGACCAGGGCGTACATCGGGGCGGTGACCGGCGCCCAGGTCTTCTTGAATACCGTGACCAGCGCCAGGATCAGGCCGCCGATCGCGCCGCCCCAGGCATACAGCCCGAAGCTTTCCGTCGGCGTGCCGTCCGCGTTGACCGACTGCGTCCACGCGAACGCGGCTGTCAGGACCGCGAGCAGGAGCAGCAGGCCGGTCTTGTTGACCGTGCCGTTGAGCGTCATCGCCTCCCCGTCGCGGGTGACGACGCTGCCGCTGGCGAGGTCGAGGAACGTGGATTCCTGAAGCGTGGGATTGCCGCTGCGCATCGAGTAAGCCCCTGATGGTTCATGTTCGGATCGCCGGGCAGGATACACCGCGGCGTCTGGGCGGCGCGTTGACAGCGCGGCTGCGCCTTCCGACAATGCCGAGGTCCTCCGGCCCACCGGCGGGCGATTCGACCGCTCGATGTCCGGCGGGGTATAGCGCAGTCTGGTAGCGCGCCTGCTTTGGGAGCAGGATGTCGGGGGTTCGAATCCCTCTACCCCGACCACCCGGCGAGCCCGGTCGCAGCGTGTCCCGCGGGCGCCCGTAGCTCAACCGGATAGAGCACCGACCTTCTAAGTCGGGGGTTACAGGTTCGATTCCTGTCGGGCGCGCCATGGGCACGCGACCGTATGTGCATTCTCGTTGCCGCGTCATTGTCGTCACGCCGCAGCTTCGCGATCCCCAGCAGTGGCCTGTCGGCTGATAGGGCTGTAACGACGCGTGCATCGAACGCGTCGTCACCTCTGTCGGTCAGGCGTTCTCGGCCGCGGCCTGGTTGCCGCCGTGTTCTGCCAACAGCGTCAGCTTCTCGTCGGTGGCTTTTTCCTCGGCCAGCGTTTCCTGCAGCAGCTTGACCGCGTCGGTGTGGCCCAGTTGCTTCGCCAGCGCGCACAGCGTGCCGTACGACGCGATCTCGTAGTGCTCCACTTTCTGCGCGCCGCCGATGAGTGCGGCGTCGCGCAGCGGGCCTTTGTCGATCGAATCGATGACGTCCTTGCTCTCTTCGACCAGGCCTTCCATTGCGGCGCACTTGATGCGCTTCAGGCGCGCGTCCAGCAACTCGACCACACGGTCGAGGCGCTCGATCTGCAAGGTGGTCTCTTCCAGATGCGTTTCGAACGCGGCCGCCAGTGCCGGATTGTCGGCCGCACGGACCAGGCGCGGCAGCGCCTTAGCCATTTGGCGTTCGGCCGAATGGGTGTCCGAGAGTTCGTGGATGAACAATTCTTCGAGCGTCTTGACTGCCATTGCGATCTCTCCTGTGGGGTGGAGAGACTGTGTAGGGACCGCATCGTCCCGGGGGCGTGAGTCCGTGGGTCCGGTCGAATGCAATCCCTGCAGGAGTGGCGGGGAGGGGGGCGCGGAGCTTGTGTCCGGCGAAGCGCACGCCGCAGTGCGGGCAATGTGGCGGGGAGCGGCAGGTGTGTGGCACGCCTGAGGGGCGGGAAGCGAGCTGGCCGCGCCGCTTGTCCGTCATCGGGTCGAGTGCTCGTCCGGGGGCGCGACAGCGGCGCCTGTCATTCCAGCATCGGGGGCGGGCGCCGTGTCGCGGGCCGCTGGCCGTAGCCGTGCGCTTGGGCCAGGGTCAGCAGCCGTGCGAACGCGGCGGCCGCGAGCGCGGCCCGCTCCGGCGTGACCAACTGTTCGATGACCGCCTCGCGCTCGCGCCAGTGTTGCCAGAATTCCTCGATCCCGGGCGTTGCTTCGAACAGCAGCGCGAGTTCGCTTTCCCAGGCATCGAACAGGGCTTCGAGATTCTGGCGACGCATGCACCGACCGAGGAGCGCGGAGACAGATCCAACATGGGGGATCATTTCGAGACGGCGTTGTGAATGCGCCCGTCACAGGGTCGACGAGCTGCGACGATGTTGCATGGCGCTGCGCTGGAAGCGTGGTGTGGCAGGCGTCGGCGATGCGTATCTGTCGTTTCGCAACGTGGCCGGCGGAGGGGGGGCGGAGCGCCGGGCGCCTGTCGAGGCGAAGCGAGGCGACCCTCTGCCACGGCAACGTCGACAGCCAGCATGTGTGCATCGAGTCGCCTGAGCAGCAAGCAGGCGGTTGTCGACATGCCGGCGATCAGCAAGCAATGCGCTGCCATTTCGGCCGATGCCGCGCTACAATGCGCGCCCGCCGCGCGGGTCGTGTCGAAAGCATGTCGTTCGCCATGCGTTTCGGGATAGAATGCGCGGCCGCCGGGCGACCCTTGGGTCGGCAGGCGATGCGGGTCTGTGGTGGCTGTAGCTCAGTTGGTTAGAGTACTGGATTGTGATTCCAGTGGTCGGGGGTTCGAATCCCCTCAGCCACCCCACCGTTTCAAGATGCAATGCCCCTCCGGTGTTGCATCGGCGCGCAAGGCGGTATTACAATGCGCGCCCGCTTCATCGGGCCGTTAGCTCAGTTGGTAGAGCAGTTGACTCTTAATCAATAGGTCCAAGGTTCGAATCCTTGACGGCCCACCAGTTACGAAAAGCGCCCGGCACCGCCGGGCGTTTTTCGTTTGGGCGTTTGGCCGCGGGATTCGAACCTTCGGTTCGCCTGCTGCGCAGGTCCGGCCATGCGCAGCGCGCATGGCGTTCGCCCGGGCGCGAACCGGTGGTTCGCAAGCCGCCCGGGCTCACCCTTGACGGCCCACCCGTTACAAAGCGCCCGGCACCGCCGGGCGTTTTTCGTTTGGGCGTTTGGCCGCGGGATTCGAACCTGCGGTTCGCCTGCTGCGCAGGTCCGGCCATGCGCAGCGCGCATGGCGTTCGCCCCGGGCGCGAGGGGAGGGGCGGGATGGGCGCGGAGGCCGGGATCGACTACGATGCCGCCGTCCGCCAGGCGGGCACGATGCGAAAGTGGCGGAATTGGTAGACGCCCTGGTTTTAGGTACCAGTGCCGCAAGGCGTGCGGGTTCGAGTCCCGCCTTTCGCACCAGCCCAGGTGAACCCCAAAGCGGCAGACATGAAGAACGCGCGCTCGCGCGCGGGGATCGTGACGCCGCGGGCTTTTGAAGAGGGCCTTGGGAGCGCAGCGCGCCGTCGCGCGCCCGGGCCGTGACGCCGCGGGCTGTTCGAAGCTTCCCCGATGAAGAACGCGCTCGCGCGCGGGGATCGTGACGCCGCGGGCTTTTGAGGAGGGAGTTGGAGCATGGCGCGCCGTCGCGCGCCCGGGCCGTGACGCCGCGGGCTGTTCGAAGCTTCCCCGATGAAGAACGCGCGCTCGCGCGCAGGGATCATGACGCCGCGGGCTTTTGAAGAGGGCCTTCGGAGCGCAGCGCGCCGTCGCGCGCCCGGGCCATGACGCCGCGGGCCATCTCCGCAGGCGCGCCGGCGGCACGATCGCTCCCGTTCGCCGCTTGCGAAGGCGGCCACGCATCCAACCCCGCGCCGCGCCGTATCGCGCCCCCGGTCGACCTATGGCGTCCCCCCGACGCGCCGCCCGGTGGCGGCCGGCCCCCGAATCGGCCAAACTACGCCGTTCCGTCGCCAGCCGCGCAGGTCGCGGGCGGCCGGCCGCCGTCGGAACCAATTCCCAACAAGTCAGAGTCGTGCGGCGCCGTCCGCAGCGCAGGAGTGGATATGCAAGTTTCGGTCGAATCGCTGGGCACCCTGGAACGCCGGATGACGTTCCGTGTGCCATCCGAACGCCTGGAGACCCAGGTCGCTGGCCGTCTGCGCGAGATCGCGCGGACCACGCGGCTCAAGGGCTTCCGGCCTGGCAAGGTGCCGGCCAAGGTCGTCGAGCAGCGGTTCGGCGAGCAGGTCCGTGCCGAGGTCCTGGACGGCCTGCTACGCGAGGGCTTCGACCAGGGCGTGCGCGAGAACGCGCTGCGCCTGGCCGGCCAGCCGCAGATCGCGCCGTCCGAAGCCGCGGACGAGGGCGAACTGGCGTTCATCGCCACGTTCGAGGTCGTCCCCGATTTCGGCGACATCGAACTGGAGAAGCTTCAGGTCGTACGCAACACCGCCGAGGTGGCCGAGGACGACATCGATCGCATGATCGAGAACCTGCGCCTGCAGCGCCGCAGCTGGAGCGCGGTCACGCGCGGCGCGCAGACCGGCGATGCCGTCGATGTCGAGACCTGGTCGCAGATCGGCGACGAGCGCCTGCCGGCCGAGGGCGCCGAGCGCGGCGTCACCGTGCTCGGTTCGGGCGCGATGTTCCCGCAGATCGAGGAGGCGCTGGTCGGCCTGTCGAAGGGCGAAGAGAAGGCGATCGAGGTCAGCTTCCCGCAGGACTGGCGCGTGCCGCCGCTCGCCGGCAAGCAGGCCACCGTGCACGTCAAGATCGAGCAGGTGTCCGAACAGCAACTGCCGGAGGTCGATGCGGCGTTCATCCGCAGCTTCGGCGTCAAGAGCGGCGAGATGGACCAGTTCCGCACCGAGATTCGCAGCAACCTGGAGCGCGAGCTCAAGGGCGCGCTGATGAACCGCCTGCGTCGCGAGGTCGGCGAGCAACTCGTCGCCGCGTTCGCGCACGTCGAGCTGCCGCCCAAGCTGGTGGAGGCCGAGGCCCGGTCGCTGCTGCGCCAGACCGTCGAGCAGGCCCGCCGCAACGGCCAGAACCCGAATGTGGGCGAGGATGCGCACACCGGGTTCATGGAGCCTGCGCGCAAGCGCGTGCTGGTCGGGCTGTTGGTGGGCGAGGTTGCGCGCCGCAACGAGCTCAAGCTCGATCCCAAGCGCGTGAACGAGACCATGCGTCTGATCGCCTCCACCTACGAGGAGCCGCAGCAGGTCATTGAGATGTACCGCAACGACCCCCAGCTGATGTCGGGGCTGCAGAACCGCGTGATGGAAGAGCAGGTGATCGACTGGATCGCCGAGCGCGCCCAGCACACCGAGCAGCCGCTGTCCTTCCAGGACGCCATCGCCCCGCAGGGGTAAGTGGCGTCCGTCCGTCCGGCCCAACGGGGCCGGGCGTCCCTCCCGACACGGAACGATTGATGAGCATCGAAACCAAAGCCCTCAACCTGGTGCCGATGGTGGTCGAGCAGACCAGCCGCGGCGAGCGCGCGTACGACATCTACTCGCGCCTGTTGAAGGAGCGCGTGATCTTCCTGGTCGGCGGCATCGACGACCATATGGCCAACGTGATCGTGGCCCAGTTGCTGTTCCTCGAGGCGGAGAACCCCGAGAAGGACATCAATCTGTACATCAACTCGCCCGGCGGCGTGGTCACCGCGGGCATGGCGATCTACGACACCATGCAGTTCATCAAGCCGGACGTGAGCACGATCTGCGTCGGCCAGGCGGCCAGCATGGGCGCGCTGCTGCTGGCCTCGGGCGCGGCGGGCAAGCGTTATGCGTTGCCCAATTCGCGAGTGATGATCCATCAGCCGCTGGGCGGCTTCCAGGGCCAGGCCACCGACATCGACATCCATGCCAAGGAGATCCTGTCGATGAAGCAGCGTCTCAACGAGATCATGGCCCACCACACCGGCCAGCCGTTCGAGACGATCGCCCGCGATACCGAGCGCGACAACTTCAAGAGCGCGCAGGCCGCCCGTGAGTACGGCCTGGTCGACCAGGTGCTCGAGCGCCGTCCCGACGAGACGATCACCCCCGCCTGACGCTCCAAGTCATTGATTCATCAGGCATGAGAGCGCCGGTGCCGTCCCTGAGGGCGGCGCCGGACGCTGTGTTATTCTCGAAACGTAACCGCAATATTGATTTGGCGAAGGCATGAGCGAAGACCGTCAGGGTCGTTCCGGCGACAGCAACAAGATCCTCTACTGCTCCTTCTGCGGAAAGAGCCAGCACGAGGTGCGCAAGCTGATTGCGGGCCCCAGCGTGTTCATCTGCGATGAGTGCGTCGAGCTCTGCAACGACATCATCCGCGAGGAACTCGAGGAGAAGGCGCAGTCGGCGCGCAGTTCGCTGCCCAAGCCGCGCGAGATCCTCGAGGTGCTCGACCAGTACGTGATCGGCCAGAAGCGCGCGAAGAAGACGCTCGCCGTGGCCGTGTACAACCACTACAAGCGCATCGAGAGCCGCAGCAAGAACGACGAGGTCGAACTGGCCAAGTCGAACATCCTGCTGATCGGTCCGACCGGGTCGGGCAAGACGCTGCTGGCCGAGACGCTGGCGCGCCTGCTCAACGTGCCGTTCACGATTGCCGATGCGACGACGCTCACCGAGGCCGGCTATGTCGGCGAGGACGTCGAGAACATCATCCAGAAGCTGCTGCAGAAGTGCGACTACGACGCCGAGAAGGCGCAGCAGGGCATCGTCTATATCGACGAGATCGACAAGATCTCGCGCAAGAGCGAGAACCCGTCGATCACCCGCGACGTGTCGGGCGAGGGCGTGCAGCAGGCGCTGCTCAAGCTGATCGAAGGCACGGTCGCCAGCGTGCCGCCGCAGGGCGGACGCAAGCATCCGCAGCAGGAGTTCCTGCAGGTCGACACCAAGAACATCCTGTTCATCGTCGGCGGCGCGTTCGCCGGCCTGGACAAGGTGATCCAGCAGCGTTCGACCGAGGCCGGCGGCATCGGTTTCGGCGCCAAGCTCAAGAGTTCCGAGCGCAAGGCCGACACCGGCAAGGTGCTGGCCGACGTCGAGCCCGAGGACCTGATCAAGTTCGGCCTGATTCCCGAGTTCGTCGGCCGCCTGCCGGTGGTCGCCACGCTCGAGGAACTGGACGAGCCGGCGCTGATCCAGATCCTGACCGAGCCCAAGAACGCAATCAGCAAGCAGTTCCGCAAGCTGTTCGAGATGGAGGGCGTCGAGCTGGAGTTCCGGCCCGACGCGCTGTCGGCGATCGCCAAGAAAGCGATCAAGCGCAAGACCGGCGCCCGCGGGCTGCGTACGATCGTCGAATCCGTGCTGCTCGACACCATGTACGAGCTGCCGTCGCTGGAGAACGTCAGCAAGGTCGTGGTCGACGAGTCGGTCATCGAGCACAAGTCCGAGCCGTACCTGATCTACGAGACCCCGGTCGCCGAGCAGAAGGTCGCCTCCTCGGGCGAGTGATCGACGCAGCCGGAACGAAACGTTCCGGCTGCCGTCCCGTTCAGCGTCGGCGCCCGGACAATGCCCGCCAGTAAGCGCCGCGATCGGATCGATCGCGGCGCTTTTGCGTGGGAGCCGGCCGATCCGCTTGCATCCGGCGCCCGCGCGCCCCATAAACGACTGGCCCCCAGGCGGCCTCGTCCGGCCGCCGGGCCGGCGCCGCCGGCCGGACGCGATCTTTCAAGGAACCCCCCCATGAGCTCACGCGCCACTCCCGACACCTACGATCTTCCGGTCCTGCCGTTGCGCGACGTCGTCGTGTTCCCGCACATGGTGATCCCGCTGTTCGTCGGACGCGACAAGTCGATCCGCGCGCTCGATGTGGCGATGGAGGCCGACAAGCGCATCCTGCTGGTCGCGCAGAAGTCCGCCGACATCGATGACCCGGGCGCGGACGACCTGTATCAGGTCGGTACGCTGGCCCAGGTGCTGCAGTTGCTCAAGCTGCCCGACGGCACCATCAAGGTGCTGGTCGAGGGCACCGAGCGCGTCTCGCTGCGCGACATCCGCGAGCACGAGGGCGCGCTGTTGGGCGCCGGCGTGCCGTTGAGTGCGGTCGAGTCGCGCGAGCCGCGCGAGGTCGAGGCGATCGCGCGCTCGCTGATGGGCCTGTTCGAGCAGTACGTCAAGACCAATCGCAAGCTGCCGCCCGAGTTGCTGCAGACCCTGGCCGGCATCGATGAGCCCGGCCGCCTGGCCGATACGATCGCCGCGCACCTGGGCGTGCGCCTGGCTGACAAGCAGCGGCTGCTCGAGTCGGCCGATACCGCCGACCGCCTGGAGCTGCTGGTCGGCTTCGTCGACGGCGAGATCGATGTGCAGCAGATGGAAAAGCGCATCCGCGGCCGCGTGAAGTCGCAAATGGAGAAGTCGCAGCGCGAGTACTACCTCAACGAGCAGATGAAGGCGATCCAGAAGGAGTTGGGCGAGATCGACGATGCGCCCAACGATATCGAGGAGCTCGCCCGCAAGATCGCCTCGGCCGGCATGCCCAAGCCGGTGGAGGCCAAGGCCCGCGCCGAGTTCAACAAGCTCAAGCAGATGCCGCCGATGTCGGCCGAAGCCTCGGTCGTGCGCAACTATCTCGACTGGCTGCTCGGCGTGCCGTGGAAGAAGCGCAGCAAGGTCCGCAAGGATCTCAAGGCGGCCCAGGACACCCTCGATGCCGACCACTACGGCCTGGAGAAGGTCAAAGAGCGCATTCTCGAGTACCTGGCCGTGCAGACGCGCGTCAAGCAGATGAAGGGCGCGATCCTGTGCCTGGTCGGCCCGCCCGGCGTGGGCAAGACCTCGCTCGGCCAGTCGATCGCCAAGGCGACCAACCGCAAGTTCACGCGGATGGCGCTGGGCGGTGTGCGTGACGAGGCCGAGATCCGCGGCCATCGGCGCACCTACGTCGGCTCGATGCCCGGTCGCATCGTGCAGAGCCTCAACAAGGTCGGCACCAAGAACCCGCTGTTCCTGCTCGACGAGATCGACAAGATGTCGATGGACTTCCGCGGCGACCCGGCCTCGGCGTTGCTGGAGGTGCTCGATCCCGAACAGAACCACACCTTCAACGACCACTATCTGGAGGTCGACCTCGACCTGTCGGAGGTGATGTTCGTCGCGACATCCAACTCGCTCAACATCCCCGGCCCGTTGCTCGACCGCATGGAAGTGATCCGCATCCCGGGTTATACCGAGGACGAGAAGCTGAACATCGCCACGCGCTACCTGCTGCCCAAGCAGCTCAAGGCCAACGGCCTGAAGGCGGCCGAGCTGACGATCTCCGAAGGCGCGATCCGCGACATCGTGCGCTACTACACGCGCGAGTCGGGCGTGCGCAACCTCGAGCGCGAGATCGCCAAGGTCTGCCGCAAGGTCGTCAAGGAGATCGCGCTGGCCGGCCCGGTGCAGACCAAGGGCAAGAGCGTGAAGGCGATCAAGGCGGTCAAGGTCACCGAGAAGAATCTCGACAAGTACTTGGGCGTGCAGCGCTTCGATTTCGGCCGCGCCGAACAGGACAACGAGATCGGCCTGGTCACGGGCCTGGCCTGGACCGAGGTCGGCGGCGATCTGCTGCAGATCGAGGCCACGCAGGTGCCGGGCAAGGGCCAGCTGACGCTGACCGGCCAACTGGGTGATGTGATGAAGGAATCGGCGTCGGCGGCGATGTCGGTCGTGCGCGCGCGTGCCGAGCGGCTCGGCCTGGAGCTCGACGCGTTGCAGAAGCACGACATCCATGTACACGTGCCCGACGGCGCGACGCCCAAGGACGGTCCCAGCGCCGGCATCGCGATGGCGACGACGCTGGTTTCGCTGCTCACGCGCATCCCGGTGCGTGCGGACGTGGCGATGACCGGCGAGATCACGCTGCGTGGGCGCGTGACCGCGATCGGCGGCCTGAAGGAGAAGCTGCTCGCGGCGCTGCGCGGTGGCATCAAGACCGTGATCATCCCCGAGGAGAACCGCAAGGACCTGGCCGACATCCCGAAGAACGTCACCCAGGGCATGAAGATCGTGCCGGTGAAGTACATCGACGAGGTGCTCGACCTGGCACTGGAGCGGCCGCTCCCGCCGCCGCCCTCGGCCAAGCCCGAACCGAAGAAGGCGCGTTCGAAGGTGGTGCCCAAGAATGGCGGCGAGGTCCGGCGCACGCGCGTCAAGCATTGATTCCGACGCAATACGCATGACGAGGGCCGCAAGCGATTGCGGCCCTTTTTTATGGGCGTTTCCCGGCCGCCTTCAAAACCGGCAAAACCGGGGTCAGAGGGCAAATTAGCGGGGCGAAAATGCACACAGGACCCCGGGCTGGCGGGGGTGCGGGGCGGGCGGC